>DFEE01000021.1:121478-122268 GCA_002368645.1 Bacteroidales bacterium UBA3810
GAGAGGTCATACCGCCACGAGCTGTGAGAATACCTTCGGCTGCAGACATACCGGCGAGGTCTTCGGGTGAAGTCTCAATACGGACCATGATAACCTTATGACCGTCTTTATGCCATGCCTGTGCATCATCAGCGTGGAATACGATTTGACCGCATGCAGCACCCGGAGAAGCGGGCAGACCTTGTGTGATAACCTTAGCGGCAGCAAGGGCTTTCTTATCAAAGATGGGGTGGAGGAGCTCATCCAGTTTCTGCGGCTCGCAGCGCAAGATAGCTTCTTTCTCGGAGATAACGCCTTGTCTAACGAGGTCCATAGCAATCTTAACCATTGCCGTACCGGTACGTTTACCGTTACGGGTCTGGAGCATCCAGAGTTTACCTTCTTGTACGGTGAACTCCATGTCTTGCATATCACGATAGTGGTCCTCCAGTTTCTGTTGGATTGTATTAAGCTCTTGGTAGAGAGTCGGCATAGCCTCTTCCATCGAAGGATACTTAGAAGCGCGCTCTTCCTCACTGATACCACGGAGAGCCGCCCAACGACGTGAACCCTCGATAGTGATTTGTTGCGGGGTACGGATACCGGCTACAACGTCCTCACCTTGGGCATTAACAAGATACTCACCGTTGAAAATATCCTCACCGGTAGCAGCATCACGGCTAAAGCATACACCGGTAGCGGAGGTCTCACCCATATTACCGAATACCATCGCCATTACGCTAACGGCTGTGCCCCATTCATCGGGGATACCTTCCATCTTACGATAAAGGATAGCACGCTCGTTCATCCA
>DFEE01000021.1:122337-180394 GCA_002368645.1 Bacteroidales bacterium UBA3810
ACAGCGCAGATAGCGCCCCAGAGTTGCTCAATAGGATTGGTCGGGAAATCCGAACCGGTTTGCTCCTTGATAGCGGTCTTGAAACGAGCTACAAGCAATTTAAGTTCATCCACATTGAGGTCCTTATCAAGTTCAATATGGCGAATCTCTTTTACTTCTTCAATGATTTTCTCGAAGGGGTCAATATCTGTCTTATTGACGGGCTTCATACCGAGTACAACGTCACCGTACATTTGTACGAAACGGCGGTAGGAGTCATATACGAAATGAGGATTGTTGGTTTTCTTTACCATACCTTCAGCTACTTCGTCATTAAGACCGAGGTTGAGGATAGTGTCCATCATACCGGGCATCGAAGCGCGTGCACCGGAACGAACAGAAACCAAGAGGGGGTTCTTGGGATCACCGAACTTAGAGCCCATGAGATCCTCAATGTGTTTAACACCTGCCATGACTTCTTTTTCAAGAAGTTCCATGATTTTCTCTTGACCAACCTGATAGTATTCATTACATACATCGGTAGTAATGGTGAAACCGGGAGGCACGGGTACGCCAGCCAAGTTCATTTCCGCACAGTTAGCGCCCTTACCGCCTAACTGCTCACGCATTTGCGCGTTACCTTCGGCTTTACCGTTACCGAAAGTGTAAACTCTTTTCTTGTTGTCCATGTGAATATAAATTAAATTAATTATTGATGACGTAAGGTTAATGGTTAACACTCAGTAACCGCTTGCAAAATTACTAAAAATAATTGATTCTTGCAAATCTTTTATGCTTTTTGCAGCAATTTTATACGTTCTACGGCTTTTAGTATAGTATTTGGGTCTCCAAAAGCAGAGAAGCGTACAAATCCTTCTCCTTTTTGTCCAAATCCGACACCGGGAGTGCACACGACCTGTGCTTCATTAAGCAAGTAGTCAAAGAACTCCCATGAGCCCATATTATCGGGTGTTCGCATCCAGATATAGGGGCTATTGATACCACCATAAACTTCATAACCCAGAGTTTTTAAGCCGTTCATGATGACCTCCGCATTGGCATGATATACCGCTATCTGTGCGCGGGTTTGGGTATATCCTTCCGGAGTAAGGACTGCTTCGGCCCCGCGTTCAGCGATATAGGAGGTGCCGTTGTATTTAGTGCACACACGCCGGAGCCAAATAGGATTGAGCGGTACAAGCGTGCCGTCCGACGCTTGGGCTTTTACTTCATTCGGTACAACGGTATAACCGCAACGCACGCCCGTAAATCCGGCTGTTTTAGAAAAGGAACGAATCTCGATAGCACATTCCTTGGCACCGTCAATCTCGTAAATGGAGTGGGGGACGTCCTCATCTTGGATAAACGCTTCGTAAGCGCCATCAAAGATAATGAGGCTATGGTTGTTCCGTGCATAATCGACAAATCGAGTAAGTTGCGTTCTCGTCATGGCAGTGCCCGTCGGGTTATTGGGAGAGCATAGATAGATGATAGCCGGTACTTCCTCCGGTAGCTCAGGACAGAAGTCATTTTCCGGCGTGCAAGGAAGCATGATAATGCTGCGTCCTGCCATCATTTGTGTGTCAACATAGGCAGGATAAACAGGGTCGGTTATAGCGACCAAGTTATCATGCCCTAATATCTCCGGCAGGTTGCCTAAATCCGATCCGGCGCCGTCGGAAATAAATATCTCCTCGGCAGTAAAGTGAATACCTTTAGGCTGATAGTCGAATGCAATGACTGCTTGCCTAAGCCATTCGGGACCGTTCTCTAAACCGTAGCCATGGAAACGCTCTGTGGTCGCTAAATCGTCCACCGCTTTATGCAGCGCCTCAATCACAACAGGAGCTAAGGGACCTCTTACATCCCCGACACCTAATTTAATGACCTCCGCCTCGGGGTGTGTTCGTTGGTAGGCTCGGGTGCGGTTGACAATTTCGGTGAAAAGATAACTCTCTTTGAGTTTCAAAAAATTATCGTTAACTTTTATCATAATTCTATTTCTCCATAAAATACAATTTCAGCAGGCCCAATCATCCATTGTTTATCAATAGTCAAGTCTCCGCCCAGTAGATGAATTGTGACAGGCCACTCTGATAATCCCGCCTCGACTGCGGCATGTGCTGTGGCAGTAGCTCCTGTTCCGCATGCCATTGTTTCGCCGCTGCCGCGTTCCCATACGCGCATGGTTATTTCGTGCGAAGAGTGAATGTGAACAAACTCAACATTTGTTCGCTCCGGAAAATATGGGTCGTTTTCTACTTTAGGTCCCTCTATGTGAACTAAATCATCATCGGCATCATGGTCCATAAATCGTATCGCGTGCGGGTTTCCGACAGAGACTAAGTGATACTCTCCCCATCGCCCTAAAGAGCGTACTTCGCCCATATCCACAGCAATGCCTGCGTCAACAAAGCGTATCTCTTTAATACCGGATATGGTCTCCAAGGACATGTCATGCCCGATGTATCGGGCGACACAACGAGAAGCGTTGCCACACATTTGTGCTTCGGAACCGTCTGCATTAAAGATGCGCATAGCAGCATCAGCGATACGGCTTGGGAGAATCAGCACAATGCCGTCTCCGCCTATGCCGGTGTGTCTGTCGGAGAGACGACGGGATAGGCTTCCCCAATCTATACCTTCAAGCATAGCGGGAGCGACATCCCTGAAATCAAAGAATATGTAATCATTGCCCAATCCGTGGGCTTTAAAGAAAGGATATATCATAGGTTTTCTTGGGTTACAGCTTCAACAGCAGCGGGTATCGCTTTAGAGGGCGTAGCACCTAATTTCTGGAGTTTTTCTATTCGTCCGGATAGGTTGCCCCGTCCTTCCTTCAATTGCCCGAGAGCGGTCTCGTATGTAGCGCGAGCGGTATTGAGTTGATTACCAAGTTTGACATATTCCTCGGCAAAGGTCGCATATTTCTCGTAGATACCTGTGGCGGCATCTAAAATAGCGCGGTTTGTCTTTTCCTGACGCGTGTTCTGCCAAGTACGGCGAATGAGGAAGAGTACCATCATTAAGTTGGTAGGGTTGACGATAATGACATTCTTCTTGAAGGCATTAGAACCTAAATCCCGATTATAGTTCATGGCTTCGATATACGCACCTTCATTGGGGACAAACATAAGGCTGACCGGAACTGTTTCGCTTACGAGAGTTGGGTATTTTTTGTCAGCCAACTCCTCAACATGTTTCCAGATGGAGTCGTAATTTTCTTTGAGCGCCAATTGACGGGCTTTCTCATCCTCTGCGCCGCAGTAGTTAGTATAGGCGGTTAAGGAGACTTTGGAGTCTATAATAACAGACGTTCCGTCAGCTATTTTGACCAAGACATCCGGTCTGAAATTATGCCCTTCGTCATCTCGCACATTGGCTTGAACGAAGAATTCTTCCCCTTCCCGAAGGCCGCTGTCGCGCAGGATATTAGCGAGTACCATCTCCCCCCAGTCTCCTTGTACTTTTCCTTTGTTTTTAAGGGCGTCTGCGAGGGCTTGAGTGGTTTTATCGCGCTCTTTGTCATGCGCATACATCAACTCAATAGTGGTTTTGAGTTCTGCGGTGGATTTATCGTGTTCGGACTTGTTGGTCAAAACGAGTTTGCGAAACTCATCCAACTCTTTTTGAAGCGGTCCGACCACATGTTCCATTTGTTCCCGGTTAGCTTCCTTGAGGGCGCGCATCTGCGCTTCATGTTCTTCTTTGAGTTGCGTCAAGCGTTCATTAGTTTCCTTAGCGGCAGTCGCTTTAAGTGTTTCCTGGCTTAGCCGAAGTTGCTGCTCAAACTGCTCTTTTTGAGAAGACAAAAGGTCTTGGGCGTTTTGAAGTTTGGCGGCAGCTATTTCTGCCTGTTTTTCCAACTCCGCCTCATTGAGACGACGCTGACTACGGAGCATATAAAATGCGACTAATGCAGCCGCTCCGGAGCCGATAGCAACACCTATTAATAAATATACCAAGTTCATCATAATCTATACGTGTTTTGATGCGTTAGCCAATGCTGTTTTAGCCAGTCTATAACCCTCTGCGATAATCTCGTCCGCACGGTCGAAATCGAATGACTCAAAGGCATAGTGCCTCATGGTCACCAATATATCCGGCGGGTAAAGGCCAAGCGATAGTCTCGTTGTGTTTTCTATCTCAACATCTGCCATTCTGTCCGCTATTTTGAGCAGGTTTATATCCGTAGAATCCAATCTGTCATGTCCGCTTATATCCACCGCCACCAATAAATCTCCTTTGTGTCGTTTCACGCGGTTGAGGGGGAGTGGATTCACTATTCCGCCATCTACTAAAAGCATGCCATCCCGTTCAACCGGCTCAAAGACCAACGGTATTGACATGCTGGCGCGGATAGCATCATAAAGCGAACCTTCGGTAAAAACGACTTCATTACCGCTCACTAAGTCCGTTGCGCTGAGCGAAACGGGTATGGGCAGTTCTTCTATTCGGCAGTCCGGCACAATTTCCTTGAGCGCGTCAATGACTTTATAGCCTTTGATGAGCGATTGGTTGGTGAGTTTGAAGTCCGTGAGACGCAACATCTCGCGGATATTGATGCTCTTGAACCACTGTTCGGCTTCATCTATACGCCCAGCGGCATACATGCCGGTAATGATAGCACCCATAGAGCATCCGGCAATGGAGCTGATTCGATAGCCATGCTCTTCTATCGCACGGATAGCACCTATATGAGCCAATCCTCGCGCTCCGCCTGAGCCCAAAACCAATGCTACCTCTTCCATGTCTGACTTCTACCTAAAATTCCTGCTCGGTCAATAGAACCTCTTAGTACAAGGTCATTACCTTTCCTATAAATCTTGCCGTGATAGAACTTGCCGCTTTCAGGGTCAAGTACCTTGCCACCGACTAATTGCCCGTTTTCTTCATGGAAACCTCGGATAATAACCAATCCCTCTACCTTAGCGTTTTTGAGTTCTCCTGTACAGGCAATGCAAACTGCGTCAGCGTACATCAGCATGTGGCTGATTGTTCCATAGTAGAGACCATCTTCTGCCTGATATAAGGTTACGATGGCTCGTGCTTCACCGGTCTTGTCATCTATGGTTTTCCAGTCGCCCAGCATCTTATCAGCTTGGGCATAAGTCATACTCGCCACAAGGCAGAGTAGGGCTGCGAAAGCTAAATTTTTCATGTTCTTGTATTATGGCTACAAAGTTACAAATATTTATCGGAATAAGCAAATAAAAGTGCAAAATTTGCCGAAAATTGTATTCTCATCCCATCAGCACATGTCCTGTTAGGCATCCGCAAATACTATGCTATTCATAGGCTAAACATGGCTGTCGTTATCGTCTCGTTGTCGTGTCGTTTTCGACTCGTTATCGTGTTTGATAGCAGCGAGCCCCGATCCGCTAAGTATGGCGGACCGGGGCTATAGTCAGGGGAGTTTAGCGATATTTTTTCTGTTGCGCTTTAGCCTGTTCACGCGCTTGTAGTTGCGCTTCGCGTTGCATTTTCTCAAGGCGCTCCATGAAACCGCTTTTCTTGGGTTTGTCCTTGTTCTTCTTGGCGTTGCGTTCCATTTCTTGGAGGACGCGCTCATCATTGAGTGTTAAACGGAAGAGCATAGTCTGGAACACAGACAGCAGGAGAGAGCACAAGTAATAGAAACTCAGTCCGGCAGCGTAGTCATTGAAGATGAAGAGGAACATCAACGGCATTAAGTACATCATCCAACGCATCATTTTAGCTGCGGGGTCGTTGCCGGTGTTCTGTTGCTGCATGGTTATGAAGGTGTACGCAAAGTTAGCAACCGTCATCAATAAGCAGAAGAGACTCAGGTGATTTCCAAACAGCGGTACATTTGTCCCCCATGTGAGAATAGCGTCATAGGTAGAAAGGTCTTCCGCCCACCAAAGACTTTGTCCACGCAATTCGATAGCAGTAGGGAAGAACCAGAAAGCCGCCATCAAGATAGGGAACTGGAAGATCATAGGCAGGCATCCGCTCATGGGACTAACGCCGGCTCGCTGATAAAGCGCCATTGTTGCGCGTTGGCGCTCCTCCATTTTATCAGCAGGGTATTTCTCATTAATAGCATCTAATTGGGGCTTCAGCACACGCATCTTGGCAGATGAACGGTAACTCTGGAACGTGAAGGGTAGGATAACCAAGCGAATCACAAGAGTCATAAGGAAGATTACCCAACCCACATGCATTCCCCAACCGGAGAATAGGTCGAACATGGGGATAAGCAAAATCTTATTAATCCACGCTACAATCTTCCAACCGAGTGGTACTAAGTCTTGAAGATGCAGTTTGTCTGCCGCTTCGCGGTCCTTGTCATATGCTTTCAGTAATCGGAAGTTATTGGGACCAAAATAGTATGTGAAACCGGTTGTCTTTTTGCCGGTAATATCAAAAGCCACCGATGTTTCGGTTGTATATTCTTTGATATAGCCGGAGCGCTCTTTTTGCGGCGTAGAGGTGAAGGCTGAACTGCCAAAATCCTCATCGGCAATCATCACGGTGGAGAAGAATTGGTCTTTATAACCAATCCACTTGATACGTGCAGACTCTTTCTTAGTAGCGGCTTTCGACTCACTAAGTGTCTCCATATCGCCTCCGTCCAGCATATATTGTAACTGGGCATAACGCTCCTCAAATTTACGGCCGCGCTCTTGTTGTGCGATAAGTTGACGCCACTGCATCTCTAAGCTATTGACATTCTGCGCCAAAGCGAGATGTGCATTATGCGGTACAATTTCAAAGCGCACCATATAGTCATTGGCTTTCAACTTATAAACGAAATCCAGCCATGCCTCTTCATTATCTGTATGCATGCGCATAATGACGGTGCTATCCGTTGTTTCCACCGGTTCGAAATAAAGGTTACGGGTGCTGATAATGTGCTGGTCGATGGTAATGAGGGTAAACGCCAATTGTGATTCATCACCATCAAAAAGGCAGAGGTCATTGACAGTGTCGCCGTATGCCTTAAATTCCTTGAGGTCTACGCGGGAGATACGACCACCTTTGGGGCTGATAGCCAGGCGCAGTTTTTCGTTTTCCAAGATAACCGGAGGAACGGTGTCCACATCCTGTGGCAATAACGCAGTGATAGAGTCGCTAAGTCGCTGTGCCTCAATCTGCTGTTGATGCACAAATGCGATACTGTCGTTGTATCGCTGACGAGCGGCTAACTCTTCTTTTGACGGGCGGTTAATAAGTGAAAAGCCGACAATGATAGCGGCAATAAGTAAAAATCCAATCCAAGTTCTTCTATCCATATATAGTTAATTCTAAATTATCTTCGTGTGTGATTGAACATGACCCCTATATAAAGTCTCGGTCCGGAAGGGGTGATGAAATTGGACCATTTGAATGTTTCGCCGGCACTGATACCCTTAGTGCTGCCGAATGGGAGCATGTAGTCAATGCGCACAATAAAGTGCACACGGTCGCTATTGCTCGCCACCTCGAACCCGATATAAGGATCGAGTAAAAAGAATGACGATTTGGTGCTTGATGCGTTATAAACAGTACTATCGGAGGTCGAACTTGTCTCATCAACCCCGACATAAAGGCGTGACATACTACCACCTCCGATTGTCATACCAATCATGGGGCTAAATCTGCCAAAGGTTGTATAGAAGTCGATTAGGGCTCCTCCATATCCGCTACGCACATTACTGCCGCTTTTGCCAAGCGGCATGGTGCTCACGCCACCTTCTCCGCCTAAATGGATATGATCCAAGAGATGAAGTCTCAACGCCCCCCCTAAACCAATCATTACACCATCAGTAGGCAGATTTTTCCAGAATTGACTGGTAAGGAGGGTGTTATTGGCGAATAGCTCCGCAGGGTTTTTGCTGAACCCGTAACCGATATGCACCATCATACCACCGGAAAATCCTGTTAAGATTTTGCGGTGCGGTTTAAGGGCTGCGCCACCGTTTGAGGAGCCGTTTTGTTGTTCCTGCCAGCGCAGATAATCCTGATACTGTTGGTAGGAATTATTTTGGTCATAAGGCTGGGAAGACTGAGCACGCAAAGCCGTACTCAGTCCTACCAAACCCAAAACTATAATCAATAATCGTAGTCTCATTAGATTAGCGAGAAAGCAACGTCCATCATTTTAGTGAATCCTGTTTGGCGTTCCTCGGAAGAGGTTACTTCACCGGTCAGGAGGTGGTCACTAATTGTGCAGATAACCAAGGCTTTTTTACCTGCACGTGCAGCATTAAGATAAAGCGCCGGCGCTTCCATCTCGACACAGAGTACACCCATCTTAACCCATTTGTCGGTATCGTTATACTCGGTGTAGAAGTTATCGGAACTATAGACATTACCAACTTTATAGCGGTATCCAAACTTTTCGCATGCTTCGGCAGCGCCTCGTACAAGGCTGAAATCGGCGATAGGAGCGAAGCGTCCCGGCAATTTGAATTGGTCCTCATAGTTACTATTGGTGCAACTGCCCATGGCAATCACCAAATCTCCGATATGCAAATCTCTATTCATTGAACCTGCCGAGCCTACGCGGATAATTTGATCCACATCGTAGAAATTAAAGAGTTCGTAGGTGTAGATACCGATACTGGGAATACCCATTCCGTGCCCCATAACGGTTACTTCTTTTCCTTTATAGGTGCCGGTGTAACCGAACATATTACGAACTTCGTTGATTAATCTCGGATTCTCCAAGAAATGCTCTGCCATGAATTTAGCACGCAGCGGGTCGCCCGCCATAATAACAGTCTTAGCGATGTCTCCATACTTCGCCCCAATGTGAGGGGTCGGAACTTGTTCTTTACTCATACAGTTTATTATTTAAGGTTATTAATTATTTGATTCGCTTTTACTAAATCTGCAGGGGTGTCAATGCCTATAGTTTCTACCTCGGTAACGGCGACGCGGATAGAATACCCGTTCTCAAGCCATCGTAATTGTTCCAGACTCTCAGCTATTTCCATCGGGCTTGGGGGTAGGGCACTAATTGCCTTCAAAACCGACACACGATAGGCGTACATACCGATATGCTTGTAAAAACGGTGTTTATCCAGCCAATGCTCTTTTTCAACACCGCGGAGGTAGGGTATAACAGAGCGGCTGAACCAGAGGGCGTGCATCGTTTTTGCCTCAACAATAACCTTCGGACTGTTGGGATTTTCGAGCGCCGCGAGCCCGTCGGTTGGCGCGAAGGGCTTAACTAACGTTGCTATTTGCGTCTTCGGGTCGTCAAAACAACGCCTAATGGCATCTATTTGGCTCGGTTGGACAAAAGGTTCATCTCCTTGGATATTGATAACGATATCCTCGTCGCTAAGACCTAATCTATTTGCTGCTTCGACCAATCTGTCGGTTCCGCAAGTGTGGGTAGAGGCAGTCATAACGACTTTCCCGCCAAATGCCCTTACTGCCGTTTCTATGCGCTCATCGTCTGTGGCGACAACGACTTGCTCCAACGCCATAGAAGCTTGACGATAAACCCTTTCAATCATCGGTTTGCCGCCAATCAGAGCCAACGGTTTACCCTCAAAGCGAGTGCTGGCATAACGAGCCGGTATAAGTCCTATAAAACGCATTATTGCAAATTTAGCGCACAAAAATACTTTTTTTTTTTGAAATACGCAAATTTATTTGCATATTTTTGAAAAATGTTGTATTTTTGCGCTCGAAAACGAAAAACGCATTATTAATAATTAAATTTATAAAGTGTGAAAAGAATTTTAGCAATAGCACTTGGCGCATTTTTTAGTCTGACCGTTTTAGCGGACGATGAGATGTATATCTCTTTTGAGCAAACTCCTGAGCCTGTACAAAAGTATGTGAAACAGTATTTTAACCCTGCTGACGTTCGTATTGTAGAAGTAGAAGACGGCTATGATTACGAAATTCATTTTGTCAATGGCGTCAAACTGGACCTTCATTCTAATGGTACTTTGGATAAAATTGATATGGGTTACAGCGGTGCTGCAATTCCGGCAGGCATCGTTCCGCAGGCTATTGTTGACCATGTGGCAGCATCTTATCCTAATTTTATTATCAAAGAGTACGACCCGGATAGGTATAAACAGTCCGTTGAGTTGACCAATGGTATGGAACTTATCTTTGATGTAAATGGTAGGTTCTTGGATATTGACGATTAACAAATGAATATCCTCATCGGCTTACTTTTGCCCCTGTTAGGGACAATGTTGGGAGCGGCCTTTGTCTTTTTCATGAAGGACGAAGTTCCACCGCGTTTGCAAAAGTGTTGGGATAACCATATCGACGTATAGATTAAACCTAAATGTGTAATTAACTAATTATAAACTATAAAACGCTGATGGTGGCAGGAATACGTTTTCTTTTGCGCTTCATCAAGTCTAAGCGCGCTCCATTGATGCTCATTGTTTTGATGGGGCTCTTTCTTGCGGGCTGCAATACCGCTGAACCATATCAGCCTAAGCCCGGTGAGGATATATCCATACGGGGTAGGGTGTTGTCCTATGAGCCGATCGCCGAGGTCAGCCATGACTGGGTACTGAAACATGTCCCAGATTCAATAGACAGGCGGTGGCTTCGCTATGGTGTAAGGGCATATAACATGACCTATACCACTATATTCGAAGGTGAGCCAATCGTAACGAATGCCCTTGTGATGGAGCCTATAATAGACTCGACCGTCAATCCATTGCCGGAACGTGAGTATGCACTATATACCCATGGCACCATATTCCCCGTTGCCGGTATCAGCGATATGTTAGCGCCAACAGGCTTTAACTGGACTAATGCATCAGGTGGGGAAGAGGTACTGAAATGTGGCCTTCCGATAGCTGCCAGCGGTAGGATAACCCTTATGCCGGACTATATTGGCGTAGGGAAAACGTCGTATTGCGAATACCCTTTCATTTACTTTCCTGAGCTATGCTTCGCAATTTTGGACGGGCTGCAAGCTTTCAAGCAGCAGATGGCTGTGCAAGACACTATGAAGCTGCTTATCGCCGGTTGGAGTCAAGGTGGCGGTGCTGCCCTCAGTACGCAGTATTACCTCCAACGCGATTATCCGGCGGACTACTATGTGCGTTCTACATCAACACTCGCCGGCCTTTTCCATTTCTCGGACTTGACGCGATATGTGTTAGAGGATACTACCGGTATTGTGCCCATCTCGATGCTATCGACGTGGGCTATGTATTGTGTGAATCGTTTTGGCGTCCATCGCCCCAATGATATGATTTTTGCCTACGAGGTGCAGGACCAGATGACTGCCATTTTAAGCGTTGTCGGCGATGTTTGGAGCATGTTCCGACCCATTTTCCTTAAGGGTATCTTGGACGGTACCGATACGGAGTGGATCAATGTAGCCAAAGGCAATGACTATTACACCGGCTGGACCCCGACCGGTAAAGTTTTCCTCCATCATGGCACCAGGGATATGTTAGTTCCCTATGTCAATTCCCTTGATGCCTATGAAGGCTTACGGGCGGAAGGAGGGGATATTACCTTGTATTCTTATGAGGGTTCGGGGCATGCAGACCGGCTCTTTACATTTACCAATCAAACTTTATTAGACTGGGAGAAATTGGATGATGCGCAGTAATATGTTTCTCATAGCTTCCTGTCTATGTCTTATTGCCTTGATGTTGTGGCAACCCATAGTGGCGCAGGAACCGTTAGTCATGGAGCTTCCCTACGGAATGGATTACTACAATCCGGCTCATTATCGTCAGGGGCAATATGTGGATGTATGGACTCGTTACCAATTTGAGAACGGCAATTACTCGCAACCCAGTAATGTCGGACGCGGACTTTCTGTGCCCGAAGCGCTACAAGTGGGTGCTGCTTATGCTGGTTTTCGCAATGCGTCCCGTCCAATGGGCTCAGAAACCGGCACACACCACTATGGGGCTATGTTTAGGTATTCCGGATTGAGTTTTGCGCGGCTCTACCAGTTTGAAGGACGCTATGCCTATGAGTGGATCCTGCAAGGGGGCAAGCATCGCGTTATTTTGGGAGGCGCGGCTTCGCTGATTATTGCCCCATATACATGGGATAATACATATAGTGTTACAGCCCTGCCGGATTTGCATATCGGTTTGACATACCGCTATAAGGGTTTTACCTTAGATGTGTCGCTCCGTAATGTCATTGGTGACGCTATAGCAGACTCATCAACGATTTTAATGCGAGAACGCAAGGGCTACCTTGGCTGGAGTTATGAAGCCTGGGTTGCTGATAAAGTAGCATTTATCCCCCATATGTTAATGGCATATGGTGAACGCACCTCCCAGTTCGAATTGGGACTAATGTTCAATATTATGCGATATGTAGAGGTGGGCTATACATTCAGAGCCGTTAAGGTAGGGCATATTTTCCAATTAGGACTCCCTATTTATAAGGGGTTACGATTTGATGCCGCTTACGAGTTTTCCCAAGTTGTCAGCCGCCATAATGTCCAACTCAGCCTCACCTATCAATGGTAGAGGTAGGGAGTTTTTGTTTCCGGGTTACCATGTTACGGGTATCCGGAGTGTCAGGTGTTCCGGATGTCGGGTTGTCAGGGTCGCCCATTTTTAGAGGTCGGCAAGTACAGACAAAGGGGCTGTATCCATAACGGATCTATAACCTGGAGTTCGGTAAGCGTTCGAAGTGGTCCCGTTGTGGTCCCGTTGTGGTCCCGTTATAGTCAGGGTAAATAGGGGGGGGCGGGATACCATGTGCATAAAGAAGTGCCTATAGCGTTCACTTAGGGAACAATGGTGAAGTGCCGGAGCCGGTGTGTAGGAGATTCATAAAGGATCTATCACGGATCTATAAAGGTGGTCGCGGCTTGGGTAGGGGAGTGTGTGATCCTTTCAAATGCAATAACACCTTCGTATTTAAACTAAGGACACTTAATTAAAAAGCATCCATGTATTTAAACTATGGATGCTTAATTTATTACTTATTAGAATCTTTCTCTTTAATGCCAACCGCCGGAAGAATATTGTTGGGCGGTTACGGTGCTGGATGAACTGCCATTTGTGAGGGTATAACTGCTATTCTTGGTCAGCCCCGGGCAAGATACAAAGATTGTGGAGCTGCCACCCATACTACCGCCACCACCGGGTCCGCCGGGACCAAGACGGGCAGGGGCATGAAACCCTCCTCCTGACGAAGCAGTATAGTTACTCGGAATGGTAAAAGAAGCTAATACGGTTGAACCGGTTTTTAAGGAAATGGTTGAGTTGGCACTGACACTACCCGAACCGGTTACGTAACACTGAGTTGAAGCACTACTGCTCGGCGTGCCGGCGTTGCCACCTACACCAAGATGCGTTCCACCGGTGATATAGATAGTGTATCCCCCTTCATCATTGGCATCAAAACCACATTCAGCACCCGATGCACCTAATGCCATAACGGTACCGCCTTGCAAGTACATATTGCCGTTGGAGTCAATACCGTCGTTGTTCGTCGACATGGCAGTGATATTTCCGCCGGTGATATAAAGATGCCCGACCCACGAGGTATTCGTACTACTTGTAGAAGCATTGATGGCATCGTCATAAGCCTTAACGGTGATAGTGCCATCAGCGATAGTCATTACGTTTTTACTCTCAATACCCTCACCGCCATTACCGCTTGTCGTGACATTGATTGTGCCACCGAAGATATGTATTTTCGTGTCGCTTTTGATGCCTTTAGGAGAGGATTTATAGGCAGAGCTGACGCGGTCAAGTGAGGATGTATAACTATTGTTGATACTGCTGCCGCTATAAACACATGCTTGTCCGGAAGTCGTGACCGTTATGGTACCACCGGAGATTAGTAGTTCATCGTCAGAGCTGATACCCTTACCGCCGCCCCCGGTTGCTGTAAGAGTGAGTGTGCCACCGGCAATAGTCATGACTCCATTCGATTTGAGGCAAGCAGCCGCAGATGTTTCCAAATCTTCTGTATCCCACATACCACCACCGGTCGTTGTAATATTGAGCGTTGTGTTATACCCAAGTTCGTCTGTAATAGTCATAGCAGAGTCGGTCTTGATACCCTTACCGGCAGTTGCAGATAGATTGATATTGATGGTGCCACCCTTTATAAAGGCCTGTCCATCATATTCCTCGCCTTCAAGATTGGCTTCAACTTGGATACCTTCGTCCCCCGCATCTTGAATGGTGATAGTGCCATTGCGCATCTCAAAGTATTGCCCGATATGCAGAGCGTCACCAACTGCATCGGGCACAATGATTGAACCGGTAAAGGTCTTCTTAAGTTGCATATATTCATTGGACTTAATACCATGCTTGAGATTTCCGGTTACGGTGAGTGTGCCGCTACCAGATACTTCGGGGTGCCCTTTAATATGCAGGCAGGCTTTTTGAGTCCCCAAAGCATAGTCCTTTAGGGTATTATTGCCCTCTATAACTAAGTTAATGCGTTTTCCGTCATCAATGTGCACCGCCGCTCCTTCAACGGATGTCAGCGACAAGTCCGTCATCGCAACAGTGGCTTTGTAAGAACCTGATAGGTAGAAGTCACCTGCGGTGCTTGAACCGGTCAAATTGTACGTAATTTCATCGCAGGTCGTCTCAGATACCAATTCATTTTGGGCAATGCTGACCGATGCACCGCTGACGGTAGGACTGATGAATTGCGCCACATTGCCTGCCACTACAACAGAAGCGGAAGTGCCGGAGTAAGTCGTTGATACTGTGTTGTCCGTAACGGCATTATAATCAATATAGATATCGCTGTCAATATCCGTCAATGTAAATGTCTTGCCTTTAGCAGTAAGTGTTGTTCCGCCAGAGAACATAACTGTGCCTAAATAGGAAGCCGAAAAGGCCCAGTGTGTAGCTCCCGTGATAATATGCAGGACCGGTGTAGCGGCAGCAATCGCCTTGCGCGCACCCGCTACTTTACTATTGTGAGAACTCGCTTCCGCGTCAACCTTTCGTCCCATCACATCAACCCATCCATCGGGGGAGGTAATATAAATTTGGTCGCGAAGAAGCTTTTTTGTGGCAGCAGGCGTCACTTCGCCTTCTTCGATTGAGGAAAATACACCCTCACTATCGCTGAAAAACATTGATGTGAGACTTGCTAAAGCGAATGTTTGAGTTCCATTCTCTGTGTTGGTGACGGTTAGAGTGGAAGAGGTCAAACTCATTCTCATACCTTCAACCGACAAAGTAGTAGTGTTGCCGCCGGATACAAAAGTCATGTAGCCATAATCCGCAGCAATGGCCGATAGGCTAATGACAACTACCGTTAATGATAGTAAAAAACGTTTCATAGACTTAATCATAAATATTGTCCTGCAAAAGTAGTATTTTTCATAGAAATATGCAAATCAGATGTGCATAAAACGAAAAAATGCACAAAAAATCCGTGTAAAATCCAACAAAAAAAAGGATACCCAACCGGATATCCTCTCTTGTGTCCCCCGAGGGACTCGAACCCTCGACCCACTGATTAAGAGTCAGTTGCTCTACCAACTGAGCTAGGGAGACAGCCTTACTTTATTAAACACATTATTGCTCCGTTTCCGAAAGCGGGTGCAAAAGTACAACAAAAAAATGAGACTACCAAATTTTTTTGACATTTTTTGCGAATTTTATTGATTTTTGCAAAAAATACCGAATATATTTGCACAAGTCAAGAAATAATAGTAATTTTGTAAGCGGAAATGGGCGAATGCGCCAATACGAAGTTAATAACACGGAATAATTACAGATATGGAATTTCATTACGAACCAATGTTTCAACTTGGTAAAGACGAGACCAAGTATTATCTGCTGACCAAGGACTACGTTCATGTCAGCGAGTTTGAAGGTCAACCTATTCTTAAAGTGGATAAAGAAGGACTGACGATGATGGCTAACAGGGCTTTTCAAGATGTTAGTTTCATGCTCCGTCGTAGCCATAATGAGCAGGTCGCCAAGATTCTGCGTGACCCCGAAGCGTCCGCCAATGATAAATATGTAGCCTTGACCTTCCTTCGTAACGCCGAAGTGGCTGCTAAAGGACAATTGCCTTTGTGCCAGGATACCGGCACCGCTATTATTCATGGCGAGAAGGGACAACAGGTCTGGACCGGTTTCTCCGATGAAGAAGCCTTGAGTGAAGGCGTTTATAAGACCTACACCGAGTGCAACCTGCGCTATAGCCAAAATGCACCGCTCAGCATGTATGAAGAAGTCAATACAAAATGCAATTTGCCGGCACAGATTGATTTGGAGGCAACTGAAGGTATGGAATATCATTTCCTCTGCGTTACCAAGGGTGGTGGCTCTGCCAATAAGACCTATCTTTATCAAGAAACAAAAGCCCGTATTCAAAACGAAGGCACGCTTATTCCGTTCCTTGTAGAGAAAATGAAGAGTCTTGGTACAGCTGCTTGTCCGCCGTATCATATTGCTATCGTTATCGGTGGTACCAGTGCCGAAAAGAACTTGCTGACCGTAAAATTGGCTTCGACCCATTACTACGACACACTGCCAACTACAGGCAATCAATATGGTCGTGCCTTCCGCGACCTTGACCTCGAGGAGAAGTTACTTAAAGAAGCCTATAAGATTGGTCTCGGTGCACAGTTCGGCGGTAAGTACATGGCGCATGATGTGCGCGTTATTCGTCTCCCCAGACACGGTGCGTCATGTCCGATTGGCTTAGGCGTAAGTTGCTCTGCGGACCGCAATATCCGTGCTAAAATCAATAAGGACGGTATTTGGATTGAGCAGATGGATGCTAATCCCGGTGAACTTATTCCTGCCGATTTGAGACAAGCCGGCGAAGGCGATGCTGTACGGATAGACCTCAATCAGTCCATGGATGAGGTGTGCAAAATCTTGACCAAATACCCCATTGGTACGCGTTTGAGCCTCAATGGCACCATTATTGTCGGTCGTGATATTGCACATGCTAAGATTAAAGCACGCCTGGATGCCGGTGAGGAAATGCCGGAATACCTTAAGAACCATCCTATCTATTATGCCGGTCCGGCTAAGACTCCTGCCGGTATGGCTTGCGGTTCTATGGGACCGACCACAGCAGGGCGTATGGATCCATATGTAGATGAGTTCCAGGAACATGGCGGTAGCCGTATCATGTTAGCGAAAGGCAATAGGTCGATTGATGTTACCAATGCTTGTCAGAAACATGGCGGTTTCTATTTAGGCTCCATCGGAGGTCCTGCGGCTATTCTTGCACAAGAGAATATCAAATCCATTGAGTGCGTGGAGTATCCCGAATTGGGCATGGAAGCCATCTGGAAGATTGAAGTAGAGAACTTCCCGGCATTCATCCTCGTGGACGACAAAGGCAACGACTTCTTTAAGCAACTCAAACCCTGCGCAGGGTGCACTATACTATAATATCAACAACCTGAATAACTATGTCAGAACAGAATAAATCATTTTGGTCGAGGCTGAATTTCAAATACCGGCTGATGCTGGTAGATGAAAACAATATGGCGGAAGCATGGCATACGCGTATCAGTTGGCTTAGGCTGGTGACGTACTTTGTGCTGATATTCATTATTGCAGTGTTGCTGATATCTGTACTTATTATCTATACCCCTGTGCGGAACTTATTGCCCGGATATAGTGCCAGCATTCGCAGCCAATTGGTGGAACAGAGTCTGAAAGTGGACTCTTTAGGTACTGAGTTGGAGGTGCAACGCCAATATACCAATGTATTACGCGGTGTCCTCTCCGGTGAGACTACGAGCGATACTATTCAGGCTATTGACTCAATGCAGTTATACATGCGGGAACAATTGTTGGAGGCGAAAAACGAGATTACAGAGGCGTTCAAAGCAGAGTACGAAGAGCGAGAGAAAGATAATTTGCAACTCTTTGCCAATGTCAGAGAGACGGCACCGACACTCACGTTCTTCTCACCACAACAAGGGAATACTATCACCTCTGTCCTAACGGGACATATCATTATGGTCAACCGCGAGATAGACAATAGTTACACTGTTGTGGTAGAACATCCGCAGTATATCAGTATCTATAGGGGGTTAAAAAAAGTGTTTAAACCTATAGGTACAGCACTGCAAGCTGCCGAGGCAATCGGCGTTATGGAAGACGGGGAAAAACTCAGATTTGAATTATGGCAAGGCGGTAAACAAATAGACCCATCTTCCGTGATAGCATTTTAAGATGAAGAAACAAATCGCCATATTAGGTTCGACCGGTTCCATCGGTACGCAGGCATTAGATGTTATTCGCAAGAATAGCGACCGATTTGAGGTATATGCTTTAGTCGCCAATAGAAGTGTGGATAAACTGATTGAGCAGGCGCGCGAGTTCAAGCCCAATGTCGTATGTATAGCGGACGAGACCCTCTATGAAAGACTTCGTGATGCGCTGGCTGACCTTGACATCAAAGTGTGGGCAGGCGACCAAGCGATAACGGATATGGTGACGATGCCGAGCATTGATGTGGTGCTTGCAGCAATGGTCGGTTATGCCGGTCTTAAGCCGACAATGGCTGCTATTGAGGCAGGTAAGACGATTGCTCTCGCCAATAAAGAGACTTTAGTGGTTGCGGGAGATATTATTTTAGACCTCTGTCGTAAGCATCGGGTGCCGCTCTTGCCGGTGGATAGCGAACATTCAGCCATCTTCCAGTGCTTGGCAGGCGAATTGGCTAATCCTATCGAGAAGATTTTACTCACGGCAAGCGGGGGACCTTTCCGGACATATACCATTGAGCAACTCAAGCATGTGACGGCATCCGAAGCACTCAAGCATCCCAATTGGCAGATGGGCGATAAGATAACCATAGACTCCGCCACGATGATGAATAAGGGATTTGAGGTAATTGAGGCGCATTGGCTCTTCAATGTTCCCTATGACAAGATAGCGGTTTTGGTGCATCCGCAGTCTATTGTGCACAGTGCTGTACAATTTGCCGACGGGGCAATCAAAGCTCAATTGGGGGCGCCGGACATGCGACTGCCTATCCAATATGCGCTAACATATCCGGAACGTGTGACGAGCGATTTTCCGCGGGCAGATTTATTGCAATTAGGGGCACTAACATTCGACCAACCCGACTTGGTGAAGTTCCCGCTTCTGGCATTGGCGTACCAAGCCATTGAGCGGGGTGGTAATATACCTTGTGTGCTCAATGCAGCCAATGAGGTGGTCAATCTCGCATTCAGGGAGGGACGATGCTCTTTCCCCGCAATGAGCGAATTGATAGACCGCACCATGCAATGTATCAACTATATACCCAAACCGAACTACGAGGAATTAGTAAAGACCGATTTAGAAACAAGACAAATAGTTAATCAATGGATTTCTTAACATCACCGACCTTTTGGATTAAACTGATACAGTTTTTGCTCTCCATTTCGTTCCTCGTGTTAATCCACGAGGCAGGTCACTGCATTGTGGCTAAATTAAATGGCGTAAGAGTGGAGCAGTTCTATATGTTCTTTAACCCATCATTCTCCATCTTTAGGATGAAGAAGTTTGACAATAAATGGCATTTCCAGTTCTTCCACCGCAATGAAGAGCAGGATGAGTGGGTTACAAAAGAGCCCGATAACACTATATGGGGCATAGGGTGGGTACCTATGGGAGGGTACTGCGCCATAGCAGGTATGGTGGATGAGACGCACGATGCGAACCAATTAGGAGCAGAACCTCAACCTTGGGAGTTTAGAACTAAGAATGTATGGCAACGATTGAGCATCATTATTGCCGGTATTACTGTTAATTTTATTGCAGCACTCATTCTCTTTGGTGTTATTTTCTACACATGGGGCGAAACGCGTTTACCCCTAAAGAATGTGACCCAAGGGCTCTATTATAGCGAGGTATTTACGAAACAAGGCTTGCAGCAGCGTGATAAGATATTGCTGGTTGATAGCTTGGTGCCAGAGACAGCCGGAGATGTATTGGAATGGGTTGTGATTGAGGGCAAGCAAAATATAGTAGTGCAACGAGGTGACTCGGTGTTCTCCATGACACTTAGCGCTCGCACAGGTCAGGACTTTTTAGCAGCCTCTGCGGCTTTCGACAAAGTTGAGCGTGAACATGTCCGTCAAGATAACACATACACCAAACGCCCCTATATAGGGTTGGCGGAATACTACCCGATGGTTGTAGCTCAGACAACAGATGGTTTTCCGGCTGCGCTTGCGGGCATGCAGGCGGGTGACAGTATCGTCTCCATTGCAGGCATTGCTACTCCAAGTGTTTATGAAGTACAAAACGAACTCAGTAAACATCCCGTGGATAGCGTTACGATTGGCTTCTATCGTTCAGGTGTGCCTATGGAGACACGCGCTTTTATCGGCGATCAGTGCAAGTTAGGTATCATGATGGAGCCCATTACCACCTTCTATGCCTTAGAGACCACCCATTATACATTTTGGCAATCAATCCCCAAAGGTATTCAATACGGCTGGGGTAAATTGGTGGACTACGTGAAACAATTTAGACTTGTCTTCACGAAGGAAGGCGCACAGAATTTAGGTGGTTTTGTGGCAATCGGTAATTTGTTCCCCGCTCGCTGGAGCTGGTATAGTTTCTGGTACATGACGGCGTTCTTGAGCCTTATATTGGCATTTATGAATTTCCTGCCCATTCCCGCTTTAGATGGGGGATATATTCTATTCTTATTGGTGGAAATAGTAATGGGCAGAAAACCGTCGGATAAATTCCTGGAGGTGGCTAACAATATCGGCTTTTGGGTGCTGATTGCGTTGCTTATATTTGCTAATGGAAATGATTTGCTACGTGTATTTTTTTAGGCTAAACGGATGAGTGATTATTTCAAACATGAGAGCGCCTATATCGATGAAGGTTGTCGGATAGGCAATGGCACTAAGATATGGCATTTCAGCCATATTATGTCCGGCTGCGTTATAGGTGAAAACTGCAATATCGGACAAAATGTAGTTGTGAGTCCGGATGTCATATTGGGTAATAACTGCAAGATTCAAAATAATGTCTCGGTCTATACCGGTGTACAATGTGAGGATGATGTCTTCTTAGGTCCCAGTATGGTGTTCACCAATGTGATTAACCCTCGCGCTGCAGTCTCACGGAAGGATGAGTACAGAGCCACTATCCTGAAACGAGGTTGCTCGGTTGGCGCTAACGCAACGATTGTCTGCGGACACACCCTGGGGGAATATTGTCTTATAGGCGCCGGTAGTGTAGTGACCAAGGATGTAGAGGCATATGCCTTGATGGTTGGTAATCCGGCAAGGCGTATCGGTTGGGTGAGTCGCCATGGCGAAAAACTCCATTTTGATGAACAGGGAATAGCAATCTGCCCCGCAACGGGAGAAAAATACCAATTAGAAAATAATAAAGTAACCCTATTATGATTCAACGAATTCAAAGTGTTTATCTTGTATTGGTGATGTCTTTGGGCATCATACTATGTTTTGTGCCGGTACTTCAATTGAATACCCCGTTAGATGCGTCTGTGCAACGGATGTGGACCTTGGGAGCCTTAGGATTGGATGAAATTACGCCGGATTTGGATAATATGTTTCTGCAGCCGGTAGAGTTAAAAGGGCTTTGGGGACTGCTACTCAGTACGTTACTGATTCCGATTTTGGCATGTGTTGACCTCTTTCTCTTTAAGAAAAGACTGCTGCAAGCCCGCCTCAATATCTTTACGGTGTTGCTGACTATTGGCTACTATGGCATTATCTATCTATATGCCAAATTGGCGGAAGTCTCCATGGGGGTAGAGTGGCATATGACAGTCTGGTGTGCCATACCGGCTGTATGTACGGTGTTACTACTGATGGCAACACGCCGGATATTAGCGGATGAGGCATTGGTGCGCTCCGCGGATAGAATTCGTTAACTGAATTAAATAACTAATAGTATGAAAAAGTACAATTTTAATGCAGGACCGAGTATCCTGCCTCAAGAAGTGATTAAAGCGACCGCAGAAGCCGTTTTGGATTTTCAAGGAGAAGGTTTGTCGTTATTGGAGATTAGTCACCGTGCCAAGTATTTTCAGCCCGTTGTGGACGAAGCAGAGGCATTGATGAAAGAATTACTCAATGTCCCCGAAGGCTATCGCGTACTATTCTTGGGCGGTGGCGCAAGTTTGCAGTTCTGCATGGTCCCCTATAATTTGATGGAAAAGAAAGCGGCTTACCTGAACACCGGTGTTTGGGCGAAGAAGGCGTTGAAGGAAGCGAAGGGCTTTGGCGAAGCTGTTGAGGTTGCCTCTTCGGCAGAAGCCAATTTTACATATATCCCTGTAGATTACGAAGTTCCTAAAGATGCAGATTACTTCCATATTACGACCAATAATACTATTTATGGTACTGAGTTGAGCGATGCCAAACTCAATGATATCTACCATAAAAAAGGTGATGTGACCCTTGTCGCCGACATGAGTTCGGATATCTTGAGTCGCCCGATTGATGTTGCTCAATATGGTATTATCTATGGTGGAGCGCAGAAGAACTTAGCCCCTGCAGGCGTTACCTTTGTTATTGTTAAAGAAGATATCCTTGGCCATGTAACCCGTTATATTCCTACGATGTTGGACTATAGAACACATATCGATGGTGGCTCAATGTTCAACACGCCTCCTGTCCTGCCGATCTATACGGCTTTGCAGACCCTTAAATGGCTTAAAAAGAACGGCGGCGTAGAGTGGGTAATGAAGCGCAATATAGCGAAGGCCGAGCTGTTGTACGACTGCATTGACCATAGCAAAATCTTTGTCGGCACCGCTAAAGCGGAAGACCGTAGCCGAATGAACATTTGCTTTGTTCTGAAACCGGAATACCAAGAACTCCAAGACGACTTTATGAAATTTGCTACCGAACGCGGTATGGTAGGTATAAAAGGGCACAGAAGCGTCGGTGGTTTCCGCGCAAGTTGCTATAACGCAATGGATTTGGAAGGCGTGCAAGCCCTCGTCAATTGCATACGGAATTACGAAGCAAAGCTTTAACTACACCTTATTAATAATATATTTATTAGGAAAAGAGTATGAAAGTACTTGTTGCAACAGAAAAACCTTTTGCCAAAGTGGCAGTAGATGGTATTCGTTCAGAAGTGGAAAAGGCAGGATATGAGCTTGCTTTGTTGGAGAAATATACTGATAAACAAGACTTGTTAAACGCTGTAAAAGACGCAGACGCCTTGATTATCCGTTCGGATAAAGTGGATGCAGAAGTGCTCAATGCGGCGGAAAAACTCAAGATTGTTGTGCGTGCCGGTGCCGGATATGACAATATTGACCTTGACGCGGCAACGGTCCATAAGGTGGTGGCGATGAACACTCCCGGGCAAAACTCCAACGCGGTAGCGGAATTGGTCTTTGGTCTGATGGTCATGGCTGTTCGGCATTTCTATGACGGAACAAGTGGAACAGAACTGAAAGGCAAGAAATTAGGCATACATGCCTTTGGCAATGTCGGCCGCAATGTGGCAAGAATTGCAACAGGTTTCGGCATGGAGATATATGCCTATGATGCGTATTGTCCTGATAGTGCCATAGAGGCGGAAGGCGTTCACCCCCTGCATAGTGCAGAAGAACTTTATACCACCTGCGATGTGGTAAGCCTGCATATTCCTGCCACTGCGGAAACAAAAAATAGCATCAACAAAGCTTTGGTCGGCAGGATGCCTAAGAATGGCTTGCTACTTAACACCGCGCGCAAAGAGGTTATCAATGAGCCCGAACTGATTGAACTCCTCACTGAGCGGCAGGATTTACGCTATGTAGCGGATATTAAGCCGGATGCCGATGAGCAATTCCAAACATTCTCAGGACGATATTTCGCAACGCCTAAGAAAATGGGTGCCCAGACCGCTGAAGCCAATATTAATGCCGGCATTGCTGCCGCTAAGCAAATCGTCGATTTCTTCCAAAATGGTAATACGCGATTCCAAGTTAATAAATAGTTTGTTTGTGATGCTCTTGCCGGTCGTTCTCACCGTTCCGGCAAGGGCATTGAATGTCTCGTTTGAGGGACAAAGTCCGGCCATCATTATAGAAGGTTCGGACACGTTGATTTTCTATGCCGGTGATCCGGTCTTAGTAGCTACGGAAAATGCTGACTGGTATGACTTTAGGACCGGCAATAGCTTACAGTCCAATGCGTCAACTTATTATGGCGCTGATGGACAATCTGTCCGCTTGAGTACTCCGTATAGCAACGACACAATTGGAGTCTATCACCTCTTTAACTATAGTCTGCATCGACCTGTAGTTGACTCGTTGACGGTTGCGCTGACCTGTGATGCAACCATACTCACCATACCCGATGTACCTCAAAATCATCTACCGGCATTCAACTATTATTCGCTTGACGGAGCAGAAAGGCAGTTCTTTATACCCTTGCATATTGAGATGCAGAATCTTACATTTGCCTCTACGGCATGGATAGATACCACTGAGACTACCGACGAGTTCCTTACGGCAGGCACTTATTATCTTCAACCCCAATTACGGGAAGAAGCCCGTATCCTGCTGGACTTTGACTCTATAGCAACGCAGCTTGGACTTAATGAGGAGCAGGTGTTTTATACTATAGAGGATATGCCTGTTGCCTTTGACTTTAAACCACAAGCCATAGTTACGGCACGTGGAGAAGAAGAAGAGAATGAGCCGCAAAGGCCTATCACAGAGACACAATACACTGCTTCGGGACCGCTTTCCGTTGAGTTTAGAGCCAATCCGACTCCGGCAGCGCAGTATTTCAGATGGGTTATCTATAAAGGTTCCACCCTTATCGCCAATCGTTCGGATGAAAACCAACGCTATACATTTACCGAACCGGCAACGTATCGGGCGGTATGCTATGCCACTAACCCCTATTGCTTACGCGACTCGGTGCAATTGGACAATATCGTCATAACGGCTTCCAAACTAATGGTACCCAATGTCTTCACACCGGACGGAAATGGCCAAAACGATGAGTTTAGGGTGCTTTATAAATCCTTGGCGACCTTTAAGTGTGATGTCTATAACAGGTGGGGCAAACTCGTCTATTCTTGGACTGACCCCGCGGAAGGATGGAACGGCAACATCGGTGGCAGACCGGCCGCTGAAGGAGCCTATTTCTATGTCATCCGTGCCGTCGGTACAGATGGGATCCAGTATAAACTTTCGGGAGATATTAACCTCTTGAGAAAACATTCTAAATAATATGAAATTCAAATCATTTTGTCTTATGGCAGTAGCTGCTGTGGCGCTGACGGGATGCCACCAAAACCCGTTTATGAACTATAAGAATTGGGGCACGCCCCATGGCACATATCCTTTTGATCAGATAGAGGAAAGAGATTATATGCCGGCCTTCGAAGAGGCTTTCAAACAGGGTAGGGCGGAGATTGACGCTATCGTCAATAATCCCGAGGAACCTACTTTCGCCAATACCATTGAGGCGCTTGACCGCTCCGGAGAAATGCTCAATATCGTCATTGGCTGTTTCTTTAACCTCACGGAGTCCAACACAACAGATAAATTACAGGAAATCCAATTGGAGGTAAGTCCGATGCTCTCTGAATATAGCACCGCTATTCGACTCAATGAAGGACTCTTCCAACGGATTAAAACGCTTTATGAGAAGCGCGAGACCTTGGGGCTCGAACCCGACCAAATGAAACTTTTGGTAGATACCTATGAGTCCTTTGCCGAAAATGGTGCTAACCTCTCTGACGAGGACAAGGACAAATACCGCCAATTGTCAGCGGACTTATCCAAATTGACCTTAACCTATGGTCAGAATGTGCTTAAAGCCACCAATGCTTGGACCAAACTCATTACAGACGAGAACGATATCGCCGGTCTGAGACAAGATACGAAAGACATGATGGCGGCTAAAGCGAAAGAGAAAGGCTTGGAAGGCTGGCTCATTGACCTGCAGCCTACTACTTATGGACCTTTCATGCAAGAGTGCGACAACCGCGCTCTGCGTGAGGAACTTTATCGCGCATATAATACTCGTTGCGTCGGCGGAGAGTTTGACAATACCGCCATTATTGTTGAGATTGTCAATACGCGATTAGCGATTGCTAAACTCTTTGGAGAACCCGATTATGCCTCTAAATCCTTGCATCATACCTGCGCGGAAACAGAAGAGCATGTAATGACCTTCCTTGAGCAGTTACGCACAGCCTATATGCCGGCGGCTAAGGAAGAGGTCGCCCAATTGGAAAAATATGCTCACTCCTTAGGTCTGGAAGGCGAACTTCAACCGTGGGATTTCAGCTATTATTCTAAGAAAGAGAAAGATGCGCTCTTCTCCATCAGCGATGACGCTGTGCGACCTTATTTCCCCTTGGATAGTGTCAAGAAAGCAGTCTTTGCGCTCGCTAACCGCCTATATGGCTTGACCTTTATTGAGAATAAGGAAATTCCTGTTTATCATCCGGAAGTTTGTGCTTACGACGTCTTGGATGCTGAAGGTAACTTCTTAGCCGTGTATTATGCTGATTTCCACCCCCGTGCTTCCAAACGGGGTGGGGCATGGATGAATGATTTTCAGCCGCAGTATATCACCAAAGAAGGTGTTGACCATCGTCCTCATATTGTTAATGTCATGAACCTGACGCGTCCTACTGAGACTAAGCCGGCTTTGCTGACCTACTATGAAGCGGAGACCTTCCTGCATGAGTTCGGCCATGCGCTTCATGGCATGCTTACTCGCTGCCGTTATGAGTCTCAATCCGGTACGGCTGTGCCGCGAGATTTCGTGGAACTGCCCAGTCAGTTTAACGAGAATTTCTTGGGTGAACGGGAGTTCCTCGATGCTTATGCTCGTCATTATGAAACCGGCGAACCGATGCCGGAGAGCCTGGTTAATGCCATCAAAGCATCTGACCATTATCACGCTGCTTATGCGTGTGCCAGACAGCTCAGCTTCGGTTTCTTAGATATGGCTTGGCACACCATCAGGACTCCTTTTGAGGTGCCCGATGGTGATACCGTTAAAGCGGTTATTGATTTCGGTAATAAGGCGATGGAGGGAGTGCAGGTCTTACCCAATGCCGATGGATGTCAGATGGAAACGGCATTCACCCATATCTTCTCCGGTGGTTATGCTGCCGGCTATTATAGCTATAAGTGGTCGGAACTCTTGGACGCGGACGCTTTTGCCCAGTTTGAGAAAGCGCGTGACTTGCGTGGTTCTATCTTTGATAAAGAAACAGCAGATGCTTTCCGTATCAATATCTTGGAAAAAGGCGGTACGGAAGAGCCGATGGTGCTTTATCGTCGTTTCCGCGGCGGTGAGCCTACTATTGACGCCCTCCTCAAACGCGACGGACTTATCGACTAATAACAACATGTCCTACGCCGAAACCATCCAATATCTTTATAACGCTGCGCCGCCTTTTCATCTGATTGGCGGAGCAGCGTATAAGCCCGGTCTTCAGAATATGGAGGCGCTTATGACCATAGTAGGGCACCCCGAACGTAAATTGAAAGCGATTCACATAGCCGGCACGAATGGCAAAGGTTCTACCTCCCATCTGATAGCGGCTGCGTTGCAGGCTGCCGGCAATCGGGTAGGGTTGTATACCTCGCCTCATTTAGTGGATTTCCGAGAAAGAATCCGTATCAATGGTGAGATGATTGCCGAGGACGAAGTCGTGGCCTTTGTCGCTTGCCATAAGGAGGCGATTGAAACTATTCAGCCTTCATTCTTCGAGATAACGACTGCCATGGCGTTCTATTATTTCGCTAAGCAGAACGTGGATTATGCAGTCATAGAGGTCGGATTAGGAGGACGATTGGATGCGACCAATGTCTTACCCCCGGAAAATGTATGCCTCTCTATCATAACCAATATCGGTTTCGACCATACCGAGTTTTTAGGTAATACGTTAGCTGCTATTGCCTCCGAAAAAGCCGGTATTATCAAACGCTCGACGCCCGTTGTCATCGGAGAAGCTGACGACGAAACGCGTCCTGTCTTTGAGGCGAAGGCGAATGCCGTCGGAGCGCCTATCTATTTCGCCCGGGAGCATGAGTATCTTAGACGCGTACGCATGAGGGTTGCCCCCGTAAGTGAACTACAGGGTTATTACCAGGAACATAATCTCCAAACCGCTTTTGTAGCCCTGCGAGCCTTATCAATGCCTAATACCGCTATAGCCGAAGGCTTTGCCCATGTCTGCTCGATAACAGGTCTTCGAGGACGATGGGAGACACTTTCCCATGCACCCTTGACTATATGCGATACCGGACATAATAGTCATGGCTTGAGATATGTGTTTCAGCAGCTTAATGAATTGCATCAACGACATGGAGGCACGTTGAGAATTGTCTTTGGCATGGTGAAGGACAAGGATATTGATGTTGTGCGCCAATTGCTGCCAACCGATGCCGTATATTATTTCTGCCAAGCTAAAACATCACGTGCTATTCCTGCGGATATGACGGTAGAGCAAGCGGTTAAGAAAGCGCAAAATGAGGCTTCACCGGACGATATCATCTTTATCGGCGGCTCCAATTATGTCGTCGGCGAAGCCCTCACACTCGCATACTCCTAACTTCGACATCCCCTTAGTCCCCTTAGGAACTTGGCCCCCCCCCCTTTCTGCCCTGACTCTAACGGGACCATAACGGGACCACTACGGGACCACTTCGAACGCTTACCGAACTCCACGTTATAGATCCGTTATGGATACAGCCCCTATATTTGTACTTGCCGACCTTTAAAAATGCCCCCATGGCAACCAAACTTTAATTGACAGAAAAACACCAAAATCCACAAAAATTGTAACTTTTTCCTTTTTTTTTGCAAATTTATTTGCATATGTCAAAAAAAAGCAGTATCTTTGCCACCGAAATTATATAATTGTGTGTAACACCGCATATGGTACTCGCATATTTGGTAAAATAACAACGAACATAACAACACCGCCTATGACATAAAACACAAATAACCAACATATTTAGATAAAGCGTAATAAGCCCGACTTGATTGTTTGAAAACTGGACACTTTCAACAATTATTAACTCAAGCACGGTTTTATGTACGCTCACGTTATCAGCGTGAGTTTTCCGTGCATAAATTTGAGTTAATAAGGTAGTCCAGAATCCTCAAACAATCAAATGAAAGCAAACGAAAGCGCACGCTTTCTTTATGTCTATCTCTTTACTCCCTGAATAATAACATCTTTCATCTGAAAAGACAATATATACATAATTAACTGCGGCTCCGCCGCACAATATTAACACAAAAATCTCACAACATTATGAGAAAAACATTTACTTTATTAATTGCCCTCCTGGCAGCAATCCTATGTCTGCCACAAAGAGTAATGGCGCAGAAGTACACTCCAACCTTTTATTTTGATTCCTACAATTCTACTCTAGGAACCTTAGTGGTTGGAGAAAGTTACGATGCCAGCCAAGATCTTAAAAACATTTCGGAGGTTACTCCGGTTACATGGTCAACATCTGATCCGACTATTGTTTCTGTAGATGAAAACGGAATCATTACCGTGCATCAAACTGGTTCAGTTACTCTCTATGCTCATTCAGATGAAAGTACCTACTTCTATGCAGCGGATGCTCAGAAGGAACTCAGCATTACGACATATCCTCTTTCGATTTTGAAAGAAGGTGGCTGGGTTGACGTAACGCCAAGTACTGCCAGTAATATTGATGGCGCAGGAAAAGTGTCATACGACTATAGCACACACACTTTGACCCTCAATAACTGGGAAAATGATTTTACGTCAATTACTGATTTTAGCACTTATATAGGTAATGCCATCATTTATATTTTGCAGAATCAACCGCTTACGATTCGTCTTATTGGCACGAATACGATCACATGCGGCGAATTCTGTTCTGCGAACACACTCATCTTTTCAGGTGCAGATGCAGCGCAGGATAAGTTAATAGTGAATAGCACCAATTCTTATTCTATATCTGCTACGAATCTGACGATTGACAATGCGTCGTTGATTCTCAACGAGAATGTAACAACATTGTATCAATATCAGAACACTATAGATAGGGGTGTATTCTATGCAGACAAATTATCCGTTGTTAACGGAGGTAATTTACATGCTACGGTCACCGGAAATGAGTCTGCCGATGTCTGCCCGGCATGCCTAGCCGTTGGAGTTGTAAGTTCAGCATTGGTAGGAGATATTACTACTTCTAATGTTATTTGGGCAGCGGACGCAGCCAACGAGACGAGAATAAATAATAGTTTTCGGTCCAATACGTATGATGGTTTTTTCTTCTTTGCTAATCAAGCTGAGGACGAGCTGCCTCGCGAGGTGGAAATAAGCAGTGATGCTCCTGTAGGTCCGACTCCTTCGACTCCTTCAGGTCCGTCCTTCACTTGGAGTACAAGCCAAATAAACTTAGTGGACTTGAGTTGCTACAATAATGGTGGAAAAGAGCAAGAAAATGGTCTTATCAATAATATCATTACTTCTCTGACGCAAACAAGGGACAAAAACGAAGACTATAGTGACCCGTCTACTGTCGAATCCTGCCAATTTAATTACGGACGAATCGAGATAAGCGGTTGCGGTGACCTGAAGTTCAAATCTATTGCCGGAGATCTGACAGGTATCATCATCACCGGTAACATCTGGACAGCAACCAATCTTCCCGCTAATTGGACTTATGATAATGCAGCTAATACCCTTACGTGGCTTGGTACGCCGGCTGAAGAGGTTACGCTTTCCGGAAATTTAAGTATATCGGTAAGTTCTATTGAATATTTCTACGACCCTGCTGTCGCAACGCGCATAGGGGAAGAAATCTCTGATTATTATCAGTGGTACGAGATCACCGGTTCCCACACCGCCAAAGTAACTCGTCCGCGTAATCTGAGTGGAAGCATAAATATCCCTGCATCGGTAGAAGACGAAGGTGTTATCTATTATATCAACGAGATTGCAGAGAACGCTTTTCGGAATTACAACCAACTATCCAATGCTTTCATTGGAGATAATGTTGCAATAATCGGCGCACATGCTTTTGATGGCTGTACTTGGATGAGAGAGATTACTATCAATAGCCGCGTTGTAGAGTCTATCGACGACGAGGCGTTTAAGAACTGCCTGCTCCTGCATGGCATTGAACTCTATAATAGTCTGCCTCCTGTACTCGGTAGCAACGCCTTCGAGGGTGATACACGTCTGAATCATATTGATGTATATTCTTGGGTTGTTTCGAATTATCAGGGAGCTACCAATTGGTCTGACTACTCCTCCAAGATTACAGCGTTGTGGTCACCTCGTGCTATCGGAGAGAAATTCTTCTACCATAACCAGAAGACCACCGGTGTATATGAGGTTACATCTGCTTCGCCGAGAGAGGCAAAAGTACTCCCTTATCCCGCAGATGTAAATGCTATCTATCCGATTACGTACGAAAGCACATTGGTTATCCCCGCAGAGCCTGATTACATGCATGATGGATATTCGCTTACTACCATCGCTGCCAATGCGTTTAATGGCATCACAGACATCAAGGCTGTATCTATACCGCAATCTGTCCGTAGCATTGAAGCTGGTGCCTTCTCGGGCTGTACAAACGTAGAGAATGTGTTCTTCCTCTGGGACGACCCGAGAGGCATCGTCACATGGGCAGATGCTAATGTGGGTAATGAGTTTGCAACGGCTACCAGCGGAAAGACAAAAATCTTCGTCCCCGAAGGAAAATTAGCAGCTTATCAGGCATGGGCTCCCGCTTGGGCAGGTTGCATGGTTGAAAGCGCATTTGAGGATGTTACGGCTTCGGACGATCCACATGATGTTGTTTACTACCGCACTTATTACAACAGTTCTAAAGATTTAATGCTGCCGCCTGATGTATGGGCATATGTGGGATATGTGAATGGCAATGAGTTTATCCTGCATCCTATCGCTTTCGACGGACAGATCGTACCTGCCGGAACGGCTGTTGTGCTGCGCTCTTTCTCGCAAACTTATCGCTTGATTATGATGGATCCTGCGGCTCAGGCTTATACCGGCACGAACGAACTCCGAGGTACGGATGTGAATATAGTGATAGCATCTGACCTTGTTTTAAGCGCCAAGGCAGGCCAAATCTACGTATTGGGTAGAGATGGTTGGGTTAACAGCCAGCGACAGGAAGGTATAGGTCTGTATCGCTACACCGGCACAACTTTAGGTGCACACAAGGCATATTTAATTTATGATGCTCCTGCAACTCAGGGTACTGCTCCTGGACGCTTCCTCTTTAGGCGTGAGTCAGAAGAAGTTACAGGTCTTGATGAAGTGCAACATCGCGATGTAGCATGCCAAAAACTCATCCGTGACGGTCAACTCATCATCCTACATGGTGACAAGGAGTACAACGCACAAGGCCGATTGATTAAATAAATGGCACTAATCGAATTACTTGTTCAATTTAATAATATTATACAACTATGACAAAAAATTTGTATATCCAACCACGAGTTGAGATAACGGAAATGGCTATGGTGCAAACACTCTGCGCGAGCGGAGGGGGAGCCGGAGTAGGGGAGAGGTTCTTACCGCTTGATCCCGATGCAACCACGAACATACAAGTGTAATATGGCAACACTCCTTCACCCCCGCAGCAATCCCTGCGGGGGTGTTTTATAAGCCTTTTGTTCCGTTCCTCACCAATTTACGTGAAAAGCCTCTAAAAAATCACTTTTATTTGCATATATCCAAATAATGTTGTACTTTTGTAGGCTAAACAACACGCAGTAACCAACATAAAAATAACCAACACGTAGTTATCAACACATAGTAAGAAGATATGAAGACAGCATTTATTTTTCCGGGGCAAGGTTCCCAGTTCAGTGGGATGGGGGAGGAACTCTATCACGCTCACAACCAAGTAAAAGCACTTTTTGATAAAGCAAACGATATTCTCGGTTTCTGCATTACGGATATCATGTTCCATGGCTCCGATGAAGACTTAAAACAGACCAAGGTCACTCAACCTGCTGTTTTTCTGCATAGTATAGCGGCTGCAATGGTCGCTGATAATCAGCAATTTGACGCCGTTGCGGGGCATAGCTTGGGCGAATATAGTGCCTTAGTGGCAGCCGGAGCGCTTGCTGCGGAAGATGGTCTGAAACTGGTTGCTAAACGCGCTTATGCTATGCAGAAAGCCTGTGAAGCTCAGCCGGGTACAATGGCTGCGTGTTTAGGCTTACCGGACGAACAAGTCGAACAGATCTGCAATGAGATAGATTTAATTGTAGTCGCGGCAAACCTCAATTGCCCCGGACAAGTGGTAATAAGCGGCTCGAAAGAAGGCGTGGAACTCGCCTCAATCCGTCTTAAAGAAGCCGGTGCTAAACGTGTGCTACCATTAGCCGTTGGCGGCGCATTTCATAGTCCGCTCATGCAACTGGCTGCAGATGAACTCTCGCAGGCAATTGAGCAAACCACATTTATGACACCGCGTTGCCCGATATACCAAAACGTTGACGCCCTGCCGCACACTGACCCCGAAGAGATTAAACATAACTTGCTCAAACAACTCACAGCACCTGTACGCTGGACTGAAACCGTGCGTAATATGAGACATGATGGTATCGAGGACTTCAGGGAATACGGTCCCGGCAACGTCTTGACTAACCTTATTAAAAAGATATAACATGTCTATGGCATTTAAATACTCTAATCGTGATTATGTAAAATAGCAAAAGAGACATTATATATTAAGATGGAGACCTTATTATTAACGATAAAAAATGTAGTACTCTTTCCTGAGACGGTGCTGACTATTCAAGTAGCTCGGGAAAAGAATAAAAACATCATCCGCTCTTCCGTGGAAACTATTTATGTGGTTACACAGAGAGACGCTAAAACGAAAGACCCTAAACCGGAAGACATATACACGACCGGTACAAAAGCAGAGATTCTCAACATCGAGGAAAGCAAAGGTAAGATGAAAGTAACCTTGCGTGGACTTGAACGTGTGTACTTGGAAAATATAGTACGGACAGATGAAGGATTGCAGGCTACAGCGATTACTACACCAATAGATACTCTGGAAGAAATAAATCAACCTGTCAAGCCGGAGATTATCAGCAATATCTTGGAGAAATCAATGTTCCTCATTGACCTCCACAATGATAAAGAACATGCCGAAATCGCCAAGACGTCCCTTCGGGACATGGCGAAATCGCCGATTCAATTAGTAAATTTCATCTGCGGGAACTTCGGTTTTGCTATATCCATGCAGCAGGAATTACTGGAGATGAACAATTCCACGCGAGCCGATAAACTCTCTGAAATCCTCAATAAAGAGGCAGAAATGCAAAAAACGCAGGTGGAGATAAATACCAAGACTATCGAGGATATCGCCGCTGACCAACGCGCGTATTTCCTTCACCACCAGATGGCTGCTATCCAACGGGAGTTGGGCGAAGACGACGGCAAGGAAATATTTGACGATCTTCGCAAGAAGGCCGAGACCAAGAACTGGAATAACGAGGTAAAGGCGGTATTTGAGGAACAACTCAAAAAATTAGAACGCCTTAACACCCACCACCCCGAGTTTGCCGACCAGCAAAACTACTTGGAGTTTATGCTTGACTTGCCTTGGAATGATGTTAGTGAGGATAATTACGATATACGTAATGCCAAGCAAGTTCTTGATGAAGACCACTATGGACTGGAGAAAGTGAAAGAACGTATCATCGAATACCTCGCCGTAATGAAGGCACGTAAACAGGGGAAGTCCCCTATCCTATGCCTCTATGGCCCTCCGGGAATCGGTAAAACATCGCTCGGAAAATCCGTCGCAAGAGCTTTAGGGCGCAAATATGCGCGCGTTAGTTTAGGTGGCCTGCATGATGAAGCCGAAATTCGAGGACACCGCAAAACCTATATAGGAGCAATGCCCGGACGGATTTTGGCAGAACTAAAAAAGACAAAGACCTCTAACCCCGTTTTTGTGCTCGATGAAATAGACAAAATTGGTGCGGACTATAAAGGAGACCCGACTGCCGCTCTTTTAGAGGTGCTGGATCCGGAGCAGAATACCACATTCCATGATAACTATTTGGATATCGATTATGATCTCAGTAAAGTACTCTTCATCGCTACTGCCAATAGTTTAGACACCATTCCACGCCCGCTCTTAGACCGAATGGAATTGATAGAGATGACCGGCTACTGCATTGAAGAAAAACAAGAAATTGCTGCACAGCATTTGATTCCTAAGCAGTTAGAAGAACATGGACTTAAAAAGAACCAACTCCGTTTCACCAAAAAGGTCTTAGCGTTATTGATAGACAATTATACCCGCGAGTCCGGTGTACGCTCTTTGGAGCGACAGATAGCCGCAATCTGCCGCAAAGTCGTGACCAAAATGGCTTTAGGCGAAGAATATAACGTGTCTGTCACAGCAGAAGACCTTGTAACCTATCTCGGTAAAGCACGGTTCAGTCGCGACATTTACGAAGATAACCGCTATATCGGCGTTGTGACGGGGTTGGCTTGGACACAAGTTGGCGGCGAGATACTCTTTATAGAGACTTCACTCAGTCATTCCAAGACCCCTACCCTCACTCTTACCGGCAATCTGGGAGATGTCATGAAGGAGTCTGCTACCATTGCTTTGGGGTATATTAAAGCCCACGCTGCCGACTTCGGCATCTCACCGAAAGACTTAGAGACCACTGCCGTTCATATCCACGTGCCCGAAGGGGCTATTCCCAAAGATGGTCCTTCCGCCGGTATCACGATGACAACAGCATTAGTATCTGCTTTCACCAAACGAAAGGTGCGCGCACGTATTGCCATGACGGGAGAAATGACCCTACGAGGCAAAGTCCTGCCTATCGGCGGCGTTAAAGAGAAAATGCTTGCTGCTAAGAGAGCTGGTATAACAGACCTTATATTCTGTAAAGATAATGAGAAAGATGTATTGGAAATACCTGAACTATACCGCAAGGGATTAACCTTCCACTATGTCTCTGATATTCATGAAGTAATTGCCCTCGCTCTCTTATGAGCAAGGGCAATTAACTTATATTATTTTCACTAAGAGGGAACTAATAATTCTATTTACGCCGATTAAGGTAAAATCCAAGCGATTATCACACCTAAATAGGTTCCGATAGCATATCCTACAAGACCTATTACAATACCCGAGATGAGGACTTTCTTGTTCTTCATTGCACCAACCACCGGTGGCACGAAAGGCGGCGAACATAGCAACGCTATCTGCGATACACAGAATAAGTCACCATCGACTTTTACTAATTTGCAGAAAAGCAGATGTAGCACGCAAGCCACTATAATGATATACCCCACGAAGAGACCTATCCAGAGCGAACCTCCATTGACTGAGTGGATATCAAATAACGATGCCACGATTACTGAGAATATGAGGATAAAGAACATGCCTGCTTCAAATGTCTTAGGCAATTCGCGTACGGGCTTGAAGAAAGACGCTATAATGGATAAAGTAGTTATAGTTAGGATAATAACCAATTCATTGAGTTTACCCGTTAGGAGCAACGCTAATCCTGCACCCAAAACTAAGAAAACAACCGAAAGCCCTACTCCCTTGAGCATGCCCAAGAAATTATTTCGTTCAAACATACCGCGATAGTTCTCAATATCCGCGGTCGCAATTTCTGTATCGCGAGCCTTAATCTTAATTTTCTTTGTAGAGGTTATCTCCGGATCAGCATAAGGCAAAACTTTACGGAAAACTTTATATCCACCGGCTAATATAAAGAAGATATACGGAGTCGTCAACACCATCTCAAAAGCCAACACGATGGCCATAGTCGTTTCGTCAACATCAAGCGCGGCGCCTAATGCATTGAAATTCATTGTGCCGCCGGTATATATACCGGTCATCATCGCCGCTACCTTATCAAACTGAGGAATACCATGACTGCGGAAAATAAAATAGCCGGAAATAACGGCAATTAAAACAGCTGATATGCCGCCGACCAATGACCATATAGTCTTAGGCAAAGCTTTAGTCCATAGTTTGAAATCGCAATTAAAGAGCATCAAGGGTATCGCCAATGGGACAGCAATGGACATGATGATAGAGCGCACCGAGTGAAAGAGTTCCCCACCCGCTTCTTGGGCAGTAGGAGCAATACCGGTTAATGCTATGATGATACCAACGGCATATGCCAAAACGACTGTACCTACTTTCTGTACCCAAGACCAACGCTTATATCCTTCGATAATCACTATCGGGAATAGCACAAAGCTGATTAAGAGAAGAATAGTCTTTACCATAATTAGAACAAATAACCCATTTTAACATAGAAATTCGCCCACTTGCTATTATCCTGCTTATCAATTGGCATCGCCCAATCGCAAGATAGTACAAAGTTCTCGTTCATGCCGACCTTCAGTCCTAAACCGGCTGACATATGGGGTATATAAACGGAAGCATCCTTGTTGAAATACGATGACATGTTATCTCCTGTCGCCTCAATTCGTGCCTGTAAGTCTGTCCAATCCAATGTGTACGGTTGTGTAATCATACCCAAATCAAAGAATGGATTAAGACCGATGAAGAAGTGCTGATGACCAATATCAAAGTTTACTATCCGGAAACGAAACTCCACATTCGCAAATAGGTATCCTAAAGCATTGAGCCTATGGGCCAATAAACCACGCACAGAGTTGCCGCCACCTAAACCTTCGTAATAAACACGTTGAATAAATAAGGTATTGAGGTAGCTGTTCATATAGAATGGCGTACGCCCCGCAATAACATTTTGAGTACCGAACCGATAAGCAAAGGTGATTCGTTGTATGCCTTTTTTATCCTTGAAAACAGGCACATAGTGACGGAAGGTGAAATTAAATTGGAGATTGTTGAAGCCCGAAGCGGCTTGATTGCCATAGTAGGAACTGTTGAACGCCGCATTATAGGTGAGGAACAAGTCTGTGTAAATACCTTTGTTTGGTCCTTGCCGTTTGTCGCGCGTATCATAGGTCAGTCCCGCACGAACATAAGGATGCCAACCCCCGCGAGCTTCGTCTGCTGAGATAAGTCCCCAATCGCGGTATTTCTCATAGAGTCCGGGGGACACTGACGAGGGAGCCAAAGCCCGCTGTGCATAATTCGGCAATGACGGATCATATTGGTTCTTGCCATTGAGCATATTAACATCTACATCGTTCACCAAATAGCCTAATACGCCTATACCGGCGTTCCATTTGAGGTCCTTATAAATGGTACCTTCTATATCACCGGCAACTCGGATAAGGTCTCTCTTGTATTTGTAGAATACGCGGCTGCGATAGGCCATTGAGTCAGGCATCTTAGCTGGATTTTGATTCCAAGTCGAGAAAGCGTAATCATACTTGGACTGATAGCCGTTGAAACCATAGAAATCACACATAGCATCTGGCAAATACGTAGCATCAAGCGTCAACCGATGTTTGGGAATAAGGTACTTGGAGTCATAGTTGACCCTAAAAATACCATGGTGCTTTGTTGTATAGGCGGCTTCTACATAAATAGAATGAATGTACTCAGGATACTGCTTGCCATCACCATAATAATAGATGTTAGTCAGTAACCCTCCCTGGAAACCGTAATCGGCATCATATGCTATAGAAGGCAGAATACCGAAGTTCCAACCCGTCTTAATAGGATTACCAAGCGAATCAACCTCTTGGGGCTTCTTCTGTCTCTTGGCATTCGCTCCGACAGGACATAGCATAAGTGCTATAAGCAACATAGAAAAGATTTTTTTCATAGGCGTCTATATTATTAATCACTATTGTTTTTTGATTGCATCAAATCCTTTGCCGAATACGCCGGCTGCTTGTGTCTCAGACACAAATGCATCAGGGTCTATATCTCGTACAAGGTGAAAGATTTTATTGGACTCATTCCGGCGAGCAAGGCATGTCACTACCTTCATGGGATGTTTGGTATATCCGCCCTCCCCTTCTAATAAGGTAACGCCACGAGGGACTTTGGTCATAATGGCTTGAGCGATTTCCTCATACTTCGTTGAGAAGATGAATATCTGCACACTCTGCCGTACCCGATTCATTGTCCAATCCACAGCCGTTGTGCACATAAAGGTAAAGCATAAACCGAACAGTAGTTGCTCAATCTTAGTCACTTGGGGCAATAGCCAGGCACAACTGATGATGACAAGGTCACAAATAAACAGTACCGTTCCCATCGGGACGTTACGGTAATGGTTGACAATCATTGCGATAATGTCAGTACCGCCGGAAGCACCATTGTTGAGGAACACGATACCTAAACCTACTCCGCACACTAAACCCGCCAAAATCACCGCCATAAACGGGTCAGTAATCAACGGTTCTGCCGAGACGGGAATTACTTTTAGCCAAAAAGTCATCCAGAATACGCCATATATCGTTCGGATACAGAGTTTCCAACCAATCGTGAATACGGCGATGGTGAGTAATAAAGCATTGACCAACAAGTTAGTCGCCCAAATAGGCATTACATTGCCCGATGCAAAATAGATGATCTCGCATAAACCCGCCAGACCACCACCTACAACAGCATGCGGTACCAAAATTTGATTAACCGCAAACGCATAGGGCATTATTGCTATTGCAATAATTATGAGTTCCTTCAGTTCATTAAGCCATTTCTTCGTTTTCATATCGGGCAATGAGGTTACGATCTCCGAAACCATTATCTACACGACCTACCGGTATCCAGAATTTATTCTCGCTTACAAACGGCAACGGATAAATAGCATCCTCACGGCTATAAGCGTGTTGCCATTCCCCCACTACTTCATATTCTGGATGAGGAGCATTCAGTAATAATTCAGGACAAATATCTATCTCTTTACGTATTTGCAAGAGCGCCTCAATAAAACGGTCTAACTCCGCTTTCGATTCGGACTCTGTCGGTTCGACCATCAGAGTACCATGTACCGGAAATGAAAGAGTTGGAGCATGGTAGCCGAAATCCATTAAACGTTTGGCAATATCCGTCTCTGTAATACCTTGATGATGGAACTGACGACAGTCCAAAATTAGCTCGTGCCCTACATGACCATTAGCCCCGGTATAAACAATACCATAAGCATCTTTGAGTTTGGCCGCCATGTAATTAGCGCTGAGAATAGCAGCCCCTGTCGCCCGACGAAGCCCTTCGCCGCCCATCATACGAATATAACCATAGGAAATAAGCGCCATGTTAGCATTACCGTATAACGAAGACGACACACGATTCATATCCTCTGTAGGCAGTCCTTTAACTAATGCTTTCGTGCAGCACACCGCCCCGACTCCTGGGCCACCACCGCCATGCGGCGAAGCAAAGGATTTATGAAGGTTAAGGTGGCAGACATCGGCACCTATCTTACGCGGATGCGTATAACCGATTTGCCCGTTCATATTGGCACCGTCCATATAGACAAGACCTCCGTTTTCATGAATGATATCACACATCTCGCGTATCGCCAATTCAAAAATACCATGCGTGGAGGGATAAGTAATCATACAGCCGGCGAGATGGTCCTTATTCGCCTCTGCTTTCTCACGCCAATCATTGAGATCGGTATTGCCCCATTCGTCACATTTAACGATACAAGGCTCAAAACCGGCTTGAACACAAGATGCAGGATTAGTACCATGCGCACTGGCAGGAATAAGAAGCACATTACGTTCAGCACTTACATTGGCTCGGATAATAACCAAACCGGTATATTCCCCGGCAGCACCTGAAGTGGGTTGCAACGTGCATTCATCAAAACCCGTTATTGTGCATAACTGCGCCTTGAGTTCCTCAAGGACCTCTAGATAGCCTTTAACTTGCTCTGACGGAGCCAGTGGGTGCACATTGAGCCAGCCGCCCATCGTGATAGGCAACATAGCCGAGGCAGGATTGAGTTTCATTGTGCATGAACCCAACGGAATCATCGAATGTGTTAAAGAAATATCCTTTCTGTCTAAGCGTTTGATATAACGCATCATATCTGTCTCAGAATGGTAGAGCCTAAAGACCGGTGCAGTCAAGTAATCGGCTTCACGCACACGACTCTCATCAATGCTCCATAGCCCCTCAAAAGCCTCTTCACTATCCTCATAATTCGGCAACGCATCTACGGCTTCCGCGAAAAGGGCAATCAACTCATTCATTGTATCAAGTGTTACTGCCTCATCTAAACTCAGTCCGATCCAGCCTTCCTTGTCATAATAGAGATTAAGTCCCTTCTCTTCTGCTATTGCTTTAAAATCGCTTATTTCAACCTCTTCAGGAAGCCAGATCTTCAGCGTATCAAAGAACTCATTATTATCCTGCTCATAGCCGTATGCCTGAATCATCTCGTTGATATATGCAGCTTTGGAATGAATACTTTCAGCAATACTACGAACCCCTTCTGCTCCGTGATATACCGCATAAAAGCCTGCCATCATAGCAGATAGTGCCTCGGCTGTACAGATATTAGAAGTGGCTTTCTCTCGTTTGATATGCTGTTCGCGTGTCTGTAAAGCCAAACGATAAGCCGGACGCTCATGACTATCCTTACTAAGACCAATGATTCGCCCGGGCATGTCGCGCTTAAATGCATCACGTGTTGCCATAAAGCCTGCAGTCGGACCTCCAAATCCCATTGGTAAACCAAGACGCTGAGCACTACCTACTGCAATATCACAATCCAGCGGACGCAGTAATGCCATCGCCATAATGTCCTCTATCAATGTGACTTTCAGCCCTTTCTCATGGCAAGCCTCTATAAACGATTCATAATTCTCAATGGAACCTTCAGCATTTGGGAATTGTGCAATTGCACCAAAGTATTCTTCATTGGGTTCAAATGTAGCATAAGTACCTAAGACCAATTCTATACCTTGTCCTTGTGCACGCGTGCGCAACACGGATAAAGTATTCGGGAATATCTTACTATCCACAAAGACCTTGCTTACGTTGTTCTTGACCTGTTCGCGAGAACGGAGGTTGCGCATCATGGTAACGGCTTCTGCAGCAGCGGTCGCTTCATCCAATAGGGAGCAGTTCGCCAAAGGTAAACCCGTCAGGTCCGATATAACCGTTTGGAAATTGAATAATGCCTCCAACCTACCCTGACTGACTTCGGCTTGGTAAGGTGTATAAGAGGTGTACCAAACAGGGTTTTCCAAGACATTACGGGTAATAACGGCAGGAGTAATCGTGCCATACCAACCACGCCCGATTAGGGATGTAAATGGCATATTCTCCTCTGCCATAGCAGCAATGGAATCCAAATGTTCCTGCTCTGTTAATGCGGTACCTAATGCCTCGTCCTGTACCGCTTTTTCCTCCTCGGTGAGTAGGATATCAGCAGGCATGGTTTCTTGAATCAATTGTTCTACTGAAGTAAGCTGCAAGGCATTGAGCATCTCATGTTGGTCTGCGTCACCAAGTCCGATGTGACGCATGGATAATTGGTTGGTTTTCATTGTATTTGTCTTATTATTGTTCTACTATGCAATTATCTAATGCTTGAATGATAGCATCCTTATCAAGGTTTTGACCAATAAAGACTAATTTCTGCATTCTATCGCCATAGGTCTCGTCCCAGTCACGTCTTAAGAGTGCATCATTAGCAAGGGCAGCCTCTAATTCCTTTTGAGGCATCGTTGCGTAGAACTGACCACATTGGCGAAGATTAAACTCCTTACCGGCTTGCTCAAAGATATAGCACATATCGTATTCGTCTGAAAAATAGCACATTCCTTTGCAGCGGATGATGTTGGGTGACCAATGGCGTGCCACAAAGTCATCAAATAGACCAAGGCTAAAAGGTTTTCGCCTATAATATACAAAAGTCTCTATGCCGTACTCATAGGCCTCGCCTTCTTCCTCATCCTCGATATCACCCTCTATTGCTTCTATCCAGCGGGCAGAACCGGCTACTTCATTGAAATCGAATAATCCGGTATGAATAAGTTTATCCAATGGAACATCGCAATAATCACAGGGAATAATTTCAGCTTTAGGCTGAATAGCACGTATTGCCTCTACCAACTGAGGAAGTTCATCTCCCTCTAATAAAGAGGCTTTATTGAGCAAAATGAGGTTGCAGAACTCTATTTGCTGCATCACAAGGGAGGCTAAATTTTCCTCGCCATCCTCAGCTTGTTCCGCCAAGTTTTTGCCCAAATGGAACTCATCTTTAAGACGCTTGGCATCAACGACGGTTGTTATGTTGTCAAGAACCGGCACTGGATCATCTGAGAAAGGCACTGCCCGATCATAGTTACATATAGTATTGGCGATTGGCGCAGGCTCGCAGATACCGGAAGCTTCAATAACGATATAATCATATTTCTTGGCAGTTGCCAACTCATGCAGTTGTTTTATGAGGTCTGTCTTTAGAGTACAACAGATGCAACCGTTAGTTAGGCTCAGCAAGTTATCATCTTGCTGTGCTACTACACCACCCTGTTGTATCAGGGACGCGTCAATGTTAACTTCGCCGATATCGTTTACAATCACCGCAAAACGGATTCCTTTTTCATTTGCCAATATACGGTTAAGCAAAGTCGTTTTACCGGCACCTAAATAGCCGGTCAATAATAATACGGGAATAATTGGTCGTTTCATTATATCATTTATATTTATTCATTTGCACGTTGAATAGTTCAATCACTTATCACACCTCCCCCGACAAGGAGGTCATCTTGATACATCACGGCAGATTGACCGGGTGTTACTGCCCATACGGGTTCTGCAAAATGCAATGCTCCGTCATATCTCGCTTCAGTTGCTGCACTCCGATACCTTATTTGCGCCATAACAGGACGAGCCCGATCACCACGGAAATAGCCATCTTTCAACGCCACATCATGCGTGTATAACTCATCATGATGACCAAATGTCAGCGGGTTAATCGATTTGACATAAGCGGGATAGCCTAAAGCAACGCCTAAACCCTTCCGCTGACCGATTGTATATGGTGTGAAGTCAGGCAGATATTGGTTCAAGAACCCCTTTACATCCCCATTTGGGATAAAACATATATCTTGCGACTCGGTTTTTTGGGATAAACGTACATACCCCCGCTCTGCAGCCATTGCACGAACTTGTTCTTTGGTGTAATCACCTAAAGGAAAAAGTGTTTGCATGAGGTTCTCTTCTGTCAATTGCCATAGGAAATAGGTCTGATCTTTTTTCGTGTCTACTGCACGACGGAGGTAATAATGCCCGTCTTGCTCAACTATTCTGGCATAATGCCCGGTCGCAATCTTTTCGCAGTGATATTCATCTGCTACTTGAAGTAATTCACCCCATTTGATGCACTTATTGCACAATACGCATGGATTAGGTGTCCGTCCGTGTTGATATTCAGAAATGAAGTTTTCGATTACCGATTTCCGAAATGCTTCTCGGAAGTCCACAATATGGTGCTCTATACCGAGAGACTCACATAGATGTTTAGCCTCCATGATAGAGTCAATGGTACAGCAGCCTTTTTCATTGGCAATACAGGACTCCTTCATGGAGTCAAAAGTCCGAAAGGTCACCCCCACGAGTTCATAACCCTGCTCACGAAGAAGGAGGGCTGTCATAGTGGAATCGATTCCACCGCTCATGGCGACTAAAATCTTCATGACATTGCTAACATCTTGTGAATTGACTTAACCGCTTTTGCGGCCACTTCAGGCTCTACATGAACCTCGTTTATTTCATCTCGAAGAGTGTCTCTTAGCTTTTCCAAGGTAGCCATTCGCATATACTCGCATTCATTACACATACATCCTACACCCTCGGTAATCTCTGGGGGTACAAGAATAAAAGTCACACCGGGACAGGCTTTCTGCATCTCATGGATAACTCCGCTTTCCGTAACAATGATATACTCATTATTAGTATGGGTCTTAACGTATTTTAGTAACGCGGCTGTCGAGCCGACGTAATCGGATAGTTCAATCACTGCCTTCTTGCACTCCGGATGAGTAAGTACCGGCGCATTAGGATGATCATGTTTCAAGTGTATCAAAGCTTCTACAGAGAAACGTGCATGGACATGACAAGCCCCATTCCATAATGTCATCTCTCGGCCTGTTAAGTCATTGATGTAACTACCCAAGTTCTTATCCGGTCCGAATAAGATATTTGCATCCTTAGGAAGTTGATTGATAATCTTAAGAGCATTGGAACTGGTGACAACTACATCTGTGAGCGCTTTGACTTCTGCCGAGGTGTTGACATAACTGACTACCATATAACCTGGATGTTCTTCTTTCCAGCGTCTTAAGTCTTCTGCTTGGCAACTGTCTGCTAAAGAACAACCTGCTTCAGGAGCAGGGATAAGCACTTTTCGATCAGGACATAAACATGCGGCGGTTTCTGCCATAAAGTGTACACCGCACATCACTATGATTTTAGCCTCTGTTTTAGCCGCTTGTTGCGCTAACGCCAACGAATCTCCTATAAAGTCCGCAACATCTTGTATTTCCGGTCGTTGGTAGTAATGTGCCATAATGACCGCATTCTTATCACGGCATAACTGCCGAATTTCTTCTTGGATGGTCATAATATCTCTTTTAATATTTCTGAAACAGTTGGATGAGGGAACACTACCCTCTTTAGTTCATCAACACGCATACCCTGACTGATGGCGACGGATGCCGCTGCAATGATTTCTGAACAAGGATCGCCTATCATAGTAACACCTTTAATCTTGCCCGACTGAGGATCTACAGCCATCTTGCATAAGCCGTTCTCACGGTCATTCTCAACCACGAATCGCCCGGCATAAGACATCGGCAATGCTCTGATATCGCCTTCCATCACCCCGACCGTAGCAATCTCGGGATGGGTATAAACTACGGCGGGAATTGCCTCATAATTAACCTCATCATTAATGCCCAACATGGTGTTAACAGCCGCCGAGGCCTGCCGTTCTGCTACATGTGCGAGCATAATCGTCTTGGTTACATCGCCCGCAAAATAGACATTGGCTTGCCCTTGCAATTCCTCAAAGCCTGAGATATTGGGTCTTCTTCCGACAGATATAAGAATCTTGTCGCCCTCAAAGTCTCCTTGCGTTGTATGCACAACATGCCCTTCTATCGCCGTCACTTTCGTGTCCGTATGAATAGCAATACCGGCTTTGATGTACTTGTCATATAGAACTTGTACCACATCTTGGTCAATGCTGCTAAGAATACGAGGCATTGCTTCTATAATCGTTACCGGAATGCCTAAGGCATGATATATAGTCGCAAACTCCATACCAATCACACCGCCCCCTACAATGACTACACTCTTCGGCGCTTCTTCTGCGTTGAGCGCATCGGTACTGTCCCAAACAGCCGCATTGTCGGTTATTCCGGGAATTGGAGGCACAAAGTTCGACGAACCCGTACAAATCAATAAATTCTCAAACTCGTATTCCTCATTTTGACAAAATACTTTACCGTCATGCACTTGCGCATGCCCCATTACGACATGGACATCCTTTAGACGCATCCTGATACCGGCTACTAATTTACGTACCACTCGTGTCTTGTGCTGCTGAAGTACCTTCCAGTCTGTTATTCCCGCATGCGTGTCATGAAGAAGACATTTCGTAGGAATACAGCCCACATTGAGGCATGTCCCTCCTAAACCCTGACGCTCAAAGAGCACAACGCTCTTGCCGGCCTTTGCTGCTTGCTCTGCGGCTGTATAGCCCGCAGGGCCGCCACCTATTATCGCTAAAAAATATTTCATATTTGCCGCAAAAATACAAAAAGATTTGCACATATGCAAAAAAAGTTGTAACTTTGCACCAAATTTAGTTAAAAATCATATTAAGTAATGAAAAAAGTATTTCTTATTGCAGCGGTAGCCCTGATGGGGCTGACTGCTTGCTCAACCCTTACGGGCACAACATCTCCTTCGTCCTCAACAGCTAATGCAGCCACCGGAGCTACCACAGTGACGAATGCCACCAACAATGATGGTCAAGCAGCCGGTGCTGCCTTACGCGCACTCTACGCACAGTACAAAACGGATGGCAAGTTCGATTACACAAATCTCAATAACGCCATGAACGCCATTCAACTGGTTAAGAGTTGCCAGAACCTCAAATCCAATGCCAAGGATGGCAGTTATTGGAAGAACTTCGCCACTGGACTTATCTTAGGCTCTGATGGGCTCGTGACCGAGAAAATCAGCAATACGGTTACAGAACAACTCAATACCCTGGCTGAGAAAGTGGACTCTTCTAAGATTGAGGCTGCTTCCAATAGCGCCATTTCTGCTATTCAAACAGCCGGAGAAACGGCTTCATCTATCAGCAACATCTTGTCTCTCTTCAAATGAGCATTACCGACCGATTTCTGAAATATGTGTCGTTCTGTACGACCTCGGATGATAGTACACGCATGACTCCTTCTACCCCCGGGCAGATGGAGTTTGCGCGTTTTTTGGTGGAGGAGCTAAAGCAGATTGGGCTGCAAGAGGTAACCCTTTCTGATTACGGATATGTCATGGCGACCCTTCCCGCTACGACACAGGAGGCGAAACCCGTCGTCGGCTTTATTGCCCATATGGACACATCCCCTGATGCGTCCGGCAAAAATATCCACCCCTCTATCAAAATAGCAGAAGACGGCCCCTACAAGGGACAGGAACTCATCGTAACCGATGGTACAACCTTATTGGGAGCGGATGATAAAGCCGGTATCGCTGAAATCGTCTGCGCTATGGAATACTTTATTCAGCACCCCGAGCTCAAACACGGCAAAGTGCGCATTGCCTTTACCCCCGACGAGGAGATTGGACAAGGCGCCGACCACTTTGATGTTCAGACCTTCGGTGCGGATTTTGCCTACACGATGGATGGAGGCGAGATTGGAGAACTGCAGTATGAGAACTTTAACGCAGCTGCCGTTACCGTTACCATTCATGGTGTCAATGTACACCCCGGCTCTGCTTATCATAAGATGATTAACTCCATGCGTATCGCCTACCAGTTCGCCGTGATGTTACCACGCTGGCAAACTCCGGAACATACGCAAGATTATGAAGGTTTTTACCACTTGACCCATATGTCCGGCACAGTAGAAGAGACTACTCTTCACTATATTATCCGTGATCATGATGCGCATTTGTTCGAATCGAAAAAACGGGAACTTGAACATTTGGTGCATAAGGTTAACCGCGAATACGGCGAAGGAACGGCAGAAATTGCCATTCGCGACCAATACTACAATATGCGCGAAAAAATTGAGCCGGTGATGTGGATCGTTGATTTGGCACAAAAAGCTATGCGCGAGGCAGGAGTCGAGCCTAAAATCAAACCCATTCGCGGCGGTACGGACGGCGCAACCCTTAGTTATAAAGGATTGCCATGCCCCAATATCTTTGCCGGAGGTGAGAACTTCCACTCCCGATTTGAGTTCATCCCCATACCTTCTATGGAGAAAGCCACTGAAGTCATCAAGAAGATTATTACTATGCTTTAAATTTTAATAATTAGTTATGAAAACCACTCCTTTTACAGACATTCATATTGCCTTAGGCGCTAAAATGGCAGATTTCGCAGGCTTCAACATGCCTATCCAGTATCCGACCGGTATTCAAGAAGAGCACCGTATAGTGCGAGAAGGCGTAGGCGTCTTTGACGTTAGCCACATGGGCGAGTTTTGGGTTAAGGGCGACAACGCGCTGAATTTCCTGCAATATATAACGACGAATGACGTCTCCAAACTTGATGCCGGCAAGGCACAATACACATGTTTCCCCAACGGAAAAGGCGGCATAGTGGATGACCTTATTATATATAAGTATTCGACCACCAAATATCTCCTTGTTGTCAATGCCGGCAATATCGACAAAGACTGGGACTGGGTAGTGAAACAAAATGAGGAAGGCGGCTATGGCTGCAACCTCGAGAATGCATCGGCGCGTTATGGCCAATTGGCGGTACAAGGACCTAAAGCCACCGCACTTTTACAACAACTCACCGATGCTGACCTAAGCGCTATCCCCTACTACGCCTTTAGAGAATGGTCCTTTGCAGGAGTACAAGGCGTTATTCTCTCGAATACCGGTTACACCGGCGCCGGCGGATTTGAGCTCTATTTCGATGTCAAAGATTCCATGCAGATTTGGAACGCACTCTTTGAGGTCGGAAAAGCACCTGAATTTGATTTACACCCCATCGGATTAGGTGCTCGCGACAGCTTACGTCTCGAAAAATGGTACTGCTTATACGGTCATGACATAGACGACACCACCAGTCCGTTAGAAGCCGGTTTAGGCTGGATTACCAAGTTTGATGCCAAGGATTTTATTGATAAAGAATACCTCTTGAAGCAAAAGGCAGACGGTGTGAAGCGCAAATTGGTACATTTTGAGATGCAGGAGCGTGCCATACCCCGCAATGGTTATCCCATTTGCGATGCGGAAGGACACGAGATTGGTCATGTTACATCAGGCATCATGATTCCTACCACTAAGAAAGGTATCGGTATGGGGTATGTCTCTACGGCAGCACTTGCTGCAGATGGCAAGCCGCTCTGCCAAAAAGGCTCCGAAATCTACATCTCCATCCGTGAGAAACTTAACAAAGCGCTCGTTGTATAACCCACACGTGGAATCCTCCAAAATCCGGCTACTCGGAATCCCGAGAACCCGACCATCAGGTAATCAGGTAGCCACATAAAAGCTTTATTAGCTCTTTAACTCTTGGAACGTCCCGTCTGAAAAGAACACAACGATTCGTTCAATACTCTTGGGAGCGACCTGCACCGGTTGCTCCTTTTTTGCAACTATCCGGTTCTTACTATCCTCGGACACCTTCGGTTGTTCATCCTCTTTTACCTCCAGTTCAAGAGGTTTAATATCAAATAAAGCTTGCTGCGTCCCATCCGCCGTAACATACATCGGTCCCTGATCGCGCATGAACCATTCAGCCGAGATGTGATGAAACCGCATAAGGATTTTTTTTATAACCTCATTGCTGGCATCATTACGCCCGTTGAGGATATTACTGAGTGTGCCGTTCTGAATACCGACCGCTTCACTAAATTGCCGAGCAGACATGTGCTCCGCTTCCATAATCTTCAAGATCTTTTCGCGATTTGTCATAGTTTTACTCTCAAAAAACGCTGCAAAGATATGCAAACCTTTTCACATTTGCAAATGTTTTTAAAAATATTTTTATTTTGCAGATGTTTTCACATTTTGCATACCTTAAATTAGAGTATAGGACAACCCATCCAATCAATCCGCACCAATACCCCTATTTTATCACTTTAAGCTAATGTTTTAGAGTATAGAAAATCAGTTAATTATAATTTCTTATCTCTAAAAATATTTGAGTTATACCCAAATGAGGTTATTTACACCATTTATATTAAAGCACCACTTTAGATAAATTATATTACTATTGAAATATAGCACTTTACACAATTACATGACTTTATTTCTCCACTTCCATTCGCAGAGCATAGACCGGGTTTCCGTCCTGTTCACAATTGTTAGAAGTGCTGCGGCTGAGGAGGTTTCATTGCATTTGCATTTGTGAAATATTACCCCGTTTGCAGTTGTAAGTTTCACATTTCTTAGCAGCACCACCCTGTTCACATTTCTACGCAACACCCTACTCTTTTTCAGTTGTTGATTTAGATAATAAAAAGAGCCACGCTTTCGCATGACTCTTATAAATAAAACTATATATCAAAATTTACTTGCTGCTTTTCCGTCTGTTACAATCCCGGCAAAGCATCTGGCAGTTACTTGCAATCGTTCGTCCGCCAGTTGTTTTGTGCCCTCTATCAACCCGCACGCAATAAGAAAATGTGAGTTTCTTATCGCGTACCAAGGCAACCCTACAAGGAGACCTTTTCAACCCTAAGAAACACATACACTGAGTGTGAAGCATCTAATATCGGGTTGAAAGGCATCCTATATACGGAAACCTTTACTATTTATTTGCTGTTTATTTCCTTAAAGATTGACGGGCTTTTCGGTAAACGCGAAATAATAGTAATGCTTATTATTTTAATATGTTATTTATAGCGCAACGCTTTGCGCCATGTATGTCTTGCTTATGTTGCCACTGTTTTGACGGTAGGTGTCGGCACAACCACTCATCTCCGAGCGTCGTGCTGCGATGATTTCATGTACTTGATAACTATTGTCCCAAAGGTCAATTGGCTGCAATATGGAGATTAGCAAGCAATTCGGCAATGTTATCCTCCGGTGCAATCACCCACGTCTTCAGACCATAATGAGGAATAAACCACTGTAGTTGCACAATACAATGTTTTTCGTTAGCATATCGGTGTGCTTCCCACACTTCATTTTCATTGGGATGACGTTCTTCGTTCAAGCGAAGAGTTCTTACTTCTTGTAACATGGCAGTTAGATTTTATACTGTTTTATAATTTCAGCTACGTTATTTTGCAATGTCTGATGTGCTGTTTTGCAATTTCAGCTATCGTATTTTCGCTTTTCCTCGCGTGCTCTTATCATTTTCCGCTGCAAAGGTAGGTATTTTTTGCGAGATATGCAAATAAAAGTACATTTTTTCTTCAATTCGTTTGCATATCTCAAGAAAATGTTGTATCTTTGCATCGTTTTTATGCTATCAATTACCTTAAAGCTACGCTATCAACACGGCAAAAGCACGGCAAAAGCACGGTAAAAGGACGGCAAAAGCAGAATACATCGCCGATACATCACCTACCTATCGACAAACTATCGATACAATATATTATTAACGCATCAGCCTTTTTAGACTGATATAAACACGTCTTTTATTATGGCACAAGTATCCTATTTAGACCCTGTCGAGCAAGTCAACGGAAGGCTCGACCATCAAAGTGAAATCTACTTCTGCACCCGTCTTGGAAAGCGGATCGCATCGCATTACCCTAAGCACAAAGATCCCGACAAAATCTCCTCGCGCCAACGGGACCTTGCCTCCAATTTCGCTAACGCTGTCCAACAATGTAAGATTGAACTGGCAGACCCGGAACGCAAAGCGTATTGGCAAGAACGATTTGAGGAGCAAAAAAAGACCGCGCAGAAACCCTATCTGCTTCTCCGCAACTTCGTTATTGCTTCATTAGCCAAGCACGACACCAATAATTGATGCGCCTATAATGACGGAGCAAAGGTTGCATAGATGCTAATTTTAACGCTAAATGCCGACAAAAGCAAGAAATTTTTGCAATAGTCAAAAAAAATAACTATCTTTGCGCGTTTTTGTGAATATAACTTTTATAAAACAATACAAGTATGAAAAATTTAGTTAGTGCTGCACTGATTGCAGTAGGTATTACGCTCGCAGGAGTTTTTGTTTATTGCGGTATTCATCAATTGGCTTCTAAAGACCGCATCGTTACGGTCAAAGGTCTATCCACACGCGATGTTCAGGCGGATTTCGTTGTTTGGCCGCTTAGCCTCAACATAAACGGCAATGACCTGACCTCTATTTCAGCGGAGCTTAAGCGTACCCAAACGAAGCTCGTTGACTATTTCGTTGAGAAGGGCTTTAAACAGGAAGAGATAAGCCTCGGTAATATCAATTTTGACGATAACTGGCAGGGCTACTATGACCGTCGCCCGGAGTATCATTACACACTGCGCACGTCCTTAATCATTGCGACCGCTGATGTTGAGCGTGTTGTCGCTAATCAAGGTGTCGTTAGTGACCTATTGGCTAAGGGAATTGTAGTCAGCAGCAACTCTTGGTCCACCGATTACCAATATAATGGTCTCAACGACCTTAAACCCGAGATGATTGAAGAAGCTACGAAGAACGCTCGTGAGGTAGCAGAAAAATTTGCCGCCGACAGTCGTTCTAAATTAGGCGGCATCCGGAACGCTAACCAAGGGCAATTCTCCATTACCGGAGATGACCAACAACCTTGGAAAAAGCACATTCGCGTTGTGACGACCATTAGCTATAACTTGAAGTAAACGAATGTATAGCAGTTTTGATAGGATGTATCGGCTGATGTCGGAGGAGCACAATCTGCTCCACCTCATCAGCCAATTCGGGATTACCATGGGTGTGGGTGACAAAACCATCGACGAGGTCTGCACGGAGCATAACATTGATACGGGCACATTTCTCGCAGTTGTCAATCACACCCCCAATGACAAGGTGGATTTAGCGACTTTGCAGGTTTATCTTAGAAACGCACATACCTACTTTTTAGACTTCCAGATTCCCCGTATCCGCGAGGAATTGATTAGTGCGGTGAGTCAAGTCGAAATGAGCCAACTCAAAGATGCACGCTCACAACAAATACCAATTCTCATAATTCGCTTCTTTGATGAATATGCAGCGGAGATAAAGCATCACATTGAGCACGAAAACTCCAATGATTATGCACTCCATCCGGCAGACGATAAGGCAATGCACAATCGACTTGATGAGCTCAAACAACTCATCACCAAGTATTTCCCCATTGCTGCCAATGACACAATGATTTATGCTGCTCTGCAGGATATATTTGAACTGGAAGCCGAACTGGCACTGCATTGCTCTATAGAAGACGATATTCTTTTACCGGCTCTTAAGCGCCAACAACCTGAGGGTGATGAGCCTCTGTCTGACCGTGAGAAAGAAGTACTTGTACAGATTGTCAATGGTCTCAGTAATAAGGAGATAGCCAATGTCCTGTGCATCTCGACACACACAGTTATGTCTCACCGGAAGAATATCTCCAAAAAACTACATATCCACTCTGCTGCCGGTCTTACTATCTACGCGATTAGCAACAATTTAGTGTGCTTAGACGAGTTAAAAAATATATAAGAGACCATAACCTCCTCTCCGATGGAGCAAAAGTATTGGTTTGTCTCAGTGGCGGTGCGGATAGTGTCGCCCTATTGGATGTGTTACTGCGCAGCGGGTATCAATGTATTGTGGCGCACTGTAATTTTCACCTTCGCGGTGAAGAGAGTATGCGCGATGAAGAATTTGTACGTTCTATAATTCCTGTTTTAGAAGGCAAAGTCCATAATTCTGTAGCCAAACTATATGTCCGTAGCTTTGATACACAGGCATATGCTTTGGAGCATAAGATGAGTGTTGAACTTGCAGCCCGGGAGTTACGGTATCAGTGGTTCGCGGAATTAGCTCAATCCGAGCAATGTCAAGCCATTGCCGTAGCGCATCATATGAATGACCAAGCCGAGACGGTCTTGATGCACATCCGCAGAGGGTGCGGGTTGAAAGGGTTATGCGGTATGCGCCCCATTAGCCCTAATCCGGTGAGTGGGGACATTCCTGTCATAAGGCCTTTCTTATGCACCACGCACGACTACATTTGCCATTATTTGAAGGATATTCGTCACATCCCTTGGGTTGAAGACTCGACCAACACCGATACGCGCTTCAAACGCAATGCCGTGCGCGCAGAACTGAGTCTTTGGTCGAAAGCAGAGATTGAACATGTGGCGCAATTAGCAGAAAGAATTCAAGAAGTATGCGTAAGTACGGACTAATAGGATATCCCTTGGGGCAATCAAAATCGGCGGCATATTTTACTGCGAAGTTTGATGCGGAACATATTGATGCCACCTATTCGCTTTATGAAATGCCGACGCTTACACCTCCGAAAGACCTTGATGGCTATAGTGTTACGATACCTTACAAAGAGGCGATTATCTCCTATCTCTCGGAGCTTGATACTGAGGCAGCGGCTATTGGTGCAGTCAATTGTGTTAAGCATGGCAAAGGCTACAATACCGATTATGTCGGGGTACTTGCTACACTGGACGAAGTACTGCCACAAGAAAGGTCGGTAGCCGTTAAAGCCCTTGTTTTCGGGAGTGGCGGTGCAGCCAAAGCAGTCTTTTATGCGCTTAGACAGCGAGGTATAGCCTATTGTCGGGTAAGCCGCAGTAGAGAGAGAGGCGACCTTTTATATGAGCAGATAACACCGGCTATCATTGGAGAATACAAGTTGTTAATCAACTGTACACCACTTGGAATGTACAATCGAAACGCCATAGAGAGCCAAAATAAACAATGTGTCGATATTCCCTATAGTGCAATAGGCTCTGAACACATCCTTTTTGATTGTATTTACAATCCTGCTGAAACGGAGTTCCTACGCCGCGGAAGGTTGCAGGGGGCACGCACTATAAATGGAGAACGCATGTTCATAGAACAAGCTGAACAAGCATGGAAAATTTGGAATAATGAACTATGAAATCTACAAGAACTAATTTACGCTATGCTACCCTTTTGGTGGCACTTACGGCAAGTCTATCAATGAATGCACAATTGGTGCAGGACAATGAGCAGGCCCTCGTTTACTATATGCCTAAAACCGAATTAGTCTTCGACATCCACTACGATGAGACGATTCGGACGGCCGGTATCTATGCTCAATACGCGGATTTATTAGGTATTCACGACCCGATAACGAAAACCGATACAACCTATATAATCCGTGATGTCCAGGTCTCCACGCGCGCTACCGCCGATACTGACAGAGCCTTTAAAGTGGTAGCAGCGAATGAATTGAATACACAATTGATAGCTTTATCCCGCGAGGGCATATTGGCGGGTTATAACATCTCCGTTGCAGACTTGTCGCCCGTGACAGCAAGTGCACAGCATGGTGAGTCTGCTGTAGTAACGGAATTTTCTACTCCGCTTGTTATTCCTTTTATGGAGTCGGATATGAAAGTTGATGACGATGAGGCGCGAGCCGAAAAAGTGGCGGAACAAATTTTTCAAATTCGCGAGACAAGGATGTTTATTCTCGCCGGTGAAGTGGACCACTACCCCACTGATGGCAAAGCCATGGAGGAAGTTCTCGCTACGCTTGAGCGGCAAGAACATTTCCTTGTATCGCTCTTTTCAGGTACAGTACAGGTCAATCACCTCACGAAATCATTTACCTACACCCCGACGCATAGCGAAGAGGTGGTTCTCGCCAATTTCAATAATGAAACCGGTTTTGGGGAAGGCGAAAGCCTTATGCTTACCATTGCTGCGACCAAACAGGTTAAGTCCGCTTCTACAGAACCCGTCAATAAGAAAGCCCCTCAACCCTCTCAGATTTACTATAACCTGCCCGGTACGGCACGATATAGTTTAATCTTTAGCGACAAACTTCTTGCAGAAGGGGAAGACAAAATGGCACAATTAGGCGTTGCCATTCCTTTAACTAAAGACCTTTTTAAGGAGAATATACACATCATTTTTGATACCGAAACCGGTAATATAGTATCCATATACCGATGAAAAAACTATTTATACTTCTTTTCGCCGGCATGACACTCGGTGTCTACGCCCAGGAGCTCAACTGCAAGGTAAATATCAATAGTCAGCAGATTGAGGGCTCTAATAAGTCCGCCTTTACGACGCTTCAAAACGCCATTTCCGATTTCATGAACCAAACGCAGTTCACGAGAATGACCATGACGGACAATGAGAGGATTGAATGTAATCTGCTCCTTATCGTCAATAAAGTGGAGGACAATGTCTATAGTTGCGCCGCTACGGTGCAGTCCAATAGACCGGTGTATGGCACTTCTTACATGACGCCCATCCTCAATATCAACGATAGGGACTTTAACTTTACCTATCAGGAATACGACCGCATCGAGTTTTCTCAGCCCAATCAACTCTCTGCCAATCTCTCTGCCCTCTTGATGTATTACGCTTACCTCATTATAGGCTTCGACATGGATAGTTATGAGCGGATGGGCGGAACACCTTGCTTCAAAGTCTGTGAAGAGATTGTACAAGCTGCTCAGTCGGCCTCTTTAAGCACGTTAGAAATGGCAGGCTGGAAGGCTTTCGACTCGAATCGCAACCGCTATGCTCTTATCAATAACATTATGGATAATGCTTTTGCAGATTATCGTGGTTACTACTATACTTATCACCGTTTGGGGTTAGACCAGATGGCGCAAAATGTAGCCAATGCCCGTGCGCGTATAGCGGAAGGACTTCCTATCCTACGAGACGCTTACAGAGCACGCCCCGCCACGTATTTGGTGAACACCTTTCTGGATGCTAAAAATGACGAGTTGACACAGATATTCAAACAGGGCACCACAGCAGAGAAAACTTCTGCATATGAGATACTCACGGCGATAGACCCGACAAGAGATGAAACCTATTCAGAGATAACGAAATAATGCTCACGCACTTATACATACAGCACTACGCGCTTATCAATAGCTTGGATATTGATTTCGACTCGGGCATGAGTGTGCTTATCGGTGAAACAGGAGCCGGTAAATCCATTATTCTTGGTGCTTTAGCACTCGTTATGGGTGCCCGTGCGGACACCAAAACAATTATGGAAGGCGAGGAACGATGCGTCATTGAAGCGACTTTCCGAGGCGAAGATAACCAAGAACTGCTTATCCGTCGCGAACTCAATAGCAATGGTCGTTCCCGTTCCTTTGTGAACGACGAAGTCGTCTCTGCCGCAGAACTGAAAGACCTATCCGGTAAGCTGATCGACATTCATTCGCAGCATGAGAATCTTTTACTACGAGATGATTTATTCCAGTTGGGTATCGTTGACGCTATCGCTCATAACGAGACGGAGCGTAATCGCTATAAGCAACAATACGTAGCTTGGCTTGCTGCTAAACAGCAACTTGCGGACTTAGTCGCATTAGCGGCTAAAAATAAAGACGATGCGGACTATATTGCCTTTCAATATAACCAACTCAAGACAATGCACCTTGAGACAGGAGAGCTGGACTCACTCAACGAAGAGCACTACCGTCTCTCTCACGCGGAAGAACTGAAAATGGTGCTGCAAGAAACTCTGGCACGTATCAGCGATGAAGGCGGTGCGGTATCGCTTCTGCACGGTTGTAAGGTCAGCAAGGTTAGCGAGGAACTCCAGACACGCATAGATGCTGCTGAGATTGAGTTAAAAGACATTGCCGACGAATTGACACACTTGGATAACTCTATAGAAGTCAACCCCGCGCGTTTGGAAGCTGTTGAGGAACGCATTGCAGCTATTGAGGAACTGCTCCGAAAGCATAAAGTGGAAACGGTAGATGACTTATTGGCCATTCAAGCATCATTGGAGCAACAACTCACCCGTAATGATACCCTTGATGAACAAATCGCAGAGGTACAAAGACAAGTTGACCGACTCCGTCTCAAGATGAGTGAAGCGGCCTTTGCCTTGACTCAAAGCCGTAAGGCTGTGGTTAAACCCATTAGTGAACGGCTTATAAAAGACTTGACGACCCTTAATATCCGCCATGCCAATAT
>DFEE01000005.1:0-5233 GCA_002368645.1 Bacteroidales bacterium UBA3810
ATTGTTTAGACCCAATTAGATGATATAATGAAAAAGACAAATAATATGTGGCTACTTTTTGCAATCCTGTCGGCACTATTTGCCGCAGCAACCGCCATCCTTGCCAAGATAGGCATTGAGGGCGTGGACTCCAATCTTGCCACGGCCATTAGAACAGTTGTGGCGCTGCTGATGGCTTGGGGAATGGTTTTCATAACACATAGTCAAGGCGGCATAGAATCCATCACGTCACGCAGTTGGCTGTTTCTGGTTTTGTCCGGACTGGCGACGGGGGCTTCTTGGCTTTGCTATTTCTATGCGATAAAGGTCGGAGAGGTATCGAAGGTTGTTCCCATTGACAAATGCAGCCTTGTCCTGACTATACTATTTGCTGTTATTTTCCTTGGAGAAGCGTTCACTTGGAAAACTCTTATTGGTTCATTGCTGCTATTGGCAGGTACTTTAATAATGGTAATATGAACATAGAAGACTATCGTGAGTATTACCTTTCTTTGGGCGAAGACATGGAAGAGAAACTTGCATATGTCGTAAAAATGTAGTAACTTTGCAGCCACAAAGCTGCTAATGAACATTAGCGATTCTTTAGTGATTCATTAGTGATTAGTTAGTTATACGTTAGTGATTAATCACTTCACACCGAAAGGATAGACTGCTAACACCCATGTAATTAACACTTTAACACCACCTCAATATGGCTAAAGTCAACCTTACCCATCCTTTTGCCGGGATTCACGGTTCCATCGGCAAGGACAAGATTATCAATCGTCAGAAAAAGTACCGCGACGAACGCGGTCGGGTCATTCATGAGGGCATCCAGGAAGCCTATACCGTCAAGCACCCGCGCGACTACAAGAAGAACCCGCCCAAAGGTGCCGAACTCACCAATTTCAACCGCTGGACGGAAGCCTGTCGCCGTGCTTCACAGATTCTCTTTGTCGCACGCCTTGACAAAGCCCCTGCCGACCAACAACCGCAACTCATCCGGCAGGAGCAGTTCAGCCGCCAATTATCCCATATCCCCGATTTCTACACGCTCGATGAAGCCCGCACGCTTCTCACCGACTACCGCGTACGTTATAACGCCCAACTACCCAACACACGCGGCAAGCACCCTGACCCGCAAGCGCCTATAGACCCGCTCACCGGTTCCGGCAAACGCTACTCCCAGTTCCCTGCCTTTCTCCGCGCTATCATCTACCATACCCTCAAATCCGCCGAGTAATGTCCTGCCCACGGTGTCCTGTGTCCGCGACTTCTGGGAGCGAGACGGCGGCAGCGGAATTCGCCCTCTTAGGCGGAGGCCGCTTCTCCCGTTTGTCGGGAGAACGCTCCGGGGGGAAAAGCAAAAAAGATTAAGAGAAAAAGCAGCGCAAAATAACCAAATCTCAGAAAAAACATAACTTTTGGTCAAAAAGACCCTCAAAAACTTGCATATTTGAAAAAAAAATTGTAATTTTGCCGCGGATTTTGAAAAATGGAGTCTATTACACACTTTTTGGAACATGATTTTGGATCAAATCCTCACATATAAGCTCTTTATAAACCTCGTTACAGCAAGTGCGGCGGCGCATGTATGTATGTATGTATGTATGTATGTATGTATGTATGTATGTGGCGCGCGACGCGCTCACAAGAGGTAGCAAATCAGGCAGATAAACCGACGTATAGGCGGCTGGAGCGTTGTGCTCCTGCCGCTTTGTCGTTTATATAGCAAAAAAAACAAATCAACTAATTAACCATATTGTTTAACATAAAATTTAAATGTATGAGAAAAAAATTATTTACATTTCTTCTCGCCCTCACAGCCAGCATAGGGATGATGTGGGCGGAGACGGTAGTGGTTATCAACAAAAGTGAATTCACATCTTCCGGAGTTACGAAGGAGGGAGTGACTTTGGCTCCGTCGTCGGACCCGTCGTCGAGCGGAAGTATGACTTCTAGCGACATAATCGCAATGGTTGGTTCTTTCGAATTCTCAACATCGCTTGGGAAATTTACCCGTATTACCATCGAAACAGACGCTAATATTATGGGAATTTATGAAAACGGACATACCAGTGCCGGTTGGCCTACAGGTCAGAACATAGGAACATCAGCAGTTTGGACAGGTGAGTCCGAAACAGTTTTAATCAGTTGTGAGGTTGCCGGTATGGATAATATAACAATTACCTGCACAATTGAACCGGCTCCGACAGTAGATCCGGCGGTTCAAAATGTCATTGATTTGATCAACGCGATCCCGAATCCGGTTGTTTACACTCAGGAGTGTTACAACGCTCTTGACGCAGTATATGAAGCATACCGTGTATTGAGCCCTGAACAAAAAGATCAAGTAACCAACTACGATGACTACGTAGCGGCAGAAGAGAGGTATTATATGTTGGGATCCGTTAACAATGTCATCGAAACTATCAACGAGATCGGTAACGTTGAGTTCACATCCGCATGCAAGCATAGAATTGATTATGCACGCAGTGAGTATTGCAATCTTACCCTTGAGGCAAAGGGCTATGTAACCAACTACAACACACTGCTTGCAGCCGAGGCTGCTTATGCCGCATTGATTCCGGTGAGCAGTACGGTTGAATGGGACGAGGCTATTTTGGAGACTATAGATGCAGATGAATCGGGCGAAGCGACCTACACTAATGGTAGTATTTCCCTTAAGGCTGTTGATGGTCGCGCACACTATATTGATATTGATGACCATTTCATATTTGACGGTATGAATAGTGAGAAATCTTTCGTTTTCTCTTGTACTTCCGCTAACATGCTTTGTATTGAGATAACGGTATCCGAGAAACATGAGCATAATGAATTAAGTTGTGCTTGGCAGGAGACAGCAACAGGTTATCGTTGGGTAGGTGAGGCTACCAGTGTTGACCTCGCCAGCACTATTTTCAAAGTTACCGAGATTAGATTCAGTTTAGGAGAAGCCTTCCCTGAACCGACTCCGACCCCTGCGCAAGATGGTGACAAACTGCCGGGCGCATTCTCTGTTAGTGGCGAAAAAGTAGTTTATTTCTCGAAAGGTAACTTGCAGTATTTAGGTAATATAGAAAGGTGGCATTTTGCAGAGAACCAATGGACTATTATTGGTGACGCACAGGCAAGCAATAACCGCGACCTCTTTAGTTGGGGCACAGGTGATAATCCTGATAGTGAAGATTATTCAACCTATACTGAATGGGGTAATAACATCGAAGGCAATTGGCGCACGCTGACTGTCGATGAGTGGACTTATCTGTTCAAAACCCGTACCGATGCTTCCAGTAAGTTTGGTACGTCAACCGTTGCCGGTGTAGAAGGTTTGATTCTTTTGCCCGATAACTATGATGGAACAGCCATCAATACCGAGCGTACCGCATGGGACAACAATGTCATCAGCAGTTCGGAATGGGCTGCATACGAAGCGGAAGGTGCAGTCTTTTTGCCTGCGGCAGGCATGAGCGATGCATATGGTGTGTATGGTGTGGGTGAGCAAGGTTTATATTGGTCATCGACGATGGACGCACTCTCTCATGAACCGAACGCTGTCTTCTACGGTTTCGACGCGTATGAGGGTTATTGGTTCAATGATGTAGATGCCAAATTCCAACCTCAGGAACGTCTCTCCGTTCGTCTTGTTTCGGAAACAGCTCCGGGCGGTGGTTCGACGCCGACGGATGAGCAAGTACCGACGAATGCTGACCCGGTGAACCCGAGTTACCACTACTCGACCTTCTTCCACAGCACGCAGAACTACAAGCTCACCAACGATGGTACTCAAGCGTTCATTGCTGACCTGAGCGGCAGCGACCTCGTGCTGACAGAGATTGCAAACGGAACCCAAGTCATTCCGGCTAACACGGCTGTTATCCTCCGCAAGACCGGTTCGGCAGATCCTGTTGTCCTCACCCCGACGGAAGAGAACGGCGTAAGCGTTAATCCGGACGACAACAGCCTCGAAGGTGTGGATTATGAAACGGCTATAACTTCTATTGATGGTCTAACGGCTACTAACTGCTATGTCCTCTCCGGTACAAATGAGCACGGTGTCGGTTTCTATCGTATTAATAGCGATAACCTCAAGGCACACAAGGCTTATGTGAAGTACGCAGGTTTGCAGAACAACGCTCCGAAACGCATGCGCTTCATCTTCAACCAAGAGCAGACCACAACGGGCGTTGAGAGCGTTCGGTCTTCAGTTATCAGCAGTCAGAAACTGATCGAGAACGGACAACTCATCATCATCAAGAATGGTGTAAAGTACAATGCACAAGGTCAAATAGTGAAATAATGTGTAATGTGTAATGTTTAGATAGTTATGAAAAAGAACTATAATCAACCCGAAGTGCTTGTTGCACGCATTGCTTTGGAATCTATGGTATTGGCTGGCAGTCCTGCCGGAGGTGAAAACACGATGGGCTTTATTGATGGATATGGCGCACAGTGGTAAATCATAGCCATTAGGCTATTCGTATCGCAAGAGGCGGTTCACGTTCAGCGTGAGCCGTCTCTTTTTTTGTGCATCTATATGGCGGCGAGAGCACCGCAGCAAAAAGAAAGAAGAACCTATTTGGAAAACCTGTCGCCGACGAAGCCGTTGCTGACCTCACCGCTTATCAGGTCGAAATGTTTGAAAACAGGCGGAGTCGGATTCAAGTCATAATAATCCATTTCTGCTATCGGAAGCACGAAATATACGAGTTGGTCGTAACGCTCAAACGGCTTGAACAAATAGGGCTTATCAGCCGGCATGTTTATCCCGAAGTGCCGCCGAGAGTTGAGTACAGCCTCACCGCCCGCGGGCAGTCCCTCATGCCCCATGTCTCCGCCCTTATCGGCTGGGCTCTGGAGCATTTTGAGGAGATAGCAAAATAAGGGTAGTAGCATCTATGGCACAGAATTTGTAACACGTATGGAAAAACATGTCTAACCCTCAAAATCATCGCCTTATGAAAACAAGACTGCTTACTCTTTGCTTCGCCCTGATGGCAAGCCTGACGATGTCCGCGCAGTATGTCGTGTCGGACAAGTACGACCTCTGGTTCGAGGACACGAACAACGAGATGACCACCCGCAAACCGGAGTATTGCACCGAGCACTACCAGGACTTGCGCAACGGCTGCCAAGTGCGGCTGTCCGGTAAGAAGGTCTATATCTACCGCAACGGCTATTCCATCCTCTACGGCGATGAGATCAACGTGCTCTACAACGGCTATTACCGCGTCCGCCGGGGCAACACATGGTA
>DFEE01000005.1:5406-10690 GCA_002368645.1 Bacteroidales bacterium UBA3810
CATCTATCATTGCTCGGGGCGCAAACTGGAGACCTACTCATACGAAATTCCGGCAATGTTCGGAAACGGCTTTTTCTGTGTCAAGCAAGGCTCGTATTGGTACGCCGTGGACCAAGACGGCGACAAGATCTCCGGCGTCTATGGCGACGATATCTTCCTCCTCAACAACGGCACATGGAAATGCATCCGCGGCAGTTATGTGACATATGTAGAGTGATTCTTTCGCAAAAACGCAGATTTCTGTCATTTTTGAACGATTTTATTTGCATAATTCATAAAAAAGCAGTACTTTTGCAGCGTTTTTGGTGGTAAACTTACCACTAATTAAGGTGGTAAATCATATTATTTATGGATAAGAAACTTCAAACAGCATTGGAAAGATGGCAAGCTATTCAGCCAATCTCCCCAAGAGACCGCGAGCGTTTAAGCCGTCGGTTTACGGTCGAGTTCAACTACAACAGCAACCATATTGAGGGCAACACCCTGACGTATGGGCAAACGGAACTGCTGTTGCTCTTTGGCAAGGTTACCGGTGAAGCGGAGTTCCGCGACTGCGAAGAGATGAAAGCCAGCAATGTCGGGCTAAAGATGATGTTATCGGAGGCAACGGAGACCAAGCAACCGCTCACCCAGAACTTCATCCGTACCTTGCACAAGACCTTGTTGCGCGAGGATTACACCGTCTATCGCAATCTGCCCGGAGGCATGCAGACGAGCTACACCATCCATGCCGGACAATACAAGACCCGCCCGAATAGCGTGATTACGCGCTACGGGGATCGCTTCGAATATGCCTCGCCGGAAGAAACGCCAACCTTGATGACAGACCTCGTGGACTGGTACAATAAAGAAGAAAAAGAGGGCAAATTATCACCTATCGACTTAGCGATACTCTTTCACTACCGCTATATACGCATACACCCCTTTGAGGATGGGAACGGACGTATTGCGCGGCTGATGGTCAATTATATTCTTTCTCGCCATGGTTATCCGATGATTGTGGTCCGCAGCCGTCTCAAACAAGCCTATCTGGAAGCATTGCACCAAGCGGATTTGATTGTCGGATCAACGCCTGCAGAAGGGGCTCATGCCTCGCTCAAGCAGATTCGGCCGTTCCATAAACACATGAACGATCTGATTGCAAAAGAGATTGAGAACGATGTTTTGTTTGTGACGGAGAGGGATGAAAATATATGGTGGTACGATGGAGAGCGGATTGCTTTCAGGACACCCACTTACGCCAAGATTCTTCGCGAATTGCGAACAGAGCCTGTTATCACTTTCGCATACTTGCAAGAAGAAATAGGCATCAACCGTTCGGCTATCCAGAAAATGCTGCAATCCCTGCAAGACAAAGGATATATCCAAAAAGACGAGAACGGCAAATGGCGAGTCTTCATCACCCCCTCCAGATAAAAACGCCGGAATCACTATGAAAAAAGCAGTCCTACTGATTCTCATATGCCTCATGACGAGTGTGTTACACGCACAGGAGGCGGATACACATATCGTTTCGTTGGTGAACAACGAGGAGTGGTTTGCGCTGGCGGAAGACCTGCCGCTGTACCGCGATTCCATGCAGGCGAATTACCTGCGTCTGATAGCCGAGGCGATGCTGGCTGCACGCTCGAACCGCATTGGTACACAATACCATAGCCCTTCCAATCCCTAACGCGAGGAGTGCGTCAAAACTAATTGGCACACTCTCGTTTTTTTTTATTTTGTTTTTCGCATTACCGCATGGAGTTTCAAGCCTTTTCGCTTTTCGCATATTTCCAATGACAAGCCCGCCTGTCGGCTCAATTCGCGGATTTCCGTCCTATTATAGCAATGCACATCACCGTAACCCAACAGGTTGAGTGTCGGCAACTCTATATGGTTGACGAACCAATGCAACACGGAATTATCCATTAACATATCACGCAGAATGAACCTTCCGTTCGGACGCAGGCAACGATAGACATTTGCAAAGAATGCCGAAGGATTGGGATAATGGTGGAAACTCTGCGAGCAGATGATAACATCGAAAGAATCATCTGCAAACGGCAGGTTCTCACAATCGCCGCACACGAAATCGGTATTGGGCAGCTTTTTCGCCTTTGCCACCTCTATCATCTTGGGGGTAAGGTCAATGCCGGTGAAATGCGCTTCGGGAAAACGCTCGGTCAGGAGCGACAACATCGGAGCAGTGCCGCACCCGGCATCTAACAGTGTTTGAAACGGCTCTTTCTCAATCTCGGCGAGAATATCCGGATAATCCTTCTTACAGATGTTGTACACACCTGCATTTTTACTTTCGTATTTGTCAGCCGCACGAGTAAATTCGCCGATTGACAAATCTTTCATTTTCTTTGAATCTTTCATCTGTTTTAAAATTTGCTGCAAAATTACTGCTTTTTTGGCAAATTTACAATACCCAAATATGATGAATTTGCTTTGTTTCTGGCTTATACGTTATGCCATAATGTGGGTACAAGGTATAACAAACCTATGTTATGGACGGCTTCACGGCTTTGCAGGGGTTCACACGTTCCGCATTAGTACCTAATACCAAATTTGAGCCCTTCGACCTGCTACCCTTAAAAGGGGACCCTTCGAAAATGCGTTCGCACCCTTGTGCGAATTACATGGTTTATGGCAGACAAATCAGATACATCTGTTTGCTCTGCGATAATCCATATGTATTCCAAATTTTTGTAGCACCTTCCAATCCCTAACGCGGAAAAAAGCAATTTTTTTCTATTTTTAGCAAGCATAATTTGTTTTTTTGAAAAAAATATAGTAATTTTGCGGAGACATCCACTTTGTGGGTAAGTAAAGCAGTAATTTTGCAGCCGATACGCCAAAACACGCAAGAATTATGAAGAAATCATCCACTGCTTATCTTTTCAACTGCTATATTTGGCTGTTGAATACTATCGCACGCGGTCCTATTTCACGCGCCGCGATTGACGACAAATGGGCGCACTCGTCCGTGAATGACTACAAACAGGACTATCTCCCGGAGAGCAATTTCCATCGCTGGAAAAGCACGGTTGAAATGCTTTTTGATGTCCATATCAAATGCAATGCCTATAATGAGTATTATATTGAAGAGGCATCTGACTTACGCGGCACAGATCTGCGCTTGCGCTTATTGAACCTTATGTCTATGGATAGCCTGCTTAAAGACAGCAAGGAACTATCCGACCAGATACTATTTGAGCCAATACCGTCCGGAGAAAAGTTCCTTGCGCCTATCATTGAAGCCCTGCGCGATAAGACAGCTATAAAAATGACTTATCAAGGCTTTACAAAGGACTATCCCGCAACATTCATCGTTGAGCCATATTGTCTCAAGATGTTCAAGCAGCGTTGGTATGTATTAGCCTATTCGCCCGGTATAGATCAAACGTATTTGTATTCGCTTGACCGCATCCATGCCATTGAACCGACTACGCAGAAATATAAGTTACCGAAAGACTTCAATGCAGAGACATATTTCAAAGATGCTTATGGTACGGCTGATTTAGATTATGAACCGGTTGAAGTTAAAATATCCATTTCAGCTAAGCAAGCACCTTATTTGCGCACCTTGCCGTTGCATACTTCGCAAGAAGAAATAGAGACGAATGAAGAGTATTCTATCTTCAGATATTTTATAATTCCCAGTTTCGACTTTAAGCAGGAATTATACAAATACGGTTCCGATGTTGAGGTACTTGCTCCGGAATCGATGCGGAAGGAGTTTGCTGAAGATGCAGCGAGAACTAATAAAATGTACAACCATTAAATATTTATCAATATGAAAGACTATGTAGGAGAAAACCAACGCATTCTTGATGAATGGCGCGCTGATTACATTGCAAGAAATCAACATCTTTATCCAAATTGTCCTGACCTTGGAGCATATTTTACCCCTGATGGCATCATGTTCAAAGGAATTTTTGAGCCTTTATATAATGATGAAGAGAAAAAGGCTTTTTGGCGGTGGGCAAGAAAATCAAGTGGAGAAGAAAATCAATTATGGGCGAACGCTCCCTTACGTATTTTATATCTGACTAAAGATCAAAATACAGATGGATGTGTTTCATGGGATGTTAGAAGCGAAACATTCCGTTACCCAGATTCCCAATTATGTCCGAAAGATATGTATTTGTACTCACAGAACACATTTTATAGAAACCTTGTCTATTCTTTATATGGTATTTGTGCAACTACTCCAGAACAAAAAAAGGAATATACGTTTACAAATCAAGAAGCGTTAAATTGTGCGGATGAGAATATTTTCGCTCGCATAAATTGCAAAAAAGAAGTAGGAGAAGCAAGGTGTAGTAATAATCTTTTAGATGCTGCAATACGAAAGGACTCCAACTTCCTAAAAGAGCAAATAACAAATTTAGATGCCGATATATTTGTTTGTTGCGGATATTCAGAAACGGTAAATGAGACGGGTAACCTTATGCTTAACTTCTTAAATACGATAGGCTATAATTTTGAGAAAGAAATAGAAGACTGGATTTATTATGACAAAGACAAAAATAAAATTGCTATTAATTCATATCATCTTAGTTATTTAAGTTTTAATTATGATGGTATGATTAATGCCTACTATGAATTTCTTAAAGAGCACCCAGAATTTGTTAAACATCGTTAATTTTAAATAATTTAGTTATGCCTAAAATGATTACACTCGGCAGTGAACTGATTAGAATCAATCCTGCAAAAAACACAATTGAGTATTCAACAAATGGTGGACGTTTCTGGGTGTCTCGTTGCACAAGTTCTTCGTATGGAACATTTGTTGACTTATTGCCATTTGGGAATGAGCTTATTGCAATTACAAGCAAAGGAGTCTATGCTTCCACAAACAAGGGCAGTTTTTGGGTATCAAGATGCACAAGTTCTTCCTATGGAGAATTTCTTTCATTAACCGATGGCGGAAAGGAAATCTTGGCACAAACTTCCAAAGGTTTGTATTATAGCACAAATGGCGGTCGCTTTTGGGTAAGAAGATAAAAAATGTGCCTCTTCCTTTTTGTGGGAGTTTGAAGCAGTAATTTTGCAGCGTGATTCAAAAGTCACGCTGCATTTTTATAATAATCAAATTAAGTAGTTATGAGAAAAGTAATTCTTTTTGGTCTGCTTCTCTTCATGGGAGTAGCAACCGCATTTGGACAAAAGTCCACAGTTCAAGTATTTGGTGTTCCTTTCGGGAGTACTTATGAGGAGTTCTTAACCGCTTTCACAGAAAAGGGGTTTACAGGGAAAACGTACATCTATGAAGGAGGAAGTGATGTTGAAG
>DFEE01000020.1:0-26637 GCA_002368645.1 Bacteroidales bacterium UBA3810
GGCGGTGCGGACGAGACTCGAACTCGCGAACCAGCGTTTACTGGTATTCGCTGCGTTCTGTCATATCCTTTCCTGCGGTGCGGACGAGACTCGAACTCGCGACCTACGGCGTGACAGGCCGGTATTCTAACCAACTGAACTACCGCACCTAGCTTGCTGTCGGTTCTCGGTCAACCCAAGCCTTTCAGGCTCACGAAGGACCTACGAACCGCGCTACGCTTCCCACGAAATTTCGCTACGCTTATTTCGCGGGGACCCCATCAAGACCCTGCTGTTATCGCGGGGACCCCGATTAAGGGGTGGTGATAATCATTTTAATGAAAGATCACTTCTTTCTCGCGAAAGCGGGTGCAAAATTACAACAAAAATTTGAAACCACCAAATTTTTTTGCATTTTTTTGCGATTTTTAAGCATTTTTGCAGTTTTTTGGCATTTTTGGTGCTTAATGAGCCTCCAACCAGTTAGCACCCGCCCCTGCAGAGGCTATTAACGGCACTGATAGATGCACCACATTCTGCATTTCGGAGACTACTATCTGCTGCACCACATCCAGCCTTTCTGCCGGTACATTGAAGTTCAACTCGTCATGTACCTGCATAATCATAGGATACGAGCCGAAATGTACCCCCTGCTCCGCTAATGCACTCAGTCGCCGATCTATAGACACCATTGCCATTTTGATGATATCCGCGGCAGTGCCTTGAATAGGTGCATTAACGGCATTACGCTCCGCAAAGGCTCGAACATTGGCATTATGAGACAATATATCCGGCAAATAGCGTTTCCGACCGAATAAAGTCTCTACATAACCGTGTTCACGGGCAAACCGCTTCTGATTTTCAATAAATTCCACAACCTTAGGGAAGGACGCAAAATAATCATCTATCAGTTGTTTAGCCTCACTTCGCGGACAATCCAGTTGTTGTGCAAGCCCGAATGCCGAAATACCATACAAGATACCGAAATTCGCCGTTTTGGCACGGCGGCGCATATCCTTGGTCACCTCCTCAATCGGGGTTCGGAATATCTTAGCAGCTGTAGCAGCGTGAATATCCTGTCCCTTTAGGAAAGCGTCTATTAAATGCGGGTCCTGACTGAAATGCGCCATCAGTCGCAACTCAATCTGACTGTAATCAGCAGACAGGAAGACACAACCTTCATCGGGAATAACCGCTTGCCGGATTAACTGCCCGCGCTCAGAACGGATGGGCAGGTTCTGCAGATTCGGATTGGATGAGGAGAGTCGTCCGGTCGCCGTCGTCGTCTGGTTATAGGTTGTGTGAATCTTACCGGTCTTGGGATTGATATAGGTCGGCAGCGTAGCCACATAGGTGGAAATCAATTTCTTAAGTTCACGTTGCTCCAATATTTTACCCACTATAGGATGGTTATCCCGCAGGGCTTGCAACACATCTTCCGAAGTCGAATACTTGCCGGACTTACCGCGTTTCTGCTTCGGGTCAAGCCGTAAGTCCGTAAAGAGGATTTCGCCCACTTGCGCCGGACTATTGATATTGAAACTCTTACCCGCCAAAGTATAAATCTCTGCCTCCAAGTTCTCCAGTTCCTTACTGAGTTTCTGCTCCGCCTCTCGGAGTAATGGCACATCAAATCGCACACCGGCCTCTTCCATTTTCCGAAGCACCGGCACCAAGGGCAGTTCGACATCTTGGTAAAGGGCAAAGAGGGCCGGCACGGCTTTCAATGCCTCCCAATCGGGTTGTTTATAAGGATTGAAACCTGCTTCGGGATTCAGCAAATACTGGCAAAGCCGATTCTCAATACTGTCGTAGGTCGGAGGTTGTTCCGCCGGTTCGGCAAACAAGTCCAAAGTCGCCTCCTGTTTAATAGGCGCACTAACAACAGGAGCAGGTTCGGCATTAACCGGAGCAGCCATCCCCCTTAGCAGCGAATTAAATTCCAAACGCCGGTATATAGGCACCAATTCTTCCGGATTAGGTTCTTTGATTACCAAGTCGTTTACCGAAATTGAGACAGGCACATCTGTCTTGATAGTGACCAGAAACTGCGAGAAGCGTATGGCATCGACCTGGGTCTCCACCTTGGTCTTCAACGCTCCCTTCAGCTCATCTGTATGGGCAAGCAGGTTATCAATGGAACCATATTGTTGCAGCAGTTGGACAGCAGTCTTCTCCCCCACTCCTTTGCATCCGGGGACATTGTCAACGGCATCCCCCATTAGGGCAAGAAGGTCTATCACCTGCTTTTTATCACTCAGACCATATTTGGCACAAACCTCCACGGGTCCCATCTGCTCAAACCCTCCTGTATGACGAGGTCTATACATATAAACATGTTCATCCACCAACTGACCGTAATCTTTATCGGGCGTTGCCATAAATACCTCATAACCCTCTTTAGCGGCTTGGAGTGCCACGGTACCAATGACATCATCGGCTTCGAAGCCGGGTACTTCCAATATGGTGATATTACGTGCCTTCAAGATTTCTTTTATCACGGGCACAGCTTTCTTGATATCCTCGGGTGTCTCAGGGCGTTGCGCCTTATAATGCTCATACGCTTCATGCCGAAAGGTCGGACCGGAAGGGTCAAAGGCCACCGCCCAATGGGTCGGTTTTAAGTCGCGCTGAAGGTCATCAAGCGTCTTGACGAAGCCGAAAATAGCCGAGGTATTTTCGCCGGATGAGGTCACACGGGGCGCCTTGATAAAGGCATAGTAGGCGCGAAAAATCATCGCATAAGCATCTATGAGAAGAAGTCTATTCATAGTATTACCAATTGATAGCAGGAGGATTAAATTTGGTCAAATAGTCATTTGCTTTGGAGAAATGTCCGCACCCGATAAATCCCCTATACGCTGAAAGCGGCGAAGGGTGCGGCGCGGTGAGTACTAAGTTCTTACGACGGTCAATGAACTGTCCTTTACGCTGGGCATATGCTCCCCAAAGCATATATACGATATGTTCACGGTGCGTGTTCAGGGCTTGAATAGCTGCATCGGTTAACTCTTCCCACCCTTTATTCTGATGAGAGCCGGGACGATGCGCTTCAACGGTCAAAGTAGCGTTCAAAAGGAGCACGCCTTGCTCCGCCCAATGCTGAAGATTGCCCGAGTGAGGAACAGGAATACCCAAATCCCGATTAAGTTCCTTAAAGATATTCTCTAATGAGGGCGGAATAGCGACTCCATCATTAACGCTGAAACATAAGCCGTGCGCCTGACCGACATCGTGATAAGGGTCTTGGCCTATTATAACAACACGTACCCTGTCAAAAGGGCACGAGTTGAAAGCATTGAAAATAAGCGGTCCCGGAGGATAACAGGTGTGAGTTTGGTATTCCCGTCGGACAAAGGATGTGAGCAACTCAAAATAAGGTTTATCAAATTCCGGTTGCAAGACTTGTTTCCAACTCTCTTCGATTTTAACATCCATACCCGCCTAAACCTTAATCTATGATGAGCATACAGTCTCCGAAATCGCCAAAACGATACCCTTCTTGTACAGCAACCCGATAAGCATCCATAATATTCTCATATCCGCCGAAAGCGACAGCCATCATCTGCTGACTGGATTGGGGGAAATAGAAGTTAACAAACATTGAGTTGGCAACACTGAAATTGTAAGGCGGGAAGATAAACAGGTTCGTCCAGCCGTCATATGCAGAAATCTGACCGGTAGAGCCGGCTACATGTTCGAGCGCACGCATAACCTCGGTGCCGACAGCGCAAACACGGCAATTCTTATTATGCGCAACATCCACATCATTCACTAACGAGGAAGGAATAATGATATGCTCGCTGTCGGTCTTATGTTTGGACAAATCCTCGACATCCACTTCCTTGAAATTACCCAAGGAGACATAAGAGGTCAAGGTTTTGGAAGAAGCGCCATTGAGTTCCAAGCGTTTAATCAGCAATTTAGAGAACTGTGCGGACGTAGCGGGTGATGCAACAGCACCTACCTTATCGGCAAAGATGGATTGATACCGTGCTCTATCCTCTTCTTCTACTACGGCACGGAAATCCTCATCCGCCTGAATCATATATTCTTTACGGTATTCGGCTTCTACTTCCGGGGACATGGGTCGCTCAATGTATTTAGGTAAGGGAGTATGGCCGATGGCATATAACTTAGGGACAAACTCATCGTTGTTGTAATCCGTAAGGAACCGGAAAGTACGTCCGCGGGAAGTCGTGTTGTCTATCACCTCGGCGACGATATTGCTATCTTCATCAAAAAAGAGCTTATTACCGATACGAATCTTGCGGGCAGGGTCTACCAATACATCCCAATAGCGTAAATCATGGTTAAGTTCCCTCAAGAGGAAGACCTCAATGTCGGCCAGTGTTTTCTCTTTCTTACTGTATAAGCGAGCAGGAAAAACCTTCGCATCATTGAAAATCAGCAAATCTCCTTCACCAAAATAATCCGCCGCATCGCGCATCTGCTTATGCTCAATGAGTCCGCTTTTTCGGTGAACAACCATCAAGCGCGTATCATCGCGGTTATAGCGCGGATATTGAGCGATAAGCTCGGGAGGTAATTTGAATTTAAAATCACTTAGTTTCATATCTTTTCAATCATTTTTTCAAAATCTTCGAAGCCCATACAGTCCTCAATGCGTATATTCCCTACCCGGGTTCTTCTCAAAGCAATAAGATGTGCTCCGCTGTTCAGGCGCTGCCCTATATCGCGTGCTAACGCACGGATGTATGTTCCTTTAGAGCAGACTATACGGAGGGTGAGTTGCATCCGTTGCTCATCGAAGGAGAGAATCTCTATTTCGTCAATAACAAGCAATTTGGGCTTCAGTTCCACTTCTTCGCCTTTGCGTGCTAACTCGTAAGCACGCTTGCCCTCCACTTTAACCGCGCTGAACATGGGCGGTACCTGCCATTGCTCTCCGCGAAAAGTCGGTATAACTTCATCTATCAACGCACGGGTAATATGTTCCGTCGGATAGGTTGCATCAATAGGTTTTTCAAGGTCAAAGGACGGTGTAGTTGCACCCAATTGGAGCGTCGCTATATATTCCTTGTCATGCGCCTGGAGTTCATCTATCATCTTCGTTTTCCGCCCCGTGCAGACCACTACTACTCCCGTCGCCAACGGATCCAACGTGCCGGTATGCCCGACCTTAAGTTTCTTGACATGCAGTTTATGGCACAAAAGCCAACGAGTCTTACCGACCACATCGAAACTGGTCCACCGATAAGGCTTGTCAAAGGGCAGTATTTCACCTTCAATAAAGTCCATAAATGATGGCAAACACACCGACAATGGCGCAATATACCGCGAAATAGAGTAATTTCTGTTTCTTAACTATCTCTAACATCCACTTGCAAGCAAGACAGCCGGTCACAAAGGAGGCAATAAAGCCGACTAACATTGTACCCCAGCCGAGTTCGGAAACCACTTCCCCTTTGAGAATATCCATTAGGTCCAGGAATGCAGCACCTAAAACGGGTATCAATACCATGAGGAACGAGAAATGCGAGACCTTTTCCTTATTATTTCCCAAAATAATACCCGTCGCAATTGTTGCACCGGAACGACTTAAGCCGGGGAGAACAGCTACCGCCTGAGCGATACCGATAATGAAAGCATGCCACCAGCTAATTTCCTCCCGTGGACGAGGTTTGGCGAAATGTGCAAAGCACAGCAGCGCCGCGGTCATCAATAAACAAGTGCCCACCATCTCAAGTCCGGAACCAAAAATAGCAGCAACATGCTCTTTAAAAAACATACCGACTACAAAGACAGGAATCATCGATAGTAGTAGTTTGGAGACATAGACCTTCTCACTATTCCATCGGGTAGTCAGGAACGTGCCCCTCAGTAACTGCCCAATCTCCTTATACAGAATCACAATCGTCGCACACACTGTTGCCGCATGCACAATGACATCAAACAAAAGCATGTCACCGTCAGCAAAATGAACATGAAGCAACTCTTGACCTATTGTCAAATGTCCGGAGGAAGAGACGGGCAGAAACTCCGTCAGTCCTTGAACTATTCCTAATATCAGCGCCTGCCACCAAGTCATTTTTCGTTATTTTTTTTACGGGGACGATACACTATCGCAAAAATCATAAAGAGAAAGCCAAATAGGCTTATCATCGGTCCTACCGTGATACGGCGAACAGAAAAAATATCAGGATTATAAACCTCCGCTGACGGAGCACCGGTCATCAACACAAAACCAATCACAATGATGACTAACGCTACAGCAATGAGAATAAGATTAAGTTTCGGTAAATGAAATTTCATATTTATTGCAATTAAATCTCGTATAATTTATCCCCTTTCATGCGGATATATCGTCCGGTCGCGATGAGGGACGCCATCACCACAATTATCAGTCCTAAGCCAATCACAATACCGGCAATCAAGCATAAATTCTGCCACGTCAGTGGGAAGAGCACCACTCCAAGTTTGTAGTTGACATAATAGATAGTTCCCGCCAACGCAGCCAAGGCTAATACAGCTGCCACAATTCCAATCAACATATTCTTGCCGACAAATGGTCTTTTAATAGTTGCTGCCGTCGCGCCGACAAGCGTCATTGTTCTAATCAAGAAGCGTTTGGAATAAATCTGCAACCGAATGGTATTGATAATCAACGCTTGCGCGATGATGAGCAAAATCAATGCGACACCCAATAGTATCCACGCCGCTTGGCTGAGATTGGCGCTCATGAATTCCAAGAGATCCTTCTGATAAACAACTTTCTCCACATAAGGCAATGCCTGTAATTGCGCAGCAATATGCGCCATCGAATCGGCCTGTACATACTTATCCGCCAACTGCAATTCATAGGCATCACGCAGCGGATTATACCCTAAAAACTCTGTAGGGTCTTCTCCTAAAGCAGCGATATGTTCCTGCAACGCCTGCTCTTTTGTCACGTAAGTATAAGACTCAGTATAGGGAACAACGTCCAGGGTTGTGCTAAGACGGCGCCTGCTGACGCTATCCGCATCGGCTGCAAGGACAATAGTCATCGTGACATTGTCACGGATATTATTCATCAGCGAGTGCGTAGATAGCAGCATCACTACCTCCAGCCCTAATAAGAACAAAACCATGGCGATAGAAATCGCCGTGGTTACGTACATATTGAAGAATCTACGTTTCGTACTCATCAATATTCCCAAAGATCTTGTTCAAAATTGAGCATCTCTCGTGCTATACGGTCCTGCTCTTTCTTCACATCTTCATAGGTGAAGCAATACTCCGGAATAAAGCGGTTATACATATTGCCCTCGCCGAGGATGTAGGAACTATACAGTTTCTTAGCAAAGAACTCATCGTAAGTAACACGTCTCGTCTCGTTCTGCGAGGGGATAATATATTGCATTGCAAGATAAGGACGAAGGTCGTCGAATGCAATCCAGAACATCATGGACTCCAGAACCGAATTAGCTACTAACATTGAGTCACGTGTGACAATCTTATCAGAACTCATCGGTGCAATAGCCATAATCTTAGAGTGCATACGACTCGTATGACGGTCGAAGAACACACATTCTAAGATAAGGTATTTCAACTGATTCTTGACAAACTCCTCAAAGGAGTAGAAGTTGGGTTTCAACTTATCATTGATTGAATCGTAGTTAATAAGCATCGCGTCCGAAACCGCAATATCAAAGTGAGTCGGGTCATCGGAATAATCGGCGTTAGGATCTCCCGTCAAGAAGATAGTCGGAATCATAGTCTTCGCCAACGGCTCTTCAAAAGTAGGCTTAATCAAGTCCATATTCTTCTGATAGATAGGCATACCATCTACTACCGCGTCAACAATAATCTTGAAGAGGTTACGATAATTGGGGTCATCGTAACGGGTGGGGAAATAGAGTTGGAAGTTCTGTTTATAACGCATATCAATGATGCGATAAACATAACGAGACCAAATGATATCATCTTGCCTGTGGAAGGTCGTGATAATCGTGTCGGGAGCTTCGCTAAACTCTGCCGTTTGGATACGTGCTTGACCTTTGGCGTCAAAGAAAGGATTAACCTCATGTTGCGCCTGAGCAGCTACGATACCCAGCAAGAAGCAAATAACTAAACTTAACTTTTTCATATAGATAGAGATATTAGTTCAACGTAAGGAGAACAGGACTTAGACGCGTATCCTTGCCATCCGGTCCTTTAGCGTGGATATCCTGAATACCCACCTGCGCACCCTTCTTCAGTTTTTGTAATTGGGTCAATTGTTGCGGGCTAAACTTATTACCGCGTGAATCCATCATCACACCATTAATGTTGACTTTGAACGATGTAATGGTGAAGGGTAAGTTCAACAGACCATCGGGACCGTAGGAGGCAATAACAGTAGCATTGGGATTCAAGAGTGCACTACGGCTGATATTACCATCACCAATCTCGAGGTCACCGGTCTTGAAATATGCACCGGGTTTAGGCAACGCCTTCACACGATACGCCATCGAACCCATCGGTTGCAATTTGCCTTCCATCTCGGCTTGTACATTGATTGTAACCTCTTTAGAGGCATCGCCGGGTTTGATAATCCAGAAATTACCACGTCGACTTACAGCAGCACCATTGACGGAGACCTTCACCTTATCATTAGCTACACCCGGAACGGAAATAGAGAACTGGTTCTCATAGCCGCGGTACATAATATTAAGGTCCGTATTGGATATTGTCACTGCAGGCTCACCAACGGTATAACTGCTCTCGAAGGGCAAGTATTGCATCTCACCTGTATTACTCTCAAAAGCTATTTGTCCTTTATAGGTCTTAACACCCAAACCGGCAGCCACTACCTCATAGAGACCATGGTCATTAATACGCTGACCATCTATATAATACGCAGGGCGTTGGGTCGAGTCAATCGCCGCCAAGATAATCTGAGCACTATACTTACCGCCACGAATAACGTAGTCGGATTTAGGAATAACATAGGCTTGCAACTTGTTTACACGCAAGTCCTTAGCGTCAGCGTTACCTAAGAGGTAATTAATCATTTCACCCTCGGAGTTACGAATATCGTTTTGGATTTTACTCAAAATAGTGATAGACGCACTCACTACCATACCGTCGAATACAGCCACTTCCCAGTCCACAGAGTCTTTATCGTGGTTATTCCAACCGCGATTGCAGGTAAATAACTGATTGAATTGGTCTTCCATTTTACGGATGGTACCAGCCTCCATAGGGTTATCATTCTTAGCCAAAACAGACAGGAGGTAGTCGCGATAGTCGTGAATCCTATCCTTTAAGATTTGGCCATTACCTTGTACAATTGCATATTGGCCAGCCACATCCAAGTTACTTGCGCCATGCAAGCCACGAGCGGCATAACCGGTCGCATAGTTGTGTTGTGCCACAGACTCTTCACCATCGGTCAAGACAGCCATATCGTGTTTAAATTTAGAAATATAGTTAAACAACGAATCGGCTTTTTGCTTGAGTGCCATGGCGTCGGTATAGGATGCTTCGAATTTCTCGGGGTTGTCGTTGTAGTTTTGCTCCAAGCTTGCATACATATCGGCATTACGGTCTTGATTCGATGCGATAGAGGAATACAAGCTGTCATCTACCATCACGAAACCATTCAAGATATCCGTACTAACGTTCAACGCCAACATGGCGGTGAGCACCAGATACATCATACCTATCATTTTTTGTCTCGGGGTTTCCGGACAGTTCTTAGCTCCAGACATTTCTCTTTATTTATTTGTGAAATCCGTAAAGTAAACTCGTTATAATCAGGCTAAAGCATTGAGCATATTGCCGTAAATCTTATTAAGGTCCGCTACTTGGGCAGCCAATTTCTTAGTAGCTTCCTCGTATGCAGCCTGGCTCTTGAGGACCTCGTCATTAGCCTTCTTCATAGCATCAAAACCCTTACCGAGTTCAGCTACTTGCGCACCTACGGCAACGAATTGCTCACAAAAGGCCTTAATCTGCTTGGTCTGGGCAGCAATCTCACTGCCTTGAGCCTTAACGGCATCACCATTAGCAGTGATAGCAGCTCCTTCAGCCTTAATAGCCTCACTATTCGCCTTGATAGCAGCAATCTGGAGGTCATAAACAGAACCCAGAGAAGCCACTTTGGTGTTGATGCCTTCAATGCCTTTGCCCAACTCTTTGGTTGTATTAGCTGCGCCCTGTACACCGGCAATAACGCCGTCGTAGGCAGCACCTAATTGGTCATTTTTCTGGCCGAGAGCATTAGCCGCAAGGGCAAACTTATCAGCAGCCTCTGCGGCAGCTTCCGCTTTAGCAGACAACTTATTGGTGGACTCAGCCACTTTGCCGATAGAAGCGAGTTGGTCAGCCGTACCTGCCAAGTCCTTAATGGATTTATTGAGTGCTTCGATCTCTTTATCGCTTAAAGCCGCCACTTTAGCGCCTTCTTTAGCGGTCTCAGGTGCTTTAGCAGCCTCTGCCGGGCTCAAGAGAGTCGGAACAGGTTGGTTAGCAGCCTTCTCTATACGATCTTCGGGTGAACCGAACTCCAGCAGTTGCGGGAAAACGTTAGCCCAGTGGTATTCCTCGTGGGGAGATTCCAATGTACCAATTAAGAAGAGGAATGCCTCGGTGAACATACCTACCATCAGTACCTGGCTGGCACCCGGCCAGTGGAGAATCTTGAACAATGCACCGATAATAACGACGGATGCACCTACAGAATACACAATGTTTACCACGTTTTTACCTTGATAGGAGTGGTACCAATGCATAAAAGCACTTTCTTTCTTTTGCTTCGTTTCAGTTGCCATAGTATATCTAATAAATTTAGTTCTGATTATTGATTTTATTGTCCGATATAAGCCTTCACGCAGCGGAAACCGATATACGGACGGGATTCATATTGGTATTCATACGACCTTACGCCACATTGGAGGTAGTAACTGATATCCTTCCAACTACCGCCTTTAACAACCTTACGTTTCAAGATATCCGGGTCGTCTTTGCGCGCCATATAGCTATAGTCGGGGTTCAAGTCGTGTACACCGGTGTTAGCAGAGGACTGGTATGCGGAAATAGTCCACTCCGCTACGTTGCCCGCCATATCATAGAGACCGAAATCGTTGGGTTTGAACTGTGCCACCTTCATGGTAGTCGTTCCGGTATCATCGTTATATGCACCGCGATAAGGCTTGAAGTTAGCGAAGAAGCACCCCTTGGCATCGCGAGCATAGTTGCCGCCCCACGGATACATCGCCATCTTTCGGCCGCCACGTGCAGCATATTCCCACTGCGCCTCAGTCGGCAGACGATAGTCTTGTGCACCAAGAACAGAGTGTTCATTGAAGAACTTGGTACGCCAATTGCAGAAAGCATGTGCCTGCTCCCATGTTACGCCCACTACCGGATACTCTAAATAACCGGGGTGAGAGAAATACTTAAGCAGCATCGGGTCATTGAACGAATATTGGAAATCACGCACCCAGCACAAGGTATCCGGATATACGCAGATAATCTTGTGGGTCCTGAGGTCAGATGGTTGAATCAGCGGATGCTCAATTGTACTATCACGAATAGCTCCGTTCTCCTCCACCCAGAAAGTGTCTATACGAGCAGTTGAGCCTTTAGGATACAGACCTTGGGTCACATCAAACTTCTTGCTGACTGAAACAGCCTCATCGTAGTTAATCCAGGAGTAGCGGTAGTGTAAGGAGTTAACACGGAAAGAACCGTCATCATAATAGAGCGGTGAAAGAGCATCTCTGATTTCATCGTCAGTACTGCCCCAAGGAATTTTCTTCTTCCAGTTCAGTGCATAGTTTTCCTCATCAAAGTCACCGTTCTTAGGTTGAATGGCATAGTCGTACATACCGGCTTCAACTAGCAAGGACAGGGCGATAGAGTCGCGCACATAATAGACGAACTGCTTGTACTCATTGTTGGTAACCTCGGTTTCGTCCATCCAGAAAGCCTCCACAGTAGCCATCATGATATTGTCCGGTTGTTCAAATACAGCGGACTGGGTATTAGCACCCATCATAAAAGAACCCTGCTTGATAAAAATCATACCATAGGGGTTAGCTTCCTTAAAATTACCTGCTCGTCCGACACCCACGAGCTCACCGGCGGGCTTGTTGCAGGCCACCAAAGCTACGGTCATAATGACAAGCGGCAAAAATTGTTTCAGTCTCATGTTTCTATATATTTCTATTGATTTTCAACAATATCAGCGTTACAGGTAACGCACGCTCTTATATCTATTGGTTCTCCGCGGTTTGAGGATATTAAAACCGTAAGAGAGCATTATCTCATGTGTACCGGCAGACTCAAGCAGCAGGTTGTTATGCGGTAACTCACACGTGTACCCGATAGACAGTCCCGATATGATATCGACGCCCAAAAGGATATTGATACTCCCCGCTATGCGGTAGCCTAATCCCCATCGGAAACGCTCCTTATAGTGGCACATCAGGGTCACATTAGCATCCCATGACCGAAAGTCCGACATTACGAAAGCCGAAGCTGCCAATTGCCACTCTTTATGGTACTTAAGTTTGAAGGTATAACCACCTCCGCCATACAAAGTACCCACCAGTTTAATAGAGCTCTTGTCATCCCAGTCGATTGTCGGTTGGGTCAAATGGGAGTAGCTGAGGGTCACCCACCATGTCGGTGTTGCATACCATACGCCAATGCCCATATCGAACTGCATGCCCGATTTGTCCTGCATCGGTATTGCTTCGTCGCTTTTGTCAAAATACTCCGATTCGGAAAGACTATCCAGGTTTACTTTCGTACCCTGAAAACCTACATTGACGAATCCGAGATCCACACCAACAGCCAAATAGCCCTTACCAATCTTCTGCCGATAGGCGTATTGTCCATACACAGACTGCGTGGTAAACAAGCCATAACTATCGTTCAGGAACCGCACGCCAGCACCATGTTTCGTCTTACCTATTTGGAAAGGGCTTGAGAAAGAGAAGTAGGTACTCATCGGGGCATTTTGGATGCCAATGAATTGCATGCGGTGCATGCCTGCTGCCTTCATCAAATCCCCATCACCTGCCGCTGCAGGATTATAGGTCGTCGGTAAATACATATATTGCCCTATCTGCGGATCGAATTGTGCTCTAACGGACACAGCAATCACCATTAAGCAAATGACAGCAACATATCTTTTCACCTTGTTTCAAATTTTAATATTCGTCTTCGTTAAAGAAGAAATCATCTTTCGTCGGATAGTCCGGCCAGATGTCTTCAATCGATTCATACACGTCTTCCTCTTCATCAGGAAGATCCTCCAGATTTTCAATCACTTCTGCAGGTGCGCCGGTTCTATTGGCGTAATCCAAAAGCTCGTCCTTAGTTGCCGGCCATGGAGCGTCTTCTAATTTAGACGCCAGTTCCAAAGTCCAATACATAGTAACTTTATACTAATTTCTCGGTTTAACAAACTATTATTCAATAGTATAGCGCACCATTTCGGCGCTACCTACGAAAAATATCGTGCAAAATTATAAAAAAATAACTATTTGTGCAAACTTTTTTTGATTTTTTTTGCATTTTGCACGATTTTCATCATATTTTGCGCCAATTTGTCTCGTTTATGCCATTTTTTGCTCCCAACCATCGTGCTAACGTAAAGAAGTAGTCGGATAGTCTATTGACGAATCGTTTAGCCTCTCCCATTTGCCCTTCGGATGAGTCGGAAAGTGCTACCATTTTGCGTTCCAACCGGCGCGCTATGGTACGGCATATATGGCTATAACACATTGCTTTATCGCCCGCCGGCAGCACAAAAGCGCGCATCGGTTCAAGTTCCTTAGTCAGTTGGTCAATCGCCTGCTCTACCCGCCTCGTGTCCGTCGCGCTAACCCACTCACCTTCCGCATCACTCAAAAAGGCACCCAGATTGAAGAGTTTATTTTGGATAAACTCCAAAGTCTCATCATCCGCTTCCGTTCGAAGCAGTCCCACAAAACTATTGAGCTCATCAGCTGTGCCGTAAGTCTCTATCCTCAAATCGGTTTTAGGCACTCTCACGCCGCTGGCGAGGGAGGTAGTACCATTGTCGCCTGTTTTGGTGTAAATCATAGTCGTAGTTTATAATGTCGATGAATATAATGTTTATCAAAGAATAACAATCCTACATGGTAGAGGTCCATAGAGGTTGTAACTTCAGGCAGTGCCTTCATTTCCTGCCAAGCTCGCTCCATCTCGGCGGAGTAGTGAATATCGTCAAGGGCAATAATGCTTTTTTCATTCAGGAGCGGGATAAAGTGCATCACATACCGTTTGGTTGCTTCATAGGTATGGTTGGCGTCTATAAAAACAAAATCCCAATGGGGAATAGCATTCAGCCCCCGTGCAGACGATACGGACAAGGTTTCATCTATATTCCCCTCGACAAGATGGATATTATGAAGCCCTAATGCCTCCCAGTTCTTCTTCGCCAATTGCGCTATCTCATGCGCCCCTTCGTAACTCCACACATGATTACGTGAGTAAGGCGCAGCCAAATACGCCGTTGTAATGCCTAATGAGGTGCCCAATTCGGCAATCTGCAAGGGTCTTCCGGCTTCGCGGGAGAGATAATGAATGAGCCGGAAGAAGAGTTGTCCCACCTTAGGGCGTTCCAGAGAGGTCTTGGCTATCTCCATGACGCTACGTTCGCAATAATGACCTGTTCCATAGTCCTCAGTTCTGATTACTTTCGGTGCGCGGAGCATACATGAGCGACGATACTCAATATCTTTATATATATAATAGGTATTGTCGTCATAGAAGAGGAAACGCACGAGGTAGAACAAGTAGGGAGAGTGTATACCTTCTCCTCCCGTATTCCATGCCGTCAGTACATGACGTATGTACGTCCAAGTCCTATATTCCAAATCGCGCAGTTTCATCTTATAGGCTGCAAATATAGCACTTTTTGGATAAAAAAGCAAATCTTTTTACGTTTTTCTTGCATATTCAATGAAAAAGCAGTATTTTTGCAGTATGATTTTGAATTATATTTGGATTTTCCTTATTCTCGCAGCTGTTATTATGGGCTGCGTACAGTTTTTTGCATTTGGCGACACGGACATTTTCACGGAGATTTTAAATTCCACATTTTCCTCTGCCAAGAATGGTTTTGAAATATCAATTGGGCTGACCGGTGTTTTGGCATTGTGGATGGGCATCATGAAGATTGGTGAGCGCGGGGGCGTAGTAGCACAGTTCAGCCGTGTAGTCAGTCCGTTCTTCACCCGTATTTTTCCGGAACTACCGAAGGGTCACCCTGCTTTCGGGTCAATGCTGATGAATATCAGCGCAACGATGTTGGGTATAGATAATGCCGCGACTCCGTTGGGGCTGCAAGCCATGCGTGAGATGCAGGAGACCAATACCGACAAGACGAGGGCTTCTAACTCCATGATAATGTTTCTTGTGTTAGTGACCAGCGGCTTGACTTTAGTGCCGGTGAGTATCATGACCTACCGTGCCCAAATGGGTGCCGCCAATCCCGCAGATGTGTTTCTGCCGATACTGTTAGCGACTTTCTTTGCCGCCATGGCGGGGCTCATATCTGTGGCTATCGCGCAAAAGATTAACCTCTTCCAGCCGGTTATTATCGGTACGCTTTTAGCCATGACCGCTATTGTCGGGTTGATCATTTGGGCGGGCATGTCGGTTGAGCAATCCAAATTCAGCATGTGGTCGGGTATAGTTGCTTCGGCGTTATTGCTCGCGGTCATTGTGTGGTTCATTATTGCCGGCATGGTGCATAAGATCAATGTATATGACGCCTTTATAGACGGCGCCAAGGACGGTTTTAAGACTGCTGTAGGCATTATTCCCTACCTGATAGCTATTCTGGTAGCAGTGGGTATGTTTAGGGCGTCAGGCGGCATGGATTTGCTTGTACAGGGCATGGCATGGTGTTTTGGTGCGATAGGTCTCAATACCGATTTTGTGCCGGCTCTTCCGACAGCGCTCATGCGTCCGCTCAGCGGCAGCGGTGCACGCGGTTTGATGGTCGATGCGATGGCGCAGTACGGTGCCGACTCGTTTGTAGGCAGACTCGTATCAATTGTGCAAGGCTCGACCGATACAACCTTTTACATCTTAGCGGTGTATTTCGGTGCTGTGGGTATAAAAGATACCCGCTACGCAGTCGTTTGCGGCCTCATAGCGGATTTCTTCGGCATTGTATCTGCCATTTTATTAGGCTACTTATTCTTCTATTAGGATTTATTCCTTGATGATAAGCGTCTGCACACTGTTGGCGGGGAGTTGAATCTCAGCCTCATAGTTGTTGAGAGCAAGGGTCAGTTGCTCGGGCTCTAATGCCGTATTGAGCAGTTGAACGGCAAGGGAGCCGTCCTGTTTCTTCACGGCGCAGAGGTGTATATTCTCTTTGAGGGGAGCATCTACTCTAACGACCACATCGCCGGGGCGCATGGAGCGTGAGAATTGTTTGAGCACATAGTAATACGGGGTAAAGTAGATGACGGGCTCTTCGCGCGCATAATCAACCATTACTTCAGCCGCAGCAAAATTGTTGACATGGTTTGGTCCTCCGATGGAGTCCAAGACGATATTCCAGTCAATATAGCCGGTCATCCAGTGGTTAAGACCGTCTATTATATAGGAGGCATAGCGTACTGCGGGAGCATAAGCAGGGTGCAGTTCGGGCCACCAAGGAGTCGAGTATGCCCAGTCGGTAGCCACCTTCTTCCACCAGAAACTATCATTATTGAACCAGCCGGATTCAGTAAATCCTTCGGGGTCGGCTATAGCGGGTCCCCAGACGGGACAACCTAAGTTATCGATACAGCCCTCGGTATGAAGCAGTTTCTTATCGGGATAGAGTTGGTGAATAGAGTCCAGCACCTCCAGGAAACAGGAGATCGTCGAGCCATACCAGTGAATAGCCATACCGTCGGTATAAGGTTCTGCTTCGCTGTCGCCATAGATAGCAGCGGTATAGGGTCCCATCTCAAAGGTGTTTTGGTCAAAGCCCAAGATTTCTATTTCTCCCAAGCCGGCTTTTTCCAAGCGAGGACCTAAGTAATGTGCTATGAAATCCGCCTCCGCTGCGGGGCTCATGTCCATAGACTCCCAACCGCCGTCATTGCCCATCGGCTCATTAACCGGAGTAATAGCCCAAATAGGAATACCCTCAGCCTTGTATGCCTGAATATATTTGATGAGATAATCGGCATAGGTTGAGTAATACTCCGGCAATAGTGCGCCTCCTCGTGAAGCATGGGCATCGCGCTGGTAGTAGAGTTTATTGTCTTTCATCCACGCCGGCGCAGTCCATGTATTGGCGACAATGCGGTAGGTTTTATCACATTGTGCCTGCTTAATCGCCCACACATCCTTCATAAGGGGGTATAGGTCATAGGTCTCGTCTTGGATATAAGGGTATTCGGTTTTAGGGAAGCCCTCTTTATCACGGTCGAGGGAGAAGCTCTCAAGGGCAGTATCCCCATCTTTTTCAGCGAGCGAGTACTTACCTTCCACCGAGAAATCAGAGGCACCGATTTGCGTCCTGACCAAACTGAAGTTAGCGCCATTTTCAGAGAACAGTTCCTCAAGGATAGCATCCTTGGTCGCCTTCGGAAGATTAGCGAGTACAAAGGCAGAGGACTCCGTGAGTGAGCCGCCGAAGCCGTCAATCACCTGACGCTCGTCATCAGGATAGATACGCAGGGCATTGGCAGAAGGTTCTGTTACTGCACGGAAACGCACTTGTCCTGTAGCGGCACATTTATCTCCCGCTTCGGAGGTTGTATAGACATCCGCTTTCGGACCTTTCGTGCAAGCTACCAGAGTGAGGGCAGCGAGCCATAATAAGGATTTACGCATAATGATTGTTGTTTAGTTAATACTTGGTGGCATTTCACCCGTTTTAACACCCTTTATATCGCCGCCGGAAACATTTTGGGCTTGCATTAAAAGTGATTGCAGTGTCAGCACCTCGGTATTAGGAATAATATAGTTTTTCATTGTAGTAGTATTTAGCTTATCAAAAAACAGTTTCTATATTATCGGAGCAATTGTCCTTGGGCGTTATAAGTATGTCCGTTGCGAATAATGAGGAGTTGACCATTCTCGATGCGTTTATCGGGCAGTTGTTTGTTGTCCAATTCCTCAAGTTCTGTCGTCATCGGGTTATCGTCTATATCGCCAAAGACGACGCGTGCACGGCGTCCGGGCGCTGCATTTGCGCCGAAGTTGAGGGTGAAGTAGCCACGGAAGGCGTTCATCGCCAACTTAGGGTCATCAGGCATTGGTGCTACTTCATATAACCATTGGTCGCTGCCAAGAACATAATTATTTGCTCCCGCAAGAGTAGTTTGAACATCGGCGGTTGCGTCATAGATACCGGTATAAGTGGCGGTATAGCCATCTTGGGTATAGGTTGACGGATGGATGACTTTATCAACCACGACATTTTCAAAGACGGGGTTGGTTACATTATCGCTTGGAGTGTAGAGATAAGCGACACCGGCTTCCATAGAGGAAACATCCACGAAGTTGAGGTACATATCGTCGTTGGCTTTTCTCCTGACGCCATCTAATTTAGTTAGTTTTCCCGGCAGTTTCGCCGCCATCTGCGCGGCATCCACATCAAACGGTAATACAAGCGTGTAGAGGTTGTTGGCGGTAAAGGAGCGTTTTAAAATAACATAGACCGAAGAGCCATCATAAGAATTAATAGTCGAGGTATTACTTATAGTCTCGTCTAATTCCATGACAGCAGCATTGGCATACACTTCTAACTCACAAAGTCTAAATCCGATATCGCTTCTTGTTTTAGAGCGGAAGCGTACATATCGTGCTACTCCACTTACTTCCGTCGTTACGGTAGAGTTTGCCGTCGCACGAGTTTCTTCTGCTAAGTTTTCCCATGCATTATCATCTTTAGCCTCATCTTCTGTCGGTTCTATTCTTCTTCCTTGAAGAATATAATCCGTAGAACATGACGCTTCCCATTTTGTCACGATACTTGACAAATCGTATAATGCTCCAAGGTCTACGTAAAGCCATTCATCCGTAGCAGGTTGATTATCCCATGTTGCCCACCATGTAGATAAATTACCATCCGTTGCTTTTTCTTTAGACTCATCTCCGTTTCCTGTCTGGTATCCAACTACTACAGGTTTATTCTTAGCGATATTCCCTGAGGTAGCCGGAAGGCGAACTACTAATGGAGTAACAGAAGATAAGTTTGCTGCCTTATCCATCGCTTGAACCTCAAAGTTATACGGGGTATTTAAATCCAAACCTTCTATCGTAATCTTATTTTCTCCGTCGGTAGTATATAAAGCCTTTTCACCTGTAGTCGTATTTACAACACGGAACGTTTTAATAGCGCTATCCTCTGCATCGGTTGCTTCGAGGGTCAAATAAGCATTTCCCTCTCCGTAAGTTACGGACGCAGAAGTTATCTCCGGAGCATTATTGTCTTTTGCAGCGTATGCAGAACCAAATACGCGGAATTCCCAAAGTTTGAGGTAATTACCTTGCATTGTCAATGCTTTCATTCGGACATAACGAGCAGAAGCATTAAGAGCATGGTGATTTACATTCTCTTCCGCATTGCCTGTATTCTGCAGTTCTTCCACTTCCAAAACAGTATACCATTGTGAGTCATCTGATTTGTCAGTTGGTTCAGAATGCGCTACTTGGATCAGATAATGATCTGACTTATCTGCCCAGAATAATTCTACAGCAGAGAGTTGATATACATCACCTAAGTCAACAGACCACCACTGTTCAGACATAGGACGTTTTCCTGTTGAACTCCAAGTAGTCCACGGGGTTCCCAAATTATTATCGTTTGCAAATTCCGGTTTTTCACCCTGATTCTCGTAGAATCCAGCTGTTGCCTCTTTAGAAAATGCCAAGTTTGCTGATGGGTTGAAAATTTCCACGTTTACATCTATACTATTATCTGAAATATTTGCCGCCCCATCAATAGCTTCAATAGTAAACGTATATTTTCCCATTGCTAAATCACTAATCGTTGCATGATGCTCTGCATCAGTATTAACAATGAATGTATTTCCATGACCGTCGTTTACTCGGAATTTATTAACGTCACCTTCCTCATCTGTCGCTGTTAATGTAAGTGTTACGCTTGACCAGATAGGATTATCATATACCATTGCTGATTCCATTACCGGGGCATTTGCATCTGCGGCAGCAATGCCCGAAGCAAACACACGGAATTCCCACATACTGAAACCCCATTGACCGTCGAGTGAATTTTGCGATGATTTAATACGAACATAACGTCCCACATTACCGGTGACATCGTAAATGTTCTTATTCGCCTCGGCAGTTTCTGCAACATTACTATGTCCAGGCTCCTCTCCAGCTTCCGCTGTCGCGTATACATTGGTCCATTTACTCTCATCTCCAGCGGGATCTTCAGTTGCTACCTGCAATACGTATTTTATAGGATATGCATTCTCAAAGGTAATCTCTATACGGGTTAAATCATATTTTGCCCCCAAGTCAACATACCACCATTGAGTCGAAATATCTGGATTTGCGCCAGTTGCCCACCTTTGGGTAATATCCCCATCGTTAGCTCGATAAATCTCTGATCCAACCACTTCCTTTCCGGCATATGCAGGTTTGTTAAGAGCCAGATTCCATGTTGAATAATCAGGGGTACAATCAGCAGTTTTGTAGAAATACAAATTTGTGAACCACATTTTCTTGCCGCCGGACAATCCATCGAATCTGAACTGCCAAACACGTTCCATACTTAGACCTTTTGCCTTAAATTCCGAAACAGGGATATCAATACTTTGCCAAGTACCAACCGAAGTGATGGTTCTATCCACATGTTGCTCCGGTTCATTTCCATCTCCCGTTCCATTCCTGTTAATCGGATCAAACTGAATAGTTGTCGTTTGCGGAACCCATACATCCACATGCATATAGTCATATTCGGAAACATTAATCGTGGTTGTGTATCCTCCACTTTTCTCAAATCCGTAGCAACCACTACTTCCTGAAAGTTTTTTTACCTTCTTTCCTGCAATCATTACATCTTCAGCAGTTCCTCCGCACCACAACGCATTATTCAGTTTTGTTGCTTGCTCAGGATAATTATAATCGCTATACAAGCTATATACCTGACAAGCCTTCTGCAATGTAACTTCTGGAGCTTCATCCGGTTCGCTTGCACAAATAACTGAATTGGTATAATAATATATATTTGTAATATAGAATTGCGTATTGTTGAGATCTTGGAAATATAACAATACAGATGTTGCCAAATCAGCACTGCTGTGCTCAAATTCGCTAAGTGGTATGCTGACTGTTTTCCATTCTTCTGCAGTAGTCGTAAAGTTTTTCTTTGCACCATACCGCCAATCACCATTCCAGCAAACTATCTGAAGTCCAAAAGTTTTTGCTTCCGCACACCAAACATCAAATTGCACGTGAGTATAGTCGCGGATATCTTTATCGCCGATTCCTCCTGCGAAACCAGAACCTGACATGATGTGATCAACAGATTTTCCACTTAACGAAATTACCTCATGAGTACTTCCTCCCCATGTTGGTTCATATCGAGTAAAACCAGGTGCCAGATACTTTGTTGTTCCTAATATTCCTTGCACTTGACATAATTCTCTTGATTCATCATTAGCAGGTGCAGTTGTAGGAACAGGAGCAGCAGCTTCTTCTACTTCGCAATCGTGAGATTTATAATATACGCATTGAGGATCATCTAAACTTACATTTTGAGAATTTTGTTCATTTCCCCCTATAGATGCAGTACTATAAAGGAAGCGTATAGCCATCTCTGTCCCGCTTTCAGGAGCGATTTGCAACCATGTTGCTACTCCGTTAGTAATACTTAAAGCATCAGAATTTCCCGATGTAGTGTGGATTTCAAGATAATCCAGAACTTCCGTATTATAACCGGTTACAGTATACCGAATCTTATCCGATATTGGTAAATACTCAATAGTATAACTTATTCGCTTCGTCTCTGGTGTGTTAAAGTAGCCAAGATCACCACTACACTCGCTCGAACGCGGAACAGTAACAACTATTGTTTGCAATCCCGCTTTATACTGATTTGTAACATCAATTGCTTGTTTTACGGTAATCGTTGTCGTTCCGCCTGCTACAGCCGTGATATGTCCTTCAGAATCAACCGTAGCCACAGAAGGATGTGAAGACGTATACGTAATTGCTCCGGAAGAAGATGTTGTCTTCGTTATGTCAGAAGTTTCCCCTACTGTAAGGGACAGATCCACACTTGACGTAATAGTCAAATCAGAGGCATTAAATTCTCGATCGTCAATTCCATCTTTGTTATATAACGTAAAACCCCATCTTACAGTTCCATTGTTTTTGACATAAATATCCGTGTACATGGACTCTAATGGCAAATGCACCCATATACAAGCGCCATTTACATGATTATCCCATTCGCATCCAGTTACTTCATTAAAAGCAGCATCAGCAAATGTGACATAAACAGAAGGAATATCCTCCGATAACTGAATATTATCAACATTGGCTGGCATAGCCACATTTTCAATAGCCATCCATTGTATTTTTTCAAAATACGCATCACACCCACCAGCAACACCGATATATGTGTTCTGTTCCGTTGCCCAGCCTGTTATGCTCACGCATAAGAGGAGGAGTGTACATAGTCCACGTACTGTTTTGCCCGCGAATGGGGGGGGGCAAAGAGTAAGAGATTTCTTCGCTGAAGAAGATAATTCGTTAAGAATTGTGTTTTTCATTATGGTTTGTTTTTAAAGATTATATTCAAATAGCCTTGCAAAGATACAACTTTTTTAGGGGATATGCAAATAAAAGTATATATTTTTCTTAAAAACCGACTTTTTCGCCGGCAATGGTGTACCATATGCCGTTATGGAGGAGATAGACCCTGCCGTTAAACAGCAGCTTCTGAGCCGGCATGTCGCCCAGTGTGGTGCCGGAAGCGGAAATCTCTTCCAAGCCGGTCGGGAGGTAGGGATGCACAATGCCGGCGCCATAGACCTCCACCTCGTAGAGTGATGAGCCATAGCCTGTGGAGCGGGTATGGCAGAGTATGCGTACATAGCGTGCGGTCGGTTGCCGGTCCGTTTGAAGAGGCGTGAGGACATGGGTAACGACACCTCCGTGGGCATCGGTAACAACGACAGCGCTTGTCCATACGATACCGTCATTGGAGAGTTGAATCTCATAAGCGGTAGCATAGGCGGCTTCCCAATAGAGTTTGACAGAGTCAAGATAATACTCGTCCAAGAGGTCAATCATCAGCCACTCGTCATCTTGGAAACGTGAGCCCCAGCGGGTATCTAACTTTCCGTCCACGGCTTTGTCGGGTCCCATGGCGTTTTCATTTTCGGTGCCGGAACATTGGGCGGGTTTGCCTGTTGCCAAGTTGAAGTCAGCATAGCCTGCGACATGCACCTCGGCGGTAACCTCCTCGCCGCTCAAACCACTCGGGTCAACAAAATGGAGGGTAGTGTCCCTGAGGTCGGTTGCATAGAACGTGTAGGTATATTCGCTGAGCACAAAGCCGAATTGGTCAAGGGCTTGTACCGTAAAGTCCTGTTTGGTCTGATAGGGCACGGACACTACTGCGGGTGTAACCGTAATGGTATCAACCTGCACCACCTCCATCACGGGCCATGAATGGGTGGCAACAAGGCTGCCATAGGTCGCGGTGATGGCATAAGTGTCCGTTGTCACCGCTGTAGTGATAGTGGCAGAGACGGGCAGTTCCGCACCGAGGTAGTTATAGCCTTTTACGGTATAAGCGGGTGTCTCGCCCGGAATGAGGAAGGCGTCATCCGAACTAATCTCCAAGGCGATAATCTCATTGGCATTGCCGGAGAGGGGAAGACCGTATGCCTCTAATTCATAGAGGGATGTACCATAGGGCGTTGCGCGTTCCAAGCCCGTCAGGCGGATATACCTGCCTCGCAGTGCGACATCGACCTGTTGTGTCCCCGATGTGCCGGAGAGGGTCATGGTCTGCCAAGCGTTACCGTCATTGGAAACTGCAATTTCAATACGAGAGGCATACGCCGCTTCCCAATAAAGAGTGAGGTAGTGGATATAATACTCGTCACCGAGGTCCACAATGGCATATTCGTTATCTCGGTGTGCGGAGCCCCAACGGGTGTTATACGCGCCATCGGTAAGATTGACGGCAAGGCAACCGGCATTCTCGTATGAGGAAACCTCTACGGGCTTATGCAGGGCAATATTGGGATAGGCGTGCGTCCAAGCCGCTGCTATGGGGTCAGGCTCGGGTGCGGGTTCATCGGCGATGGGGTAAACAGCTTTTCCTAAGGAAGAAGACGTGCCTATCCAAAGCGCATGAGCAGGTGCAGTCACAGTGACGTCGGATGAGAACCGGACGGGCTTCTCAGTAGCCGTGGCGTTATATACCATATAGGTAGTGTCTGTTCCTACTATATATGCAGCCGCCAAGGGGTAGTCCGCATAGATATCGTGCGCAATAGAGCCATAGGAGCGCAGTCCATGGATAAGCCAATAGGTTATGCCTCCGGTGTCGGCATTGCGCGCAAGGGCTTTACCGGCTGCATCAGCCCTATCCCATACGCGTGCGGCAGAGTCCGGTTCGAAGAGCGCGAGGTATGAGAGGCAGACATTGCCTAAGCCGGACTCGTCGCCCAAGCCACCGGTCGGGGCTTCATAATCGCCGACCTCCTTAAGGCGATACATCTCGGTGTAGTCCCAACGGGTAAAGTCAAGGTCCTCCGTGAAGTAGTTTTGCAGACCGGGGCTAATGGGCAGCCACTGGATAGAGTGCATCCAGACAGGGTCTCCGGAGAACCATGTCCACCAACCTACTCCCTGCATGGTCAAGTTGCAGCAATAGGGGTGTTGGTATTTGGTGTAATCGATATTGCGTCGGTCGCGGTCAAACCAATACTCTGCCACGGCGCGGGATTCGAGGGTATAGCCGAAGATACCGGCTTCGAGCATCTCTTGGTCCTCTAAGGCGGCACCTAACATCCACAGTCCGACCCAGGACTGCATGGCTTCAGAGGAAGACTCTTGACCGTTACCATTACCTTCATTGCCCATACCTCCTGCGAAGGAGTGTCCGCAGTACATATCCAAGGTTCTGAAACGCGGTTCGGGCAGTTCGTTTTCGGCAGTAGTCCATGAGGCATAGTCGCGGGCTACCTCGCGGAGCATGGCGCCATATTGGGCTTTGAAGTCCTCATCAAGCATGCAGAGAACAGCTCCGGCATAGACGAAATAGCCATAATGAAAATGGTGGTCATTGAAGGTGTCCGAGTCGTAGGAGGAGTCAAAACCGACCAATGCGCCCCAGCGGTTGTAGTAGGCGAAATAGAAGTCTTTTTCTCCGGGGGTGTATGTCAGCCAGTTAACGAGTGCTGATTTGAGGCGGGTCTTGGCAAGTCGGTACGTGGCGGTATCGCCTAATTGCAGCGCCGCGGTCATGTAGTGCATCATCTGGATAAGCCCTTTGCCTCCCCAATAGGTGTCAGCACCGAAGGAGCCCTTTGCGGCATAATCGGCAGCAAGTGAGGTCATGCGCTCTTTGCTGTAGCCGGTCAGATCCTCTTTGGGAGCCGGGAAGAAGGGCAAGAAAGGGTGCACCCTGTAGGTAATGGCGAAACGCTGTCCGACACTCATGCGCATCTCACCACGCGGTGTTGCATAGGTCGCTGCGGAGAGGGCAAAGTCGAGTGTTGTGTTATAATAATGGTGCGGCAAGAAGCCTTGCAGCACAGGTTTGTCGGTCTCAAAAACCGTCGTCATGGTAGAGGCGGTGGCGTTATAGGAATAGGTGACATGCGATTGGGTCGGAATAGCCGATACATAGTCTTGAAGTTGTGTTGCGCTGACGCCCTCGGTCAAGAGGAGTACGGCGGTCACATGGGAGGCATTGTCGGCACTCGGAACAGTCAGCGTGGCATACTTGGTGTCATCGGGATTGGCGATAACGGGCTCTACATTGCGGGTCTCAATCCATGTAACGGGACATCCGTGCAGCGAGGTTACGCGGACAGACTTATCACCCGAGCGCATTTCCAAGACGACATGGTAATCCCCCCACCCGACTACATCACAGTGGTCTGTGTTAAGGTCCGGGAACGTGATGGACAACGGTGTGTCCCATTTCATCTCGCATCCGGTCGGTTCCCAATAAGTGGGATAACCGATTTGGATGGCGCAGTTCTTTATCTCCACCCACTGGGGGTACGCCCATAGTTTGCCGGACCAAGGGTTGACGAGGGCATAGGTCCACCAAGAATTGGAAGGATAGGCTGTTGAGTCAATGGTATAGATGGTGCGATGCTCCATCTGATACGCCTGCGCGCCGCCACGATGCGCAGTACGGGACTCACTGAGGGGGACGAAAGAGGCATACGAGCCGTTACCAACGGGCACAGGTACCTGCGCATACGTATAGATAGGTAATGCTAAAAGGACTAAGAAGAATGATGCTAAAAAGGTGCGTTGTTTCATAGATTCCATATTTTATGCAAAGATACAACTTTTTGGGGGCATATGCAAATAAAAGTGCAGATTTTACGAAAAACAGGTCATTTTGGACATTGGAGGGGTGTCATGAGTGCCATGATGCCGAGGGAGAAAAAGGGTAGATGGAGGCTATATCCAGGCTAAATTGTGCGGTTATTGTCCGGTTAT
>DFEE01000020.1:26719-124963 GCA_002368645.1 Bacteroidales bacterium UBA3810
TATTGTCCGGTTATTGTGCGGTGTTTATCCGAGACAGCATCAATAGACTAAACCATCGAATGATTGGCTGAAACCGACGCGCTGAGGCACGGCGCACCCAACAAAGAAAAAACAGGTGTCCAGGTTGTTAGGAGGAGGATTGGAGTTAGCGGAGGAGGATTGGAGTTAGCGGAAGAAGAGAGTTCGGGCACCGTCGGACCGGGTGTAGATGTAGATGCCGGAAGGGAGAGCCCCCGTCGGGAGAAGCGATTGGGAAGAGGTGCCGTAATATCGTCCTAAGAGGTCATAGATACCCTCTCGTGCGGGAAGGGAGACGGTCTCTAAGCCAACATGCCCTAACGGATAAGTAGAGTAACGGGCAGGAAGCGGCGCTGACGGAACATCATCTACCGGGAAAAGCAAGAGCCACCGCATATTAGGATTATATGTTAAGTACTGTAAACCAAAAGGATAGTCTTCCGATGAGATGTCATCAAAGTAAATATAGAGCATATAGGACTTATTCGCCATGGAAGTCTCCAACATGACAGAGCCGTACCGCGCAGGAACATAGTGCCAAAGACTTTTCTTTTCCGCCAACCGGCGCTGGGAGTCAAAGCCCACCCAAGAGGCTGTAGATTTATGGCGAATATAGAGGCTATCGCCCTGTACCATAAGCTCATAGCGCAAATCATTCGGCACATAAGGCGCCTGCAAAGCGTATAGGCTATCGGAGGTAATGCGGATATAGTTCATCGGCTGAGTCGGGATATATTTATCCTCCACTCCACCCGCGGCAACAAAATAGTCCTCCAGCCATTGCTGCGCAATAACATATTCGCCGGAATGTAAGGTTGACTCGGCAAAGACCGTTGTATTCATGCGCCAACTATATACGGCATAGAGGGTTACATCATTTTGGGGGAAATACTTGGTGTCCGGCATAAAGGCTACCGGCAGTTCGGATGTTTCCTCAACAGGGGACATTGCCCAACAGAAGAAGCGCCAATCGCTATCGGGGTCGTCCAAGGTTGGGAGCAAGACTCCTTTTCCGGGTTCGGACTCAACGAGTGGTGGCAGTTGGGCATATGTGCCGGTCACGAATTGAACGGTGTGCGCAACGGGCGCAACGGGTTCATAGTCGAGCGTAATGGACTGAAAATAAAGCGAGTTTTCGGTTGCCTTGATACGCAATACCAAGGTATCTTGCATGCTTGAGACGATGTCTTTACTGATGGGCACATAGGCAGAACTATAGGCGCCATACCATTTCTTAAAGGTGGAATTGGGAATTGACCAAAGCAGTTGGTCTCCCATTGTGAGTGTCATTTCGCCAGTCCCCGATGAGGTGTTCGATCTGACCGAAATAGTCACGCGTTGCAGTGTGCCTTCGGGCAGGTCGTATAGCCGCAGTTCAAGGCTGTTTCCCGCCGTTAGATGCGACTTGAGGTTATTGGTCTGGAGATAGTCTGCGCTGCAATCGCCAATTGTGATTTCTGCCTCGTAATAGGACTGCACAAAGGCTTCAATCTGCGCGGCATAGGCACATGGCGAAAGAGCAAGGAGTAAAAACAAATATGTCAGGAGATGCTTCATCATAGACGTTTCTTTTTACGGATGTGTGCACCGAAGCCTTTGCCAGTGTGGGTGAATTGGTTGACGGTGTGTGGTCGGGGTTTGACGGCATCAATAAGATGGTGACATTCGGTGACCTCAAAGGTCTCAGGGTTCATGATGAGACCGATGATATCGCAACGCAGGTTTTTAGTGAGATCTTTCATTTTCATGTAGGCATTGCCGACCGCCAACATTCTACGTTTTTTGTCCTCATCGACATAGTCCTCAGGGGCGATATGATCCGCATAGCTATAAGCACGCGTTTTGACTTCCACGACCACAATCTCCGAGCGGTTGCCGACAATCAGGTCCACCTCCATTTTGCCCAGTCTGAAATTCTGCTCCAGCAGTTTATAACCTTTCTTCCTCATCAGTCTTGCGGCATACTCTTCCCCCTTACGCCCTAAGAGCGTGTGTTCGGGCAAGGGAGCGCCTTTCAGATTGAGGTCATCAGGTGACATGATTAGTTGTAGTTTTTGAGATACTGTTGTCTGCCTCGGCTGCTGCACATGATACACTTCTGGCGGGTCTTATAGCCGAAATGGAAGGAGAGTTTGACTCCTGCAAAGATATTGCGCAAAGCACCCGAAGCTTGGTCAGAGGCAAAAAGGTGCGTCATCGTAAAGGTATCAAAATCGTAGCGTGTATCCGCAGGAATGCCATAGAGAGGATTAGCGGTATGAGAGGGCATAACAGAGAGGATACCTACATCGGCAAAAAGCGCCAAGCGTACACGGTAATCTCTGCGGTCTATATCACCACGGATATAGCGTGTACCCTTCTTCATCTTCCACTCATGTCCCAACTCAAGCGACGCCAACACATCCAGCCCTAAGTTCAACTTATCGCCTTCACGGGCCAGGGGGACTTGTCGGCGTAAGCCATGATTATCCATTTCGCCGATAGGACCTATATAGCGGTCGTAATAAGCAACTGAGGTAGCAAGGGCAGACATAGAGGTTGAGCCGATTAACTGAGCCTCAAACTTAAAGCCCGCCATGACATACCACCTACGGTAGAAATATGCACCCGCCATCAAAGGGACATTGATATAGAGCGAACGGGCAAGGTCAGTCCGGTCTTCAAAGAGAATGTTCAGGTCATATTCCGTCCCTTGGGTATCCCTCACACGGGGATAGGTTGCCGTATAGTTAGCAACCGCGGTATAAGCAACCTGATAACGCACACCCACGCCGGTTGAAATGAGCATACGACCATTTTGGTACAGGTAACTCAATCCGCCACCGACTCCATAGCCGCCTTTATTGATAGCCTGCGACTGCGATGCCATGAACTGCGAATAGGCTCCTTCCAACCAGAATGAGCCAAAATGGTACACCCCATCATAGGGGTCGGAACGAAGACCAAAGCGGTTAAGTTTCTTCTCCGTTCGCACCTGCATATGGACCTTATCGCCCTGCATACGCGTTTGGGCACCCATCGGTAGTGTAGCAGAAAGGACAGCCACCATCAGGTGCAAGCAAAATAGTATATAGTGACTCGATCTCATCATTGCACAATCACTTTAACGGAACGGTTCAAGCCATCCGAATCTGTCAAATAGAACACATATGTTCCTGCCGTCGAAGGCAAGTCAACTGTATAAGCACCGGCATCCTGGCCGCCGAGTGTGACGTGTGTGTCGGGGACGAAATGTCCGCTACGGACTTTAGCGCCCCATGAGTTATAAACGGTATAGTCACCCTCATTAGCAGAGAGGATATGTACTTGTGGATTGGCTCTAAGCACTAAGGTCGGCACAACCGACAGGTAGGGATGCGTCGGCACTACAGCATCATCCCGGACTGTATCAACAGGCAGTTCGCAAGTCATGATTGCCTCTGTTTCGCCTAAACGAACCAGCGCCGCGCTGTAGTTTGCTCCTGAGAGCCAATGAGGCTCATAGACATAAGAGTTCGTTTCGCCTATCATCAAGACACCATCTCGATACCACTGGAAGGAGGCGAAGTCGTAACCGCCGTTATAGCGGCTACTGAGCACAGCCACCATATCATTCCAGTGCTGCTCCAATACCCAATTGGGATAGCGTATCTGGAAGGGTTTGGTCTGCGCCAAGAGATTACTATCCAAACAAATTCCGTTATCGAAATAGAGTTTAGCCATATAGTTACCGGGGCGCGGATAATCCATACTATCACGCAGCGGCGGCATCTCTATATAGAGTACGGAATCTCCTTCGGGTATATCACGGTCAATAATGTCGGTAAAGCCAAGTGTATCACGAGCATAGTCGGAATAATAGAGGCTATAGCGCAACGGCGGCATAGATGCCGGCGTAGCGTGGAAAGCAATGGTATAAGCCTCTGCATCGGCACAGATAATCGGGTCAGAGAGGGTAATCTGCGTCGGTTGAACGACAGTCAAATAGACCGTTGTAATAAGGTCACATCCCCATCTATTAGGCACCGTATCACGGTAGATACCCGATGCTGTCAAAGGACGCTCATGGAGATAGAAGGTATCGCCTAAGCAGATAGTCCTGACAGTATCCACCAATTGGGTAGGCAGGACATTGACGCTCCGCATATAGATGGAGTCGCAGCCCTGAGCGGTCGTGCAACTATCCCAGAGCACATAGGTCGTGTCACCGGACCAAAGAAGATGTTCCGGCATGGGGATATCAAAGACTTTATTGTGCCAGCGGTAGGTCTTTTCGGTTGAGCACACGGTATCATATTCGCTGATAAAATAGGAGCGGTCGAACTGCACTGCGTAGTAGTAAACAGAATCACAGCCCGCAACAGTGCTATACCTGACGGTATCATAGATAATGGTATCAACCGGCGAATAGCCGACGGGGATGACCGTCGTATAGTCCGCGCTATAGGTTCTGCCTGACTGCGCCCAGTAGGTAGTTTCCAAAGCAGCACAGGCTCGCTCGTTCTCGTGGAAATAGTAAGAACTATCTACACGGACGGTATCAATAATGATGGAGTCACAGCCACAAGAGACGGTAGGCAGTGTATCGCGGAAGATGTACAGTCCTGTAGCCGTTATATCAAAGGTTTTGGCATTGAGCAAATAGGTGCTATCACCCGTGCAAGCATTGAAACTCCGCTCAACAACCGGCGTGGGATGAACCACGAGGGTAAGTACAAAGACGGAGTCAAGCCCCTGCAGCGACGTCGGATAGGAGATAGAGCGGGTAATAGTGTCATTACTTTCCGCGACAACAACCACCGTCCTGTTGTCCGCAGGATCCAGTACCAACGGACCGTGGAACTGCTCATAGTTATCGCCTTTGTAGATATAAGACTGCCACCCTAATGTATCCTGGTCACAGAGATTGAAGACAGGCACTACCGATAAATGCAGCACATAGTTACTATCGCAGCCATAGGGGGTCAAGTGGTCCTCATGGTAGATGTACTCACCTGCCCTATTAACCGGTATCGTGTCCGTAATAACAACACCGTTGCGGCTCCATACGAAAGGCGTTTCGCTCTCGCAAACTGTGTAGTATTCATCGAAATAGTACGTCGGTTTGGTAATGACATGGAGGTGATAAACAGAATCACAACCGCAGAAAGCAGTCTTCAAACTGTCGTAATAATCGCCTGCCGCCGAATAGGTTTTGCCACGCCAAGTCGTTTCCGAACCGGCACAAATAGTTACCGTATCATAGTAATTATAGTAGTCATAATAGGTCATCCAGACCTCAATAACAGAGTCGCAACCCAGTCCGGTCTCGTAGTTAGCGGTATAGCGGACATAGGTAGCGCCGGCGTCCTCTACCGGATCAAAATAAATATCTTGACTATGCTGCCAGCCGTAAATGGTATCGTTCTTACAGAGATTGCGGTCTGAACGCTTATAGACGGACGGCATAGTAGTCAGGTGAAGGTAGAAGATTGAGTCCGTCCCATACACGGAGCGCAGGGTATCGGTATAAGTACCTGAGCGCTCATGGTTGAGGTTGCGATAGCGCCGCCAATGGAAGGTGACATTTGAGCAAACAGAAGTATCCAAGTGCATGTGGTACTCCGGCAAGACGGTCAAGGTATCGATGATAATACTGTCGCAACCGCCGATATTGGTTAAGGTATCTATAAGCTCAACTTGATAGGGCAGACGGATATTGGTACTGTCGTAAAGCGCCTCTGCTGCCAAGCGGAAATCACGACCGGAACGGCAGTTCCAGGTAGCCCCTGTTATCGCCGCATGGCAGAACGACCAAACTGAATCATTATCGCTGATAGACTCATGGAGATATGTTCGGTCAATACCGCCTATAGTGAGGGCAAGATTGTAGATACTATCACAATGATAGACAGATGAATAGCGAACCGTATCTCGGAAAGGCGATTGCGATTTATTGACATAGATGATAGTGTCCACCTCGAGGGCAATCGGGTCTAAGAGCAGAGAGTCCTTGAACTCACTGCCGACATAAAGCCGTTGTTGCCAACGCAGGCTATCATTATCGCAGAGATAACGGGGTATATTATAATTGTATGTAGGCGGAATGAAGAGAGTCAACTGCCATATAGAATCACAGCGCGTTGTATCGGAATTGACGCCATGCGGGTCAATGAAATATGTACGCGTATAAAGACTGTCGAGGAATGTATAGGTGCCCGCTACACTGACATCGATAGCCTCCGACCAAACGCGTCGGTTCCGCTTAACATCCCATAACCAACGTGCAGTATGGTCTGTGCCACTCGCCATTTCATCCCAACGGTAAGGTGTTTCACGGCAAACTGTGTCAGTCCAACTGAGTTCAGTCGGGCCATAGACAGGATAGACTGTCAAGCTCAAGTTGTAGATAGAGTCATAATCAAGCGAGGTCTTCAAACTATCGTAGAAGAAATAGGTTTCTCCTGCCCTCAGGGTAGATGCGTCAATACGCATTACCTCGTCCAAAGTGCCGTTGGAGTCAATATCCCGCATCCATTGATAGGTGCAGTTATTGCAGACATAATCAAAGGTTGTATCACGGGAGACTTTTCCGACACGGAGAGTCAGATAATAAACACTATCGCAGTACAGCGTCTGAGCCGCGTCGTAGTAAGCATGCCACCTCGCCGTATCATAGAGTATCGGCTCGGTGAGTACACGGGCATTCCAACCGGTTGTATCAATATGGTGAAGAGCGGTATCAAAATTAGCGCCGACATAGTACCTCCCCTGCCACTGATAATACTCCTCGTCGGATATCATATAACGCTCGGGGATAGCATACGAAGCAGGCACATAAATACGCAATGCAGCGATAGAGTCGGAGCCGTCCATTGCTGTCAAAGTGTCTTGTAAGTAATACACACCGGCTTCACGATGAGTATCAATCGTCTCACCATGGAAGGTATATAGGCTATCTTTACAAATAGTATCGGTGAGCGCTACAATAACGCGTAAGAAGCGAATACTATCGCAGCCTAACGCCGTTGTGGTATCAAAGCGGTCATAGTCCTTATAATCACCCGCCGGCAGCGGTCCGTAGGTCTTACCCTCCCATGCGAAGAAAGCGGTATCGTCCACATAAACAGACTCAACTATCTTATTGGTGAACTCCTGATAAACAGGTGCCACATAGAGACTGAGACGCCATACGGAGTCACACCCCACGACATGGTCAATACCCGTCTTGGGATTATGGAAAATCCCGGTTGTTTTTAAGCTATCAATAATAGTGATAGTCCTTGCCGAATCGATGGTCGGAATAGTTATAATCGACCCATATTCGGGGCTGTAATAGGTATGTCCTTCATGCCCGTCTTTCCAGAGATATGTGTCTCCTTGGCAGACTGTATCAACCGCTTCCAACCGGTGGGACTGATACACCTTCAGACTCAAGTAAAAGACAGAGTCAAAGCCCATCGAGGTCAGTTTATGGTCCTCATAGATATAGGTAAGCCCGGCTGTGAGCGTATCACCGCTGAAGCGTTGGATAAGAGAGTCTCTCTCGCTAATGCCGTCACGTCGCCATTCGTACTCGCAACGGCTGTCACAGATATAGGCATAAGTCGTATCACGGAAAACCTGCCCGATACGGATAGTCAAGGTATAAACAGAGTCGCATTGGAACGAACCGACGAACGCCGTATTATAGGAGTCCTCAAAATGGTTCACCGAGTTCTGAATAACGATAGCGCCAGTGCCGGTGGTATCGCCTTGATAGAGGGAACCGACATAGAAATGGTTCCGCCAACTGAACGATTCTTCGGTACTCATAACATGCTCAGAGGGGAAACGATAGGATGGCAGTACAAGAAGACTTATGCTCGCGATAGAGTCTCTACCACTCGGGGCGGTCAACGTATCGCGATAGGTCCTCAAACCGGCATTTTCTGTAGATAACGTATGTCCGTTCCACTCCGGATAAGGTGTATTTTGACAAATCGTGTCCACCTCGGTCACTATCAAGCGGAGATAGCGGATACTATCACAGTTATTAACCGTTTGGCGGTAAATACTGTCATAATCAACATAATCTCCTGCTGAAAGGTTAGTGAGAGTTTTGCCTTGCCACGTGATTGTCTCGGTCTCCAAAGCATAGACGGTATCCTCTAAATGGTAATACGCAGGAGTGACTGTCAAAGTCAAACTGTATATAGAGTCACAGCCGGTAACTTTGCTCTTAAGGCTATCATAATAGGTCACAACACCCGCCTCGTTATAGGGCAGTTGTTTGCCGTGCCACAGATGGGTCGCATGGTGCTCGCTTTGGCAGAGCGTCAGATTTTCGGTATAGCGATAGACTGAGTCAACCTTCACACGAATCTCTTCATAGTACTCGCACCCTGAACCGCCTACAGATATGGTATTGCGATAGATATGCTCACCCACAGTCATTGTGTCGGGGCTAAAAGACATGGTGCCTAAAGTGAAGGGGTCACTATTCTGGCAAACGGTAGTCAATAAAGTCTGAGGGGCGTTGCTAATCACCGTCAAATCCAGATGCACAACGCTATCGCATTGGCAATCACCGATTAACAGGGTATCATAGATACTGATATGACCGGGCTGAGATATGTCAATGGCGTTTAGTCCTGAATATCGCGGATGCCCTACCCAATCATAGACGCCCTGCTCGGTGCACGCAGTCACAGGAACTTCTACTACGCGGGAGTTGATATAGGATGGGCGTACCGTGAGGTAAAGCACATAGACAGAGTCGCAGCCCAATGAAGAATGGCAGGTATCGCAGTCCGCAGTTGTAAAAGCGCAGACGAACTTACGCTCTGTAACCACTTGATCTGTCGGAATAGGATAAGCATTGCCTTGTGCGTCCAATACCCGTTCGCCATTACTGCCATACCATACATAGTTGCTATCTTGGCAGAGCGTTACACGGACGGTATCACGGAAAACAGGATGGACCGTAATGGTTAGGTATTCCGAACTGTCACAACTGTGTATCGTCTGATCGTGATAGGCCTGACGGAAGGTACCCGTCTGAGCACCATAGGTAGTGCCGTGCCATGTGTAGAAATCCCCTTGACAAATCTCCACCTTAGGAGAGTCAACATATGTCGGGTGCACGGTCAGTTTCAAGCACCAGATAGAGTCAGCCGGAATAGTTGAGGTGGTCAGCAAACTGTCATAGATATAGTATGTTCGACCAGCAGCATAGATACCACGGGCTTTGTCGCCCGTCAGTTCCGATGCCAAGATATAACGATTATTGGTCTTATCCCACAGCCGTCGCGGAGCAGAACCAGTAAGCTCATGGTCCAACCACGTATAAGTCTCATTATCACATATTTCTGCTATTTCTTCATCATAGGTCGAATTACCGATTCGGATAGTGAGCATATATATTTCGGCACAATCATCTTTCCCATTGCCGATATGACTCTCATCATAAATGACAGTATCGTGGCTGAAGGGTCCAAGCACCCAGGGACTTGCCCCTGTGACGGGATTGGTATGGTTGTCCCATGCATAAGTCGCTTTGTCCGTCATGGAGTGTTGCTCCCGATGGAACTGAACCGGGTTGATGGTAAGATTCCATTTCCAGATACTATCACAATGTTCTTGAGACTCAAAGCGGTCTTCAATCAAATAAGAACCGGCAGGCAGGTTCATTGTCTCGGTCGAGAGGATAGGAGTGCCGTCCGCGAGATAGAATGTTCTTGGCTCTTGCTTGAATTTAGAACTACCGTAGTCCGTCCCCGAAGCATTTTGGCGCCAATAAAACTCATTTTTAGTGAAAGAATGCGTAGCGGGATTGTAGATTGAATCACAGAATGTGCTGTATTGGGCAGCAGTGTATCGTACAAAACTCTCCCTTGCCGTCAAGTGCAACACGATGATACTGTCGCAACCGCCTTCAGGACTGACCTCACGGCATGGCAGGCACGAATGACTCCTGAGCGTATCCGAGAAATAGGCGCTATACTTAGCTTTACCTGCAGGTTTGAGTTGGCTAAAACGAATAGTCATAATGGAGTCCTCTACCCCATCACCGTTGATATCGTGATACCAGACATACTCGGCATTGGGGTCCGGTGTCTCCTGTCCTTCCGCAGGAACAGCGCACCAATCACTCTTGACTATGGTATCACGGAATACTTCACCCACATGAATAGTCAACTCAATGATACTATCGCAGCCGCCGGTAAGCGGGTCAAGGAACTTATAGTCTTTAAACTCCTCCGCCACCGGGTCACATTGATGAGCCCGCAGGGTATCACGGTATGTCCAATCGCCCGGCAGCTCTTTAAAGATCACTTTATCAAATAGTTGAGAATTAGCGCCATTGAGTTTGAGACGATATTCCTCAAGATGATTCTGGCAGATAGTTGTATCAAGCGTCGTCAGGGAGGTATCGCATATATGCAGTTGGAAGGACATAATGGAGTCGCAACCATAGATACTGGTGTAATGCCTTACAAAAGTCACATCACCTACTCCCGGGAACGTACCGGCATGATAAGCCGCTGCGTCATACGAATGATGTGCCAGCCAATTGCCGTCTGCTGCCATAAAGACTGTCTCCTTATTGAGCGTCGCATCATGGGTATCATAGGCATCGGTAACGCCATTATCATAGAAACAATGCACCGTGTCATTGACACAAATCACTCGGCGTGCTATCGTATCATTATATGCACGCGCCACGCGCGTCATCGTGCGGAAGGTATCAATGGATGCCTCAAGATTCTGACAGATAAACTTCTTGTTATATACAATCGCCTGAATCTGGAAGTATCGGTAAGGATCACGTTCCGAGGGCTTTAGGTCTTTCTGAGGTTCGAGAGCGAAGAGGTAATCATACCGCTGTTTTAGCTGCGTCAAAGAGTCCACCCTGTTATTGTCCATGAAGTTGTAATGCGCCAAGGTCTTGAGCTCATTTTTTCCATCCACACCATAATCGAACACCCACCATGCGATGGAGTCTATCATACCTGCCTTAGGCAAGTTCTCAATATAATGTAAGCGTGTACTATCACAGACATAAGCGGTATCAAGGTGCTGTAATTCAATAGGTATAGAACGGTCTAACTGGCGCTGGAACCAACCTTCATTGATGGTATCATACGGAATATCATAGCTTATGGGACTCATCATGTGCCATGCGGAGTCTTCCGCGATGACCAAAGATTTGCTATTAGGAGCCGGATTAAAACCCAAGGTGTACATATATCCCAATCCGTGTGTAAAGCCATACACCGTACCGATAAAGCCGTCACCGGTCGTCTCCACCTCATGCGCACCGAAATGCAAAGTATCTATATTATAAGAGGTGTACGCCATGGTAGGGTCAGAGGTCATCACCGTAAAGCCCTCTACGGTAACCCCATCCACTGTAATCAAGTCTGTATCACGGGCTGCGGTGATAATCTGTACCAAATGGGCTTGAGGATAGGCCCCTCTCGTACCACGATTTAAGTAAGTAAGTTTGCGGGTAAAGAAAACCGTCCGCTTGGTGCGTTGCGACCATGAAGGAACAATTGCGTTAGCGGGGTTACCCCACTCCACCGTATAGCCGTCACGACCCGAACCGAAAGACTCCGGGTTTAAGTTTCCGCAGGGCAGGTAACTATTTATCAGCACCGGATAATCGGTCGTGATATGTACATCCGGAATACCGTCACTCTCGCTAATATAGTAGTAATCCTCTACTTTTGTGTAAGGATTGGTGTTTCTTCCGAAGGGGCTTCCACCTGCCACCTGCTCCACAAAGTTCCAACTGGCATCCGCAAAGTTCGCCGTGACGGTAGTGGACATACTTTGCTCCTCCGCTATACCGTAGAACGCATTGAGTTTGGTATGTCCTAATAGTGCCAAATAGTAATCGCCTTGTCCCCAGTACTCAATAGGAAGCAATTGCTCATAGACAGAGTTGGAGCCATAGGTTGAGCTTTGGGGTATCTGCACCAGTTCGTTGGCGGCAAATACTGCCACATCTTTGTCGGAACATATCTTCGTACCGGACAATTCTACTATTGGATTCAGGTCCGTTGCAGGAGGAGATGCTAAGTAGCAAACCTCGCCGGCATTCAATCTGACCTGATACTCGCTATTCGCCATCCACCCATTGGACATCGGTGCTGCGGGCGTGATGGTTACAATAGTATTATTCTTGGTCGCAATAACAGCAAACTCACTGGACTTATTGTCTTGCTGATAGTTCAGCACATAGTACTCCCGCTTTAGATATTGAGCCGGAAAGACGATTGAAGCATCTTGTTTAATAGTGTTTCCGACACCCTGCTTATTATAGGCGTAACACGAAAAGCGGGTTACCTCGTCATCGGTATATACCCGCAGGCCCTTTCGCACGGGCGCTCCGGTAGCGTCATTGATTTTCTCGAGATAAACAAGCGCCGGAGTAATGTGCTCAACAGCATAGTATTGTGTGCCGGCAGGAACCGTAAAATTCCTATATAGATTGCCGCCTACTTCTATCGTAAACGCAACGGGAGCGGAGGGGACTTCGTCTAAAACGATGTATATCGACAAATCCAATGACTCATCGTCCGCCGGCGCCTCGTTATTACTCATAAAAGCCACCCAGAAATCCGTACCGGACATAGGACTCGCCGGCTTATCTGCAAACACCGGCATAGTTATACCCAATATCAGGGTAACAACTGCCGTTACGAATATCCTATACCAATGTTTCCAATTCATCTATTTCGCTTTCTACTTTTTGCCTTTATCTTCAGACTAAACTTTAGACACACAAAATCCGCGGCAAAAATACATATTTTTTTTGATTTATGCAAAAAAATCTATCTTTTTTTTGCTTTTTCAGATAAATTTATGTACTTTTGCGGCCGCTAAAAACTACTGAACATGGAAACTAAGTACAATCCCTCTGAAATTGAAGCCAAATGGTACCAATATTGGCTCAAGCACAAGATGTTTCACTCCGAGCCGGACGCACGCGAACCGTTTACTGTCGTTATTCCACCCCCCAATGTTACGGGCGTATTGCATATGGGTCATGTGCTCAATGAGACAATTCAAGATATTCTCGTAAGGCGCGCAAGACTGGAAGGCAAGAACGCATGTTGGGTTCCGGGCACAGACCACGCCTCTATCGCAACCGAAGCAAAAGTTATTAAACGGCTCAAGGAACAGGGAATCAATAAATCCGACCTCACCCGTGAGCAGTTTCTCAAGCATGCTTGGGACTGGACCGATGAGCATGGAGGCATTATTCTCAAGCAGTTACGTCAACTCGGATGTTCTTGTGATTGGGACAGGACTGCGTTCACGATGGACGAAACACGCTCTAAAGCGGTTATCCATGTATTCTGTGACCTTTATAAAAAAGGACTCATTTATCGCGGATTGCGAATGGTCAACTGGGATCCGGAGAGACAAACGGCTCTCTCAGACGAAGAGGTCATCCACCACGACGAACATAGTAAATTCTATTATCTTAAATACGAAGTCCAGGAAGAACCCGGCAAGTACGCTATCGTCGCTACCACACGACCCGAAACCATCTTTGGAGATATAGCGGTCTGCATCAATCCTAAAGAGGAGAAGAACCAATGGCTTAAGGGCAAACATGTCATCGTGCCAGGCGTAGGAAGAATTGTGCCTATTATTGAAGACAGATATGTCGAGATTGGTTTCGGTACCGGTTGTTTGAAGGTTACTCCGGCCCACGATGTCAACGACTATGCTTTAGGACAAAAATACGACCTTAAGATTATTGACATTTTCACCCCCGATGCGCATCTCAATATGGATACGGTTGAGCCCGAGCTCCAATCTAATGTCCGCAAATACCACGGCATGGATCGATTTGAATGTCGCAAGCAAATTATCGAAGACCTTACAGCGCTTGGACTCGTGGACCACATTGAGGATTACGACAACAAAGTGGGCTACTCCGAGCGCACCAATGTACCGATTGAGCCGAGACTCTCGCTCCAATGGTTTGTCAATATGCAGCATTTTGCGGAGATTGCATTACCACCCGTGATGAATGACGATATCATTTTCTATCCTGCTAAATACAAAAACACCTACCGCAATTGGCTTGAGAATATCAAGGACTGGTGTATCAGCCGCCAACTCTGGTGGGGACACCGTATTCCCGCTTATTACGATGCAGACTTGCTCGCCCAAACAGGTATTGAGAAATACCCGGACGACAAAATAATTATTGCGGAAAGCCTTGAAGAGGCGCAACAACTTGCCACAACCAAATTTGGACTTTCTACGAACCTCGTTCAGGACGAAGGAGCACTTGACACTTGGTTCAGTTCATGGCTCTGGCCCATCAGCCTCTTCGACGGCATTGACAAACCCGATAATGCCGAATTGAAATATTACTACCCCACCGCCGATCTTGTTACCGGTCCGGATATCATTTTCTTCTGGGTAGCAAGAATGATTATGGCTGGCTATGAGTATGTCGGCAAAATGCCTTTCAAACATGTCTATTTCACAGGTATTGTACGGGATAAATTAGGACGTAAGATGTCTAAATCCTTGGGCAATAGTCCTGACCCGCTTGATCTCATTGAGCGTTACGGCGCGGACGGCGTAAGGATGGGAATGATGTTATCGGCACCTGCCGGTAATGACATCCTCTTTGACGAAACGCTATGTGAACAAGGTCGTAATTTCAACAACAAAATCTGGAACTGCTTTAGGCTTATCAAAGGCTGGCAAACGGCAGAAAACGCTCCGTCAGAGGCGGACAAATTAGCCGTAACGTGGTTTACTGTTAAATTAGCCAAGACGGAAATGGAAGTTGCCGACCTCTTCGCTAAATACCGCCTGAGTGAAGCCCTCATGGCTATCTACAAGCTCTTTACAGATGAGTTCAGCGCATGGTATCTGGAGATGATTAAACCGGAATATGGTCAGCCTATCAATGAGCAGACTTTACGCTCAACGCATGTATTCTTCGACCGCATGCTCCGACTGCTCCACCCCTTTATGCCCTTTATCACGGAAGAGTTGTGGCACGAGTTGGAAGAGCGTGAAGACGGCGACACCATCATGTTCCCCTCTGAAACGGATTGGAATACCGATGAGTTTGCTGCACTGGACCCCGACGGATCTTTCTTGCAGAAGGTTGAAGACATGAAAGCTATTATAGCCGGCATTCGCAATATCCGCGCTCAAAAGAATATCCCCAATAAGGATAAACTCACACTCGTTAGTCCTATCGCCTTGAGCGATTTAGTGACTAAACTCGCTAATGTTGATATCGTCTCCGAGACAAATTCAACCGCGCTTTCTAAGTACATCGTCGGCACTACCGAGTTTGCTGTTCCGCTGGATCAATATATTGATAAGGACGAAGAATTGCATAAACTTGAAGCGGAATTAGCGCATCAGGAAGCCTTCCTTAAAGGCGTTATGGCTAAACTTAATAATGAACGTTTTGTCCAAAATGCCAAGCCGGAGGTTGTAGAACTTGAGCGCAAGAAGAAATCCGATGCCCTCTCGCGTATAGCCACATTGAAAGAATCCATTGAAGCCCTTCAATAAGATACTGATATTAGGTCCTTGCGCGGCGGAAAGCGAAGAACAAGTATTTGCTATCGCCCGTGAACTAAGCCGCTTACCTTATCCGTTTATTTATCGGGCAGGAATATGGAAGCCGCGCACCTCACCCGACACCTTTCAAGGTGTTGGAGTACAGGGACTATCGTGGCTCAAAGCGGTACAAGACCAATTGCATATACCTGTCTGTACCGAAGTAGCAACACCGGAGCAAGTGCGTTTATGCCTTGACGCCGGTATCACACATCTTTGGATTGGCGCGCGCACGAGCGCGAACCCTATCGCCGTGCAAGCCATTGCCGACACCATCGTAGACTTCACAAAAGACCTTGAAACGGCTACCCGGGCACCTGGTTACCCGAATAAAAAAGACAACTATGCGCTCCCGGTGACTGTTTATATCAAAAACCCCGTCAATGATGATGTCCGACTCTGGCTCGGCAATATAGAACGACTGAGAAAAAACGCCACTGTGATTGCCATTCATCGTGGCTGCAATCATCAGCCCTGTTGGCATATGGCTCATCAGCTCAAACAACTCCTTGGAACGACGACCCGGGCACAGCACGCAGACCGAGATTTTTCCTCTATTGAAACGGCAACCTGGGCACCCGGTGTCCTGGATAAAACAGACACTACTCAAGGCTGCACAGACGCTCTTGCAGGCTGCACAGACGCCGGCACTGGCGCCACGCCAGTTCTGTTGGACCCTTCTCATATGTCCGGCGATGCTAACAAGGTTCCGCAACTTATTGCACTCGGTATGCAACTTGGCTATGACGGATTCATGATAGAGGTCCATAATGACCCCGCCCATGCCCTCTCGGATTCCAAACAACAAATCCCCCCCGAGACTGTCATTAAAATCCTTAAAACGGTAACTGCCCCCACCTGCTGCACAGCCGCCGGGTCCGCAGCCTCTGCGGCTGGTTCTATGGGGAAAAAAGCCAACACCCCTCAACTCGACTTGAGTTGGTTCAGGGCAGAGATTGACGAACTGGATGCACGATTATGGGACTTGATTAAAGAGCGTATGTCGCTTGTTCAGCAGATTGGGGAGGTGAAGCGCCAACAAGGATTAGCGCCACTACAACCCCAACGCTACAACGAGATGTTAAAACAACGTTTGCTCTGGGCGCAGGAAAACGGACTCCCCGAAGATAAAATTAAAGCCATTCTGGACGCCATCCACGAACTGGCCCTCTCCGTTCAATCCTAATACTTACCCCACTCCATTGTAGTCGTAATTCCTATCTTGCGCCGTATACGCATCGGGTGCTGATCGGGTGCTCATCGGGTGCTGATCGGGTGCTTATCGGATAATGACCAAAGGAGAAGGCTAAGATACGTGACGCATAGCAAAAAGATAGCCGCCCGTTGAGGCGGCTATCTTCTGTTTTTTGCACCATAATCATTATGGCATGGTAATAATCTTACCGGTCTTGAGAACTTTGGTGTCACCTTCAAAGAAGCTATAGACATAGACTGTTCCGGGCTTCAATTGAACCTCGGTGCCGTTATTGCCCCAGAAATCCACAAGTTCTTCATCGCCGTTGGCAAGAATGACAACTTCACGGTGGTTCGCATCGCAAGGTGTCAGTTCATACGTACCGGAACCATATCCGTTCACATTATATACATAGAACTTCACATTCTTGCGAATGGTGCCCACTAACAATTTACCGCCGGGTATCACTTTGACTAAGCAGTCAGTAGTTTTAACAGCAGCCGCATCATTAATGGTATCATACGGCATAAAGACACGGTATTCGCGATCCTCACCCGCTTCGGAGGTACAAATGATAATAGCCTCATAGCCGAGCATTTGACCGTCCTCATCTTGCACAGGATTGATAAGCGGATTAGCGACCTCGGCTCTATCGGACATTGGCACCGGCGTAATAACAGGAGCGGAGCCACCTGTAGGTAACCAGTAGATATACTGATGCTCCATAGTACTGTAATCCATATTCGGGTCAAAATCAACGAGTCCTTCCTCACCTACTAAGATTGCAGACAATCGGTTCTCAGAAGAAAGCACAATTTCTTGTGTGATAACATACATGCGTACATCACCATTACCGGCTTGAACGGAGATGAGCACTGTACCGCCATCCTGCATAGAGGTGGTCACCTCAGCTTGCTCGGAACGCGCGATTGCCGTAAAGGCCTCAAGCGGGTACTTGTCTTCATCGGCTGAACCAGCCTCAAAGGCAATGGTATATTCCGTTTGCTCCGGGTCAAAGCCCTCAATGGTATCGCCGTTCAATAAGATGGCGGAAAGAGCATTGTCAGGATCCTTGCCGAGTGTGAAAATCAACTGATAAACATTGAAGTCCTCACAGAAAGCAGGGTCGTCTGCACAAGAAGGCGAATATACATCCAATTCTAATGAAAGTTGCGCTGTATGGTCATCTGCCCAAATAGTATCGCTCCAGTTCTCATTGACCCATTGTCCTTCTTCAGCGAGAATAGCCGATACAAGAGGCATAGTGTCTTGACCAAACGGGATAGTAAAATCGTACCTGAAGAGGTCTGGAGAGAACGCTATGTCTTCCTCAACGCCGCTTACAAGCAGGTCTGCGAGGAATGCGTTCTTCGACTTCTCATGGGTAAACATGATGCGGTACTCTTTCGAGGTCACTTGGTCTTCCGCCGTAACTTTCAGTACCACATAGGTTGTGTCCTCAAAGTTGAGCGGGTCACCGATTGTTTGGTACTCAAGGGACTGGGTATTTTCGTCTTTCAAGACTCCGACTACGCTGGGCAAAGCTTCCGTCATACCTAATACCACCTTGTAGTTAAGCAGGTTATCGTTGAAGCCCGGTAGCAATTGATTTTCATTGAGCGTAATCATCGCCAAGGTAGCGTCATCGTTATAGGCAATAGGGAAGTGGATAAGATAGGTGTGTTTAGCACCATTCTGAGCCGTAACCTCCAATTGTACCATTTGACCTAAAGAGTGTGCCGTGGTATCAATCATATAAGAGGAACTAACGGTCTCAGTCTCATCGGCTTCATACTTAACAATCGGCAACATAGTAGTACCATAAGGTAAGGTGTGGTAGAACTCTGTACCCTCCGGGGTAAAGCCCTTGAGGCTATCAACTCCCACATAAATCATGGTCAATTGGTTATCGGCATATTTCTGAATCTCGGTCGTCACGGTATAAATACCATAATCTCCGGACTCTGCCGTGACGCGCAACTGACGCACCATCTTGTTTTCCACATTCTGGATGGTGTCAATAACCACCTTTTGAGACTCTCTAAACTTCTCAAAACCAAGTTCCGGATGGTTAGCCGTACCGGGGGCAAGTTGAATCTCATAATTGCGGACCGTCATATCGTAGTTCTCGAGACGAACAAGGTTGGCGTTTATCTCGCTCAAGTAAGTCTCCGTCGCATAGGTGAATTGGAAGAATACCACGTATTGTTTGGAGGTTACGCCATCACCGGCCATAACATCAATTGTCGCTTTGACGGCATCAACTCCTACAGGTTCTATAACACTCTCCACCGTCTGCCACTCATCACCGTTCTTCCACGTGAGTTTCTGTACGCCACGAACTTCTTGAGGCAAAGTCTCTGTGTAGAAATAAGTCTCCTTATTGAAATTACGGACTGCCTTTTCCTCCCAGAATCCGGAAGCATTCTTGAAGGTATAGGTGATGCTGTCTAAGTAGGCATTGGCGGATTGCTTCTCACGGAAGGAGAGGTGATAGGTATTGGTATGCACTTCGTCCTTCGCGGTTACAACAATATCCACATCGTTTGCATCTTTTTGGATGTCTACGCTCTTCACCGGAGCGGTAAGCACCGTGCCGACCTCAGGAATAGAAGTTGTACCCTGCGGCATATAAATCACATAGTTATTATTGCCCGGGTCGAAGGTGATTTCAGGATTTTGCTCCACATTATATTCACTCATAGCAGCGCCGTTGAGCGATATATTATCCAAAGTGGCGATATTACTCATGGTCTCTAAATATACCTCAACAATATAATCGCTATAGGTCACGCCGTCTTCCGCCAAGACATGGAGTTTCTCGGTATAGTGACCGGTTTCACCGGCAGCCTCCACCTCGGTAACCGTGACGGTTTGGAATTTGTCTTGCTTGAGATACTCTAATTGGACGGTCTCTGCCGCAATACGCTTAGAGTAGTAGTGGCGTCCTGACTCAAAGAGTGTATCTACGCGCCAACCATTGACATAAATCATATCCAAATTGGCGTTATGGCTTGGCTCGGCATCTATTTTAATAGCATATCTGCGGGTAGCGATACCATCTTCCGCTGTAACATTGAGGTAGGTTTCCTCCCCTACTGCACCCAACTCGGCAACAACGGTCTGCCCTTCCTGTCCTACCTCATAGGTGATACATGGAATAGGCGTCTCTTGGAGTTTAGCACTCGGTGCAGCCAAAGTGAGTTGGTATGTCAGTTCGTCGGGATTAAAGTGAATGTCATAGCCCTCTACAGCGATGTTGTTCAGGAACACGATATCACTGAGGTTCGGAGTAATCTTAATGCTATAGGTCTTGGTCGTTGAACCATCTGCAGCGGTTACAAGCACGGTATAAAGCGAGTCAGCATAAGCAATATCCAGTGTCTGGTCAACGGAGTTCTTGAGTACAACTAAGTTGATAGCCGTATCCGTTGCTACCGTGTAATTGACATTGGAGGCATTCCAGTTTTCGATAGCATCATTGCCCACATAAATGGCTTTGAGGGTAGCATCATTATCCGGTGCCGTACCGTAATTGAGGATATAAGCATGTTCTGCAAGGGCATTATCATATACCTTCCAAGTCTCTTTACCAAACTCTTGAATGAGAGCAACACTATCTCTATCAAAGGCACGTTTCACGCCTACCCAAGTCGGTTGAGCAATATCGTATTCCGTTGTAGCAGGGTCAAAGGTCGCCATATCAGCACCGTTTAAGGTCATTTCGGACAAGAGACCACTTGTTGTTTGCGAGTCATCCACAGTTACAATATACGGTTCGCCTACCGTGCCGTCCTCAGCGGTAACGGTCAAGGTGATTTGGTGCTTACCCTCAACCATATCCACGGTCTGACCATCGAAGAATTTCTCAAAAGCGATAACGGGGAATGTCAACGTCGAAACGGTATAAGCATGTTGCTCTGCACTGAACGGTACATCCGTGCTGAGGACATCCTCACCTACCATTGCGGTCAAGCTCTTCAGGGCGGTGCTATTGCTGATTTGACGGTCAAAAGTAATCGTTATTACGCGAACTTCGCCCTTTTCGGGAGTTACCGTAATAGTCACCACATCGCCATTAACAGTCGTTTTCACATTCTGACGAGAGGATGCGGGGAAAGGACGAAGGTCCGGCAATTGGGCTGTTCTACTAATCGGAATAACATAACTGTTTACTCCTGCCTGGTAGATATTGACGCTGTCCACCAAGATACTGTCCAACTCGTTATTGGTATCTAACGGACGACGTACCTGCAAAGTATAGTCCGTGTAGTCGGTACCATTTTCGGCGAAGTTTCGGATATTAGCATTGCGCACCTCGTAACCACCAATGATAGAAGGAGTCGACCACGTAACAAGCGGAGCTTGGTCATTCACCTCACCGGTAAAGCTGAGGATAGGCCGCTCAATATATTCGGACGAATCAGCCGGATAGTCATAGGTAAAGGCAGTGGCACCATCAAACGCAGCATCACCTCCATTGACCTTCAAACCGGTCAAGGTGTGGTTATAATTGAGTTTCAGCCAATCTACATACATATCACCGACCTTGACGAAAGGAGTGCTCTGATTCGAATTCGTATGATAGTGCGAGCAGATGGTGATATTGAGCATAGTAGGCTCTCCTACCGCATTATTCAATTCGCGCAGGTTAAACGTAAAGGTCCTGTAATCATTAAAGGTATTACTATTTGCCCATGTGGAGTCAGCATAGCCCTCTGAGCCGGTCAACATATACTGTATGATGTTATTATTGCTCTGTGTCGGCATTTTATAGTTGACCTGCAACTCATCCGGACTGTTGTGGAACGCAATACCGCCATTTATTTCAAAAGTAGTACGACCATTCAGTTTCCACCCCTCACTGGAAACATCACCCAAGGTGATGAAAGCAGGAATAATACCACCGCCAGGGCTGCTATAGTCTGAGATAAGCTCAACGGCAGAGGTTCCGTTTCCTGCAATATTATCTGTTCCGGGGCTATAGGTACCCCAACCTGAATGTTTACCCAGAGCGTCACCTACAACATTCCAACCTGTAGGCTTTTTGGCAGAGGTAAATACGGTCATGTCTGTCCACTCCGTAAAGTCCATATTGGGGACTTGTTCGTTGACATAATAGAACCAGACATTGTAGGTATTGGTACGAGATCCATAAGAGACTTCAGCCTCCCAGTGTTTAGTTGACTGCGTGACAATATTAACATCTGCGCCTTTCGTGCTGACATATTTCAGCTTGGGTTTAGAGGTTACTTTAACTATGTAATCGAATACCTCGGGGTCAAAGCCGTCAATGGTAGTGCCATCAACCAAAATATCGGTCAGGGTTGCGGGGTCGGCAGTCGGAACAGAAGGAATGATATTATAAATAGTGTTCTCGGCAGACTCTTTATTGCTTAACACAATGAGTTTAGTGGTATCATTGACACCGCCGTTTTGGACAATAACCGTCTGCTCATCGTAATTCTTTTCATACTCGACAGTGAGCGTGCGGCTGCCGTAAGGCATCGCTACCTCAAAGTTACGCTGTGCTTTATCTTTGAGGCTTAACTCTCGATCTAACTCCACAATACGAATCATCGTCAGGCGGTTGTCTCCATAAGGTTCCTCAGCGTGCACGTAGAATCTGTAGGTACGAGTGTCGCCATTCTCGGCAGTGACAACGAGTTTCGTGGTATCGCCCAACGGGCGTGCAATATACTCAACACGTTGCTCTACCTCCGCTTTGGTATAAACAATCGGGGGCACAAGGGTATCGCCATACGGGAGTTGGACATTGTACTCAAGGATATTGGGACGGAAATTCACATCCGCATCACCATCGAAATACATGCTTTCCAGTGCCGTATTACCGGATTTGCGAACCGGGAAAGCGATGCTATAATCTTTAGAAGCAGTGCCATTAGGTGCAACAACGTGAATGGTTGTCACACCATTTACCTTGCTATATTTCGTGGTAATCGTCTGAGCAGGTGCGCCTGCAACCGGATAAACAGACGGAATAACACGTGTGCGCCAAGCCAGTGAATCAACATAGGCAAAGGTTGAAGGATTCCACCCCTCAATAGTGTCGCCGTCAATGAGGATTGCACTTAAGAAGGCATCGTCGCTTTGTATGCGCGCGTACTCTATTATATAAGAGGTTGTATCTCCATTTTCAGCCAAGACCATCACGCGTTGCTTATCTACCGAGGGTTCGGATACCAAGACGGTTTGTCCTTCATCCTTATAGACATGCAAATCGGGCAGTAACGCTCCGGCATCAAGGGTCTTATGATAGATGGTTTGCGTTGCACTAAAGCCCAAAGTCTCGGTGCTAATCCCCTTCTCATAATCTAAATACTCAAGACCTAAGAGGGCTGTTTTATTGCTCTTGACATGGGTATCCACGTAGCTATAGTTATCAATCGGGCAGTTGGGAACCACAATGCTTGGTTCAATGAAATCGACGCCCGGAGCCTCTGTGCCGCTGCCGCCTTCGCTTGAAGAGCCGCCGGGGGCTTTGAAGTTGATGAGGTATGTATTACCGGCATCTGCGCCTTGCGGGATAACGCTCACTTGAGCGATACCGGTAGTTGCCGGAGCAACCACAATCACTTGCTGCGAGGGATCTCCTTTTACATACGTAATTGCAGGACAAGGAGTCGCGTTATCGGGCATTTCCACTTCGTATGTTCCTAAGGAGTCAGACCTAAAGCCCTGTAGCAGGACGTTATCAAGATAAAGAGCCTGCAAATAGGCATTGTCGGACACTTGAACCACAAAGAGGAGTTCATAGACTTTCTCGGCACCACTAGCCGCGGTCACCGTGATGGTCACCAATTTACCCTTGGTAGTTTTTTGCACATTGGCTTCTTCAGAAGCCGCGGTTGCAACAATAGTCGGTATCGAAGTTGTGCCGATTGGCAGGATAATAGTATCTTTCAGGTCCTCATTGAGTTTATCGAGATACTCCTCTCCACCGACTAAGAGGGAGGCAAGATTGTTGTTTTCATCCACCTCCACGCTGAAGTGAATCGTATAGGTGCGACTAACACCCGACTGCGGACGGACAATAATCTTGGCGTCGCCATTGACGGAAGCGGGGGTACGGAGAGTAATCGTCTCGTATTCATCTCCGGGCTTATAGGTCACTGCAGGAGCAGCTGTAGTACCTTTAGGCAAGCGAACGGAGTATTCCATCACCTCGGCGTTAAAGTTCTCCAACTCAACGCCATCCAGATAAATCATCTGCAAGGTGTTGACCGTACTCATGTTAACACCGAACTTAACGAGGTAGAGGGTTGAATTACCATTACCGGCAACGACATTGACTTTGGTTGTTGAGCCGGATACGACCGTTACATTCTCATACTCATCTCCTTTGTGGTACACGACTTCGGGAATAAAGGACGGGTCAGTACCTAAGGGGAGGCTGACGTTGTATGTTGTGGTGGACCCTACAAATCCGTCAATCCACGTTGTATCAGTCGGTTGCGCAGGGTCGAGGATATAACCCAGGGCGCTAAGTGTGCTGATTTCACTCTTGGCAGTGCTGACAATCAGCTTATAAATGGACTGGTCTCCATTGGCAGCAGTCACCGTAACGAGCGTTGTACCGTCTAAACCGCCGGACTGGATATCCACGTTCTGATATTCATCTCCAAGTATAGGAGTGATAGTCGGCATAGTTGTAGTACCCATCGGCAACGCCACACGGTAGGTCATTTGGTTCGGGTCGAAATCCTGCACATAGTTGGTGCCTCCGATTTCCATTCTCAAATCACTCAGCAAGGAATAAGAAGAAACCTCCTTTTTGAAAGTGAGTTTATAGACATTGGCAATCGCATTACCAGGTGTTGTCACCGCCAGTTGGTATGTACCGCCATCTATTTCCGCCGGTGCTGTATGTACAACAGTCTGCTGTCCGGGGTACATTTGTACTGCCTCGACGGTCGGCATAGTTGTTGTGCTCAGAGGCAGGGATACTTTCTTATAAATGAACTTATCAGGGCTAAATCCCGGCAAGGAGTTGCCGTTAATCTTGATATCCGCCAAGCGGTTATCGGCTAATAGTGCAACGCTGAAATTGACCGTATATGTCTTTTGTGCACCTGAAGCAGCCGTCACCAAGATGGTAGCGGAAGCGGTTACAGACGACGCCTGCGTCACAACATATGTTGCTGCGGGGTCTGCGGGAACAGCATCCACTACAGGAGCTGTGGTTGTGCCATAAGGAAGTTTAACGTTATAGGAAGGGTTGTTCGCACTAAAGCCGTTGATATTGTTGCCATTGACCGAGATAGAAGCCAGGTTGCAGTTGGTACTGGCAGCACGAACGAACTTGATGCGGTAGGTATGGGTACTGCTACCGTCTTCAGCGGTAACGGTAATGACGGTCGGTGCTCCATCAATCGTGCCCGGGGTAACAGTCATTTCGTCGGAGCCTAAGACACGTCCCGGGAAGTTAGCGACCGTACCGGCAGCATTGGTTATTGAACCGACACCACGACGAGCGACGATAGAAGGCATCTCGGTAGCGTTTTCGCCCAAGCTATAGACCTGCTCTTCGGAGCTCTCGGGGTCAAAGCCTGCCCACACTTTATTGCCCACAACCAACTGGTCAATCTTACTGGTATAAATCAGTTCGACATCATCGACGTAAAGACTATTACCGGCATAGAGACCTGTAGAAGCGCGCAGTTCGGGGTAACGACCGGCACTAAAGATGATATTCATTTTCTGCGGTTTATCATCCTTTAGGTAATATATCGGCAGGGTCATTTTGGTCCAATTGCTGTAGAGTTTTTTCTCGAAATACACTGCCTCGGCAATCTGACCGGGTTGTGCTTTAGTATCCGTACCGCAGTTATTGGGGTTGGTAGCGAGACGGATGTCAGACTCTTCGTCTGTAACATTCACATTTGTGCAAGACCCGTCTTTACCACCATAGGAGTCCGCTTGTGCGGTACCCGCCCAAGAGTAAAAGACGAGGTAGAAGTTTTCTTTGGTGACATTGTCGCCGGTACGTTTAATCCAAACGGACATACTATCAGGGCGGTAGGTCCAGTTGATACCACCACGTGTACCTGCAGTTGCTTTATCTTTCTGCATAACACTGGGTAAATACACCCAGGGAGTACCCAAGGTAAAGTATCCCGGACTTGTCTCAACGATACCCATAGCGCCGACCTCTTGGTCCTGCACCATCATGGAATAGCTACCGGTATGTCCTGCTTCGCGGTGGGCGAAGTTAAAATCAAATCCCGCTTGGCTGACGTTACAAGCATTCCAACTTGCGGGTTGAATGTTTCCATTAAATTTAGCACCTGACCAGTCTTCGAAACTCGGGTTAGGCAGCTGTTGTGCGCTTACTAATGCTGTCGTCAGCACTACATTAAGCAACAAAGTGTAAATCTTTTTCATTATCAATTGTGATTAAAATATTTTTCCTCTTGCCTGTACGCGCAAGCGCGCAGTACGCAATTTACGCCGCAAAATTACAATTTAATTACGACATACGCAATACCTGCACTTACTAAAAAAGTGTCCATTTTTATGATTGGACACTTTTTAGCGGCTATTTTAGGGGTAAAATAATTAACGATTGTTAAGATTATGTAAAAAAATTTAATGCATAATAGCGGACTTAATCCGCTGCATTTGCTGCCTTAGTATGGGATCAACCTCAAGGCGTCCTTTGAACTCGTTGTACGAATGCAGTACCGTAGCGTGCGTCCGCCGTCCCAAGAAGAGTCCGATTTCGTTCAAGCTATGTTCGGTCAGTATCTTTGTGAGATAAATCATCATATGTCTTGCCTGCATCACTTCGGATGTGCGTGAAGCGCTTTGGATAGCACGAGCGGAGAGGTGATAGTGCTCTGCGACGGCATCGCAAATCTCATTCATAGAGATTACTCTGGGTCGAAGTGAGACGATGCGCGACACAACCTTTTCGGCCAAAGCCATGTCAATTTCTTTGTCCGAGAGCGTGCTATATGCCAGCAGTGAAGCCAAAACGCCTTCGAGGTCGCGAACGGAGTCACCGACATTGGTAGCGATGAAGTCCACAATCTCGTCGCTTAACTCAATACCATCCCGTTTCATCTTCGTCAAGAGGATATCTTTCCTCAGTTGATAATCGGGTTGGAGCATCTCCACGGACAAACCCCATTTGAAGCGGGTCAAGAGGCGCGCCTCTACATCCTTCAGTTCCAATGGCGGGCGGTCACTGGTCATAATGAGTTGTTTGCGGCTCTGCTGCAAGTAATTGAAGATATGGAAGAACGTGTCTTGCGTTTTCGTCAACCCGCTAAAATATTGTATATCATCTACGATGAGCACGTCCAACTGCTGGTAGAAGCGCAGGAAGTCGGGAATATGGTTATGCTGTGCCGCTTCTTGATATTGCAGTTTGAAGGTATTGGCAGAAACATAGATTACCTTTTTGTCCGGGTACAATTGAAGTACCTGATTACCAATAGCATTGGCAAGGTGGGTTTTACCTACCCCACTATCCCCAAAAATGAACAAGGGGTTAAAAGCAGTATTACCGGGTCTCTGCGCCACAGCCAAACCACTTGTTCTGGCATATTTATTGGCTTCACCGATAACAAATGTATTGAAGGTATAACTCGGGTTGAGTTGGCTGTCCCATTTGCTCAGCGGCTGTTGGGCAACCGAACTCGCAAGGTCACCCGCCAGTGCCGAGTCAATAAGAGGGCTGATATTACTGGGAGACTTAACGGATGTGCCGGAAGTCGAATCTACCACAATACGGTAATCTAATTTCACATTAGGACCGAAAACACGGCGCAATGTCTGTGCCAATAAGTCCAAGTAATTTTCCTCTATATACGTTACTACAAATTGTGACGAGGCTTGGAGAACCAAAAGTTCATCCTGTTCATTGAAAGATAGCGGAATCAAAGGCTTAAACCAAGTCTGGAAAGCACTATTGCTCATATTGTCGGATAGAACTTCCAGACATTGATCCCATAATATGTTCAACTGTTTTGCCACGTCTTATATTATATAGTAATTTTTTGCATCAACGGCACAAAAAAAAACGTGCCAATTGCGAAATGTGGCGCAAAAGTACAACAAATTTTTGAGACTGCCAAAAAAAATGCCCCTTTTGCTATTTCACATCTAAATTGCTATCTATGCACATTTCAGCAAATTATGAATTTTGAATTGATTTTTAGCACTTTACCAAACTTTTCAACAACTAATATGTTGATTATTAGGGGTAAATAAAATTCTCATTTTTTAACCATTTCGCCTACGCCTATTGGGCAAAAGGCTTTATTTCCTAAGAAGATTGCCAGTGGCGCCTTGAGCAACATTATTTAGACAAAATTTAAATATAATTCAGGGACGTCAGCTTTAGGTAAATAGAATCCTTATTCAGATTTAGTCATTCAAAGGTATTATTTTTATACCAAAATATACCGATAGCTGCTGAATAACCTACTAATCACCTACTAATAACATACTAATAACCTACTATAATTAGAGTACAAACAGCGTCCCTAATGGGGGATATAAACATAGACCTTAATGGGGGTACAAACAGCGTCCCTAATGAGGGATATAAACAGTGACCTTAATGGGGGTACAAAAAGCGTCCCTAACGAGGGGTATAAGACAGTTTAAGGCACAAGATGGTGTGCCGTTTATGCGCAAGATGGAATGCCGTTTATGCGCAATATGGAATACCGTTTAAGCACAAGATGGTGTGCCGTTTTATTGTTGGGCGTGGAGGGTGATGACGAAGGCATCAGGGAAGAGTTTTCGCACCTCTGGAAGGGACTGATATACAGCAGTTTTATCGGTTGATGCAGCGGTATAATACTTATAGAACCCGTTCATAACGATATAGCCATAATCGGTCAGCCCTTTCAGGCGTTCGTCGCCGACAGGGATTTCCTCTTTAACGGCACAAATTTGCACGGCAAAAGTGGGTTTGTAGGTAGCGTTGCCGTTGCCATTCCGGTCAGGCTGAGCGGGTGTGGTGTTAGCAGACTGAGCGGGAGTAGCAGTTGCAGGATGGGCGGATGTAGCGTTAACAGGCTGAGCGGGGGTGGCAGTTGCAGGATGGGCGGATGTGGCGTTAACAGGCTGAGCGGGGGTAGCAGTTGCAGGCTGAGCGGGGGTAGCAGTTGCAGGCTGAGCGGGGGTGGCGGTTGCGGAAGAATGATTTTCTTTGCTTTTTTTGCCGGAATCAGGAGTCTTTTGTTCTTGTTTAGGCTCAGCAACGGGTTTCGGTGTTGTGCTCGGTTTATAGAAATCACTGAACGCCGCAGCGATAGACGCCGCTATTTCCGCTTGTCCGGCATCAGATGCCAAATAAGCTTCTTCCGTAGGATTAGAGATAAATCCCATTTCGACAAGCACAGAAGGGCAAGCAGACTTGAGGAGCACCCAGAAAGCAGCCTGTCGCACTCCCCTATCGGTACGATGCGCATTGTTGACAAAGCGGTTTTGAACCTGCGTTGCAAAGCGCAAGGAAGCGTCCATATATTGGTTTTGGAGCAATTCGAACATGATATAGGAGTCCACCGAGTTCGGGTCAAATCCCTGATAGGTAGTTTGATAGTCCGCCTCTAATTTCATCACGGCGTTTTCGCGCATCGCGACATCGAGGTTTTGGGACATTTTTTCGGTACCGAGCACAAACGTCTCCGCGCCATAGACGGATTTATTTTCCGCCGAGTTTGTGTGGATGCAGATGAATAAATCCGCGTTATTGGCATTGACTATATCGGCACGTCTCTGTAGGGGCAAAAAGACATCGGTTGTTCGGGTATAGACGACTTGAATCTCAGGGTGTTGGGATTGTATCAGTTGTCCGGTTTTGAGTGAGACGCTGAGGTTGAGGTCTTTTTCGCGCGCAGAACGTCCGAGCGCACCGACATCTTTACCGCCGTGCCCGGCGTCAATGACAACGGTATATATATGTTTAGTCGAAGACGGTGTTGCTTTCTTAGGCGTGGTGTTACCCGCCGGATTTACGGCAAAAGCAGAAGCAGTCGTCCAAACTGCTACGATAAGCGATAAAAGATATATTTTTTTCATAATCGAGCACAAAAATACAAAAAAATTTGCATATATCAAAATAAAAATGTAAATTTGCGCGAATTTTTGCATAATTTATGGAAGTAGCCCGTTTTACACCGGAAGAAGAGCAAATGATTCAGGCTGAATTTGATGCTTTATTGGATGACTATGCGCACACGAAGCATAGGCAGAAGGTAGATATTATCACTCAGGCTTTTGAGTTTGCTAATCGCGCGCACTACGGTGTGCGTCGTTTATCGGGCGAGCCTTATATGATGCACCCGTTGGCTGTAGCGAGAATCTGCATTCGTGAAATCGGTTTAGGTTCCACGAGTATATGTGCAGCTCTCATGCACGATGTCGTTGAGGACACCGATTATACGGTTGAAGATATAGAGCGTCTGTTTAACTACAAGATAGCGCATATTGTAGAAGGTCTAACCAAGATCAGCGGGGGAATTTTCGGCGATAAAGCGAGCGAGCAAGCTGAGAATTTCCGCAAGTTATTACTGACGATGAGTGATGATGTGCGCGTTGTGCTCATCAAGATTGCAGACCGACTTCATAACATGCGAACGTTAAGTGCTCAGCCCAAAGAGAAGCAATACAAGATTGCCGGTGAAACCCAATATATTTATGCACCATTGGCGCATCGTTTGGGTCTTTTCCCGATTAAGACGGAGTTAGAGAATTTAGCTTTCCAATACGAGCATCCGGACACTTATGAAGAGATACGTCGCAAGATAGAAGAGCGGAAGAAGGATCAGTTGTTGCAGTTTGATGCCTTTGCAGAGCCGATTCGCAAGAAATTAGACGAGATGGGGTATCAATATTCCATTACAGCCCGCATAAAAAGTCCTTTCTCTGTCTGGAAAAAGATGACGACGAAGAACATCCCGTTTGAGGATGTGTATGATTTATTAGCCGTCCGGCTCGTTTTTACGCCGCACACAGACACGAGCGAGCGTGAACAATGCTGGGTCATCTATAGCGCAATTACCGATATTTACAAGCCGCACCCCGAGCGTATCCGCGATTGGATCAGCACGCCTAAATCCAATGGTTATGAGGCTTTGCATATTACCGTTATGGCGGATAAAGGTCAATGGGTAGAGGTACAGATTAGGACAGAGAGGATGCATGAGTTGGCGGAAAGAGGTTATGCCGCCCATTGGCGCTACAAGAACGACGAAGGAAGCGAGAAAGAAAATCAGCTCGATAAATGGCTGCAAAATATCAAAGAAATCATTGCGCATCCGGAACAAGATGCGATGGATTTCTTAGACACCTTTAAGTTGAACCTATTTGCCGAAGAAGTCTTTGTCTTTACGCGAACCGGCGATATACGCACGATGCCGTTAGGCTCAACCATTTTGGATTTTGCGTACATGCTTCATACCGAATTGGGGGAACACGTTATCGGCGCCAAGGTCAACCACAAGTTGGTCGGTATTTCTTATGTTTTGCAATCCGGCGATTTGATAGAAGTGCTCACAAGCGAGAAGAGTCACCCTGTTTCGGAGTGGTTAGAGATAGCCACGACAGCGAAAGCGAAAAGCCGTATTCAAGACTGGTTTAAGCGGGAAGACAAACGCTATGCCAAGGAAGGTGAGGAACTATTTTTGGGCAAAGTGGATAAGATGTACGGCGTTAAGCAGGGCGTACAGAGCGCCAACGCTCCGTCCCGCGAAAGCAGTGAGTACATAGCCTACCGCGATATGGTGCTGATGAAGGTACTTAATCACTATGGTCTGACCAAGCCGGAAGCATTGTATTCCGCGATAGGGAAAGGTGCTATTGTTGTGGATGGTTTGGAAGCAATCGTATTCCCCAAGAAGAGCATTTGGCAACGGATGTTCGGCGGTGATGACCAAGACGAATCGGCACAATCAGCAGCCAAAGACCAAAGTGCTGTTTCCTCCGTACCAAAAGTAAAAGGGACGATTATCCTCACGGACGACAATATCGGTAAAGAGTTCATCTTATCCAAGTGTTGCCATCCTATTCCGGGCGATGAAGTGATGGGCTATAAGGCGGATGACGGCAAGGTCTATATCCATAAACAAGACTGTCCGACAGCTCAACGCATCAAGACGAGTCAGGGAAAACGCGTTGTCGCCGCCAAATGGGACACGCATCGTGTTCAGTCCTTCATGGAGACCATTGAGATTGAGGGAATCGACCATATGGGTGTGTTTATCCAAGTACTGCATATTATTTCCGAACAATTCAACATCAACCTCCATGAGGTCCATGTGACCACAGAAGACGGGATATTTAAAGGGCGGATTGGTATCTACATTTACGACCGTAAGGAGATGCAGGAACTCTTTGCCGCCCTCAAAGAGATTCCGGATGTTACATCGGCGAGAAGAATTGAAAGTTAACAACTTAATAATTTTAGAATAATAACCACATAACAATGAAAAAAGGATTAATGTCAATGGCGTTGCTGCTGATAGCAGGCGTCATGATGGCTCAACAGCCGGTAATTACTTTTGAGAAAACAACACACGATTTCGGTAAGATTCACGAGGAAGACGGTCGTGTAACCACAGTATTTCAATTTAAGAACGAAGGCATGGTACCTCTCGTGCTGAGCAGTGTGCGGGCGAGTTGCGGTTGCACGACTCCGAACTGGCCTCATCAGCCGATTGAGCCCGGTGAGGTAGGCGACATCACCGTAACGTATAACCCCAATGGACGTCCCGGTCGATTCCAAAAGACCATTACAGTAACCAGTAATGCCGAAACGGCGACTACCAAGCTCTATATCAAAGGTGAGGTTATCCCGAAGCCCGCTAAACCCGTCAATCAATATACCGTCAAGATGGGCGAACTTAGCGTGAAGAGTAATTTTGTGAACTTCGGCACCATCAAAATGGGTGACAAAGCACAGAAAGAAATCGAGTATGCCAACCATACTGACCACAATTTGACAGTAGAGGTAATCACCTTAGTAAAAGACAGTTATCTGGAAGGTCTTTCAACATTGGTAGAGATTAAGCCCGGTGAGACCGGTAAACTCCTCATCTATATCAATACAGAGAAGGCAAAACTCTACGGTCCTCTCAACACGCAAGCCTACGTAGTGGTGAACGGCAAAGAGATTATCACGGACGAGTATAAGGTAACTATCGCCGCTGAGGTTATCGAAGATTTTAGCAAGTTGACTCCCGAACAAATTCAATTAGCACCTATTGCACAAGTTAATAATACCGTTGATTTCGGAACCGTTAAGGCCAATGAGCTGAAGAAACAAAGTGTACGTCTATACAACAACGGTGCATCCAACATGTTGGTACACCGCATTTATACAGGTCATAAGAACCTCATTGTTACCGGTCCTAAGAATATCAAAGCCGGGAAGTATGGCGAGATTAAGTTAACTCTCAACACGAAGGATATCAAACCGGGTAACTATACCTACCAGCTGCAAGTCATCACCAATGATCCCAAGCAGCCAAAATCTCTCATAAACTGCAAATTCAGCATCGCAGAATAAGACATGGAACATCCTGAGAATGACATCCAATACAAGGGCTTGCAAGTCAATGCAGGGGTTGATCACCAATTGATGGTCAATCCCTACATGACGTTCCGTAGGCAAAAGAAAACGTTATCAGCCGAGGAATATGTAGCAGGTATCCGTAATGGTGATATATCTATATTGGGTCAAGCGGTCACGTTAGTAGAGTCCAATCTTGCATCGGACCAAGCCATTGCTCAAAAGGTAATAGAACTCTGTCTGCCATTCTCAGGCAATAGCATTCGAGTCGGTATTACGGGTGTTCCGGGAGCCGGGAAGAGCACATTCATTGAGGCATTGGGGACGGAGTTGTGCCATGCAGGCAAGCACCTTGCCGTATTAGCCATCGACCCGTCCTCCGAGCGGAGCAAAGGCTCTATCTTAGGGGATAAAACAAGGATGAACGAATTATCCACGCAAGCAAATGCGTTCATACGCCCTTCTCCGTCAGCAGGTTCATTAGGCGGAGTTGCCCGTAAGACTCGTGAAACGATTGTTTTATGCGAAGCAGCCGGTTTTGATACCATTTTGGTAGAAACAGTCGGTGTGGGGCAAAGCGAAACAGCGGCACATAGTATGGTGGATTTTTTCCTGTTGTTACAAGTCACCGGTACCGGCGATGAGTTACAAGGTATCAAACGAGGTATTATGGAGATGTGCGACGGGATTGCTGTCAATAAATGTGATGGGAACAATATTGAGCGTGCCCGTGCTGCGCGCGTGAGTTTTAAGAACGCGCTGATGCTTTTTCCACCGGCTAAAAGCGGTTGGTTCCCCAATGTCAATTGCTGCTCCGCGGTAGATCACAGCGGTGTGATGGATGTGTGGAGAGATATTGAAAAATACATTGATTTTACCCGCAAGAACGGGTATTTCGACGAAAATCGTACGGAACAAGCCAAGTATTGGATGTACGAGACGATTAATGCAGCATTGCTAAATGGTTTTTACCAAAATGCCGAAATGCAAGCCCAAGTGGAGAGTTATGAGAAAGCCGTTTTGGAAAACAAGATATCCAGTTTTATTGCTGCCAAAGAACTATTAGAGCACTATGCCGACAAGCAGAAAAAACAGTAAAGCGTCTCAGCCGGTAATCAAAGTAGGCGCCAATGAGGCAGGTAAATTGCCACCTCAAGCATTGGAGTTGGAGGAGTCTATCCTCGGTGCTCTGATGATTGAGAAAGATGCCTATATATCGGTCTCCGACCTCATTCGGGCAGAGTCGTTCTATAATGATAAGAACCGACTCATCTTTGAGGCTATCCAGTCTTTAGCGGTAGCAGATCTACCGATTGATGCTTTGACGGTCGTAGAGAAGCTCAAGTCCTTAGGGACATTGGCTCAAGTAGGAGGACCTGTTCATATCAGTGAGTTGACTCGTCGGGTAGCTTCTACGGCGCACTTGCGTTATCATGCCCAGATTGTGGCGCAAAAAGCGACGGCACGCGATATTATTGCAATGGCCGCTCGAGCGGAAGAGAAAGCCTATGACGAGAGCCAGGATGTTGAAGAATTGATGCAGGAGGTAGAGGGCGCCATTTTTGACATCAGCCAACGGAGTCAAAAACGCGATGTAACGCAAATCAATCCGGTTATTGAGCAGGCATTGGAACGTATCACCAAAGCGAGTCAAAATGACAGTTCAATCAGTGGTATACCCTCCGGTTTTACCGCTCTTGACAAGATAACGAGCGGGTGGCAAAAGAGCGACTTGGTTATCATAGCCGCTCGCCCTGCGATGGGTAAAACCGCCTTCGTTCTATCCATGGCAAAGAATATCGCCGTGAACTACAAGAAAGCCGTAGCGATGTTCAGTTTGGAGATGAGTAATGTACAACTCGTTGAGAGGCTCATGATGAATGTCTGTGAGATAGAGGGTGATAAGATTAAGAACGGCCGTTTGACCAAGGAAGAATGGTCTCGTATAGAGCACAAGATTGTCGATTTGCAAGACGCGCCCATCTATGTAGATGACACTCCAAGCCTATCTATTTTTGAATTGCGCAGTAAAGCCCGTAAGCTCAAACGAGAGCACAATATAGAGCTGATAATCATCGACTATCTTCAATTGATGAACGCCTCCGGAGCATATTTCGGGAGCCGTCAGGAAGAGATTTCCATCATCAGCCGTAACCTCAAAGCATTGGCGAAGGAGTTGGATATTCCTATCATTGCGTTGAGTCAGTTAAACCGTAATGTAGAGAGCCGAACAGGTGTAGAAGGTAAGACGCCCCAACTTAGTGACCTGCGTGAGTCAGGCGCCATTGAGCAAGATGCCGATATGGTATGTTTTATCCATCGGCCGGAATATTACCATCTCTATGCTGACCAGCAGACCGGTAAAGATTTAAGGGGGCTTGGTCAGATTATTATTGCAAAGCACCGTAGCGGTGCTAACGGCTCAATCTGGCTACGTTTCCGGAGTAAGTTTGCCAAATTCCAAAATGAGAATGAGGAATGGGATGTTAATGAGCTGCAATCAAACCAATATGAGGAGGAAGTGCCACCAGACGCTATGGAGTCTCATCCAGTTGTCCATTCGGGGATGAACAACATGAACAGTTTCGAAGATAACAGTGAACCCGCCTTTTAGTACTTTTAGTAAATAATAGAACAAGATAATGAAAAGAACAGTAATTATTGATGCTTTGGCATCGAAAGAGTATGACACTCCTATTCGCGTCTCAGGCTGGGTTAGGTCCAGACGCGGCAACAAACAGGTCAATTTTATAGCCCTTAACGACGGCTCGACCATCAAAAATATCCAGATAGTAGTGGATCTCAGCAAGTTCACCGAAGAGGCGCTTAAACCCGTCACAACCGGTTCTTGTATTAATGTAGAAGGTATTTTGGTGAAGAGTCAAGGAGCCGGCCAAGATGTGGAGATTCAGATGACTGACTTTCAGGTTTATGGTTCAGCCGATCCTGATCAATATCCGTTGCAAAAGAAAGGTCTGAGTATGGAATACCTTAGAACAATTGCGCACTTGCGCCCGCGCACGAACACATTTGGTGCAGTGTTGCGTATCAGGCACAATATGGCAATGGCTATTCATACCTATTTTCATGAGCATGGATATTTCTATTTCCATACTCCGCTAATCACAGCCAGCGATGCAGAAGGTGCCGGTCAAATGTTCCAGGTAACGACATTGGATTTAGACCGTCTCGCTAAAGGTCAACCGTCTGAAGTGCCGTATGATAGAGATTTCTTCGGCAAACCTGCCAATCTGACTGTTAGCGGACAGTTAGAGGGCGAACTCGGTGCGATGGCATTAGGCAAGATTTATACTTTCGGTCCCACTTTCCGTGCAGAGAACAGCAATACTCCCAGACATTTGGCGGAGTTCTGGATGATTGAACCGGAGATTGCCTTTATGGATAAAGAGGAGTTGATGGACTTAGAGGAAGACTTCATCAAGTACTGTGTTCGTTGGGCATTAGAGCATTGCCAAGACGACTTACAGTTCCTTAACCAATTTGTGGATAAGGGGCTCATTGAGCGTCTCCAAAGTGTAGCTCATACGGAATTTGTCCGCCTACCCTACACAGAAGGTATTGATATTCTGCAGAATGCCATCAAGAACGGTCATAAGTTTGAGTTCCCCTGCAATTGGGGTGATGACCTCAGCAGCGAGCATGAACGCTACTTGGTAGAGCAACATTTCAAGAAACCTGTTATCATGACCGATTATCCGCTGGATATCAAAGCGTTCTATATGAAGCAGAATCAGCCGGACGAGGCAGGTCGCAGAACGGTTCAAGGAACGGATGTGCTCTTCCCGCAGATAGGTGAAATCATCGGTGGCTCTGTCCGCGAAGAGAGCTATGATAAGTTATTGATAGAGATGGATCGTCGCAAGATGGATCCCGCCAAGTATAAATGGTATCTTGACACCCGTCGTTTCGGTGCGGCGCCTCATGCCGGCTTTGGATTAGGATTTGAGAGGCTTATGCTCTTTGTCACCGGTATGCAAAATATCCGTGATGTCATCCCCTTCCCGAGGACACCGAAAAGTGCTGAATTTTAATAGATACAAAATAAATAATTATTAACTAAAAAAACTAACATCATGAAAAGAGTGTTACTACCGTTGTTAGTGCTGATTGGTTCCCTATCCCTTGAAGCGCAAACAACGCTGACAGGAACAATCCTTGACGATGCCGGCAATCCGTTAGTTGGCGCTACGGTGAGTTTGGCCAATCAGGGTTTTTCGACCACAACGAATGAATCCGGTGCATTTACATTCCTCTATCTCGAGGCAGGTGATGAGGAAGTGCTGATAGATGCAGACGGGTTTGTGCCGGGTATCGAATTGGTTCAGTTGCAAAGCAACGAGACGCATCAAATGGATGCAGTGCGCATGCAGCGCGACATTGCCAAAGAAGCTCAAGATGAGGTTATCCTTAATCTGTCAGAAGCCGATTTGAACGATGACGAAGGTAAATCCCAAGCGCAAGCAAGCACCAGCAGTGCTTCCACGGATGTGTTCAACAACACTACCAGTTTCGCATGGTCCACAGCCCGTTACCGCAAAAGAGGCTATGAGCAGCCTTTTGAGACGTACTACATCAATGGACTTAACTTCAATACCGCCGAAAGAGGAAACTTCAATTTCGGAGCTATGGGTGGTCTGAACGATGCCAGTCGCTACCGCGAAGTAGTCAACCCCTATGAAGCCAATAACTTCGGTTTCGGAGATATCAGTACGGCGACGAACTACCTGATGTACGCTTCCAATTATGCGCAAGGATGGAAAGTAAGTGCCGCCGGAACGAACCGCAACTACAAGGCTGCCGTACGTGCGACTTATGCCTCAGGTCCTATCAAGAACGGTTGGTCGTTTGTTGGGCAAGTAGCCTTCCGGTTCAGCCCTTATATTGACAATAAAGGCATAATCGGCGAAGGTATTCAGTACTATAGTTTAGGTTATTTCCTCGCAGCCGAGAAGAAGTGGGACAATGGTAATCGTTTCGCTTTCACGACTTTTGGAGCTCCCACCCTTCGGGGACAAAGCGGCGCAGTAACCCAAGAGGTATATGACCTGACCGGTACCATCAATTATAACCCTTATTGGGGCTACCAAAACGGACAAGTACGCAACAGCCGCAATGTCAAGACCTTTGACCCGACGGCAATCCTCAATTATGACCTCAAGATTGATGAAGACAATATCATCAAATTTGCGCTCGGTTACCACTATAATTTCTATAGCAACAGCGCCTTGACGTTCTTTAATGCTCCAGATCCTCGTCCGGACTACTACCGTAATCTGCCGAGTTTCTTATGGGACGGACAACTATCTAACCCTTACACGCAGGATAAGTCCATGTACAAGGAGAAAGATGGCAATGGCAATACCTTTAACCATCAGTTGTACGACATGCACCATCCTACATCCGAAGGTAGTACCTCTTTCTATAACCACTTCCCATACGGTAACTTCATTGGTGCCAGTTTGAATAACGTTTACCTTGGCGAAGGATTTACCGGTGCTGACGGTTACGTCATCGGTCCTTCTGTTGACCAAGCCTCCTATAATGACCTCGTTCATCGCTGGCAGACTCGCGACCCCAACTCAACTCAAATCAATTGGGATAACCTCTATGCTGCCAACTATGCCAATAATATCACCGACCCTACCGGTTCAGCTAAATATATGATTGAGCGTAGGCACAATGATCTTCAAGAAGCCGCAGCCAATATCCTCTACCAAAATACCCAATTCAAGAACCTCAAGATGACATTGGGTCTGGAAGGTAAGTACAGCAACGGCATTCACTACAAGAGCGCAGAAGACCTGCTCGGTGGTAATCAGTGGATTGATGTTGATCCCTTTGCAGACCGTGATATCAAGGACTTAGGTACCAATGTGGGATTGTCCCAAACGGAGATTGCTCTGGTGCGTGAAAACGATATTATGAACGGCAACAAAGTTATTCGCACCAACGACAAGTTCGGTTATGACTACCGCATGCACATGGGAACAGCTAAATTATGGTTCCAGAACGAATGGACATGGACAGAGTGGGATCTCTATTATGCAGTACAAGCGACCTTCAGTTCCATGCAGCGCACAACAAATATGCTCAATGGTCGTGCATGGTACTTGGCAGAATTTGTGAACCCCGATGAAGCCGGAAAGTATGTCGGCTACAAACATGCCAATGCACAAGGTGTTATTCTACCTACAAATCCATCTAATTACACCTTAGTCGGTAATGCGCACTACTTCGTAGATCCCGCTGCTAAAATCGGTGCAACCTATAAAATCAATGGTCGTAACCATATCAAGCTTAACGCCATGGCAATGACTAAGGCACCGCTTGCGCGCGATGCTTATATAAGCCAGCGCGTACACGACCGCGTTGCTGATAATATCTATGTACACGATAACGCCCGCAACCTGGCAGACTTCTATGCTGCCAGCCAAAAGGTTGTTGGTGGCGACCTGACCTATGAGTTCAATTATCCCATTGTTAGAGGTCGTATCACAGCTTACTACACGCAGTTCTGGAACGGTACGGAGCTGAACGGCTACTACGATGATGAGGCTCGCACCTTTGTAAATCAAGCCATTACAGGCATCAACAAACGCCATATGGGTATTGAAGCAGCAGCAGCCATTAAGTTGGGCAATTACTTCACCTTGACGCCGGTTGTAGCCGTAGGTGACTATCGTTATGTATCCAACGCCTACTCTATTACCTCTGCTGAAAATGGTATGGCTCTCGGCGAAAACAAACTCACCGGTGAGAACATCTATGAGGTTCGCGACTCCGTGCTGATGAGAGGTCTCCGAGTCAGCAATGGTCCGCAAGTCAATACTTCATTGAAACTCAGTTTCTTCCATCCCAAGATGTGGTTCGCTGATATTACTGTCAGCTATTACGACTGGAATTTTCTCGATTTTGCGCCCTCACGTCGCATGAAAGGTCTCTTCACCGGTACCCGTGCTGATGGTTCAACCGTCAATGGCTGGTACGGCGAAAATACCTACACCAACGCTATTCAAACGACCGATGGAGCTCCCGCTATTCAATCGGATAACGGAGGTTATCCCACCAACGCGGTCATGGATGCCAATGGCGTTCCCGTGCTAAAATATCCGTTCAATCTGATGAGTGACCAAGAAAGTTTGGTAGCCGGCAATGTATGGAACAGATTCATTATCGACCTCAGTGTAGGTAAACTCATTTACCTCAAGAACAGACAATCATTGAGTATCAACCTCTCTGTCACCAATGTGACCAATAACACGCAGTTCAAGACCGGCGGATACCAACAGGCACGTCTCCCGCGCGCGACGCTGCAAGGAACAATCTTTAATACCAAAAAAGGTACACAACAGTCTGTCATCACTGCTAATCCATGGAAGTTCCCCTCTAAGTATTACTATGCTTGGGGTGCTAACTTCTACTTGACAATCACCTATAAGTTCTAAGGAGGCTAAATTATGAAGACAACTAAATTATATGCAGCCTTCGCTGCAATGGTAACTCTCGTGCTGGTATCCTGCACCCCCAATCCCGTAGCGGAGGAGGATTTGTTTAACAAAACGACAGCGGATTATATCCAAGAGGGTGATACGCTTTGGCACCTCAATGACTTTGTGGCGCGTTTTATGACCGAGTATGGTGATGCTGAATACCGAGGCAAATATCGTACCCGTACCGAGATTACTGCCAATGGCAAACTCATGTATCTCTTCTCTATCGACAAACTGCCGGTAGATGGTCCCGGACATTGGATTCAAGGACGCGTTATTACCGATGACTATGGTGGAAACTTCTATAAATCGCTTATTATTCAAGAGATTGTTAATGGCGAGCAACAGACCTTACGTCTCTCAGTGGATGTCGGTTCTGCTTCAGGTCTCTACCAATTAGGACAAATGGTACTTATTCGCGTCAATGGTTTGGCCATAGGTCGTTATGCGAACCAACCCCAACTTTGTGTGCCAAGTTACAACGATAATGTTTATGCGCAACACGCAGACCAGAAAGTCGGTTGGGCACCCGGACGTATCTCTGCTCCGAGATTCAAGGAAGTATGCCACCTTATCGGACGCCCCGATCCTTCACAAATCAAATATGACACCATCAACGATGCCCAATTTGAGCAAATTATCCATCATGACTGGGCCGCTAAGACCTTGAAGTCCGGAAAAGTGGACGGATATGATTATACGGCTGTTCATCAAGAAGATGCACTGCTCTTAGGTCGCGCTTTAGACGGACGCCTCGTACGCATGGTCAATATGCATTGCACCCAAGAGTACGATAACTATGGCTTACCCGTTATATGCAACAGGTATAGCGTAGCTGCTGCTGACACCACTACTGCCGGTAATCCGCAACGCGATAAATATGCATGCTGCTTCGGTCCGACTACCGAAGGTGTCGGTTTCCCGCAAGGTCGCTATTTTGCAACGGCAGCAGACCCCGGACCTTCTGTAGGCGATGACGGTATTGATACACGCCGTATCATCACCGTATCCACCTCCGAGTATGCCAAATATGCTTACTACTACCTGCCCGAAAGCGATTATGTAGGTACTGTTACCGGTATTTTGAGCATGTATTGCGATAACGGCAGTTATGCCTGCTCACCATCCGACTGGGCCATTACTCCACGAAACGTCATGGTGCCCTCCAATAACTGCCTTATTGACGATATCTGCCTCTATAAGAATGGTGTGGAGACAATTGATAATAAATGGATTCCCGTTGAATGGTCAGCTGAAGAGGATCAAGACGAATAACAATAATGACATGGCTTGATGCTATAGTATTACTGCCGCTACTGATTGGATTGGTGTTAGGCTTAACCCGTGGCGTTGTCACGGAGGTTTTCACCATTCTATCAGTTGTAGGCGGTGTTATCGGTGCCCGAATATGGGCAGCACCCTTCTCTCAATGGATGCAACAGCAAGTTAGTTGGGCGCCCTCCATCTGCGATGTTATCGGCTATGCCCTACTCTTCTTAGCAATCGCAATAGCACTCTCAATCGTAGGGCGATTGCTCTCTAAACTACTGAAAGCAATTCGTTTGGGCATCGTCAATCGCCTTTTAGGCGGCCTCTTCGGGGCTTGCAAATGGGGATTGATTGTACTGCTACTGGTATTTTGCTTCAATAAATTGGATTCGCAGTTCGGTATCCTCAAAGCGGACATAAAAAAGAACTCCGTTGTTTACAACGAAGCTATCACACTTTCGCAGCAATGCCTAACTGCTATTCAAGTTCAGATAACGGAATAGTCACAAACTCCCGCTGCCGATACAGCGGATGAGGAATAGTTAAGGTGGGAGATGTCATTTGGATGTCTCCCATTTTGATGATATCTATATCAATTGGTCGGTCTTCATAATGTTTCCCCTCTTGCAAGTTTCCGCGGCTATCGTCACCGGTCAGTATTGCAGCCGTCGGAGGAGCAACCTCTGCGTAAGCGATGCGCCGACGCCCCAACTCACGCTCTATCTCTTGCGTGATAGTTAACACCTCGTAAGGGTCTAACGCAGTCTCAAACGAGGCACAGATATTGCAGAACTCATGTTCAGAGACATATCCCCAGGACGGACTATAGTAGAAAGAGGACCGCTTTAGCAGCCCTCCTATGCGTTCTGACAATAGTTCTACCGCCTTATTGATAGTTGCTTCCCTATCGCCTAAATTGCTTCCTAAGGATAGATATAGAGTCATCAAATCGGTCTGGTCTTATGAGGAATAGATAACCGTGTTTCGTTATAACATTCACGGCATAGATTAAGCCGTTCTCGTGTGCAAGTTATCTTCATGCCGAAATAGACATCTCTGCCACAACAAGGACAGTGGAACGGCTCCGACTCCTTGTAGGGCAATTTCTCTACGCACTTCGCCAATTTCTCCATCACGGCTGCCTTGTTCGCCTCACGCTGTTTTTTTGCCTCTTCAGTATCGGGCACTTCTTTCGCGCGCAACTCAGCCGCTTCCGCAGCTACAGCTTTAACAACATTCTTCGTCGTCTGAACTTGCTTCGCCTCCGTTACAAGGAAAGCTTTAGGCATCCGCCCCATCAACTCCTTATCACGAGTCCAATCGGAAAAATGCACTTTCTCGTAGTGCTTCTGCACTGCAATACCTGATAACGGAAGTTTAACACCACATTTGCGGCAATAATAAATCGGGTTCTCTGCCATGGTACATAAATTTACTCGTGCACAAAAGTACAAAAAAAAATTGAATTGCGCAAAAAAAAGTGTATTTTTTTAACAAACTGCACTATTATTTGCATATATCGACAATTATTACTACTTTTGTAGCATAAAATGAAGAATTAAGTATGAAAAGAACAATGTTGTTGTCAAGTCTGGCTGCACTGCTTGTTTTGGCAGGCAGTTGCCGAAAAGCGGAAGAGCCGCAAGTAAATAAAGGTAGGTTGGAAGTCTATAAGGATTTTCCGTCGAAATATATTCCTTCGCGTACCGTCCGTGTGTGGTTGCCTGAAGGATATACTTCGGATAAGCAATATGATGTGCTCTATATGCACGACGGGCAGATGCTCTTTGACGCTCGCACATCCTGGAACAGACAGGAATGGGGCATTGACGAAGCGATGGATAGCTTGCAGGCGAGCGGAAAGATTCGCCCGACGATAGTGATTGCGATTGACAATACGCTTAATCGTATCGGTGAGTTTTGCCCGGACGATATTGTAGAATACCTGCCGGAGGGAAGTGAGGTGTATCCGTTTCTTACGGAACAAGGGAATGACTATCTGCGATTTATCGTGGAAGAGCTGAAGCCGTTTATCGATAGCACCTATGCCACTTATCCAGAACGGGAACATACGTGGTTGATGGGTAGCAGTTGTGGCGGATTGATTTCATCTTACGCGCTATGCAAGTACCCCGAAGTTTTTGCCGGCGCAGCCTGTCTATCAACGCATTGTACATTAGCCTTTCCTCGCCCCGATAAACCAGATTCCGCCGTGATGGCAGCTTACCGCCGCTATCTGACTGAACACTTAGCGGTTAACAGCGCTAAGCTCTACATGGATAATGGGGATAAAACCTTGGATGCCTATTATGGCGAAGCGCAGGCCGCCATCAATGCGTCCTTGCGTGCTGCCGGCTGGGATAGTGCACATTTTGCTTATCAGTATTTTCCGGGCGCAGCACACTGCGAGAATGACTGGCAAGCGCGCTTGCCGATTCCGCTTTCGTTTCTGCTGGAATAACTACACTTCATATGTACTTATATTTCTTGCATATCTAAACGAAATACACAAAGAATATCTCGCGTCAGTCGTCGTCAGATCTTCAACGACCTCAATTTCATGGAGAGCGAAGCCGGCTTCCGTGCGCGACATGATGCGCGACCATGTCAAGACGCTCAATAAATTTTATAGGTAATCGTGCCTATTTAGGCTAAGAAGACCTATTACAAAGTATAAATAATTGCATAATTATTTGCATATATCGAAATTTTATACTATCTTTGCAGCAAATTTAGTGCAATAACGCACTATGGATAATAAAATACAACTGCAATAATACACTAAATATATGCTCAAACGTAAGATTATAAGCCAGTTGGAAGAATGGAAGGACAACCACTTCCACGAGGCACTGCTTATTAAAGGAGCCAGGCAGGTCGGTAAAACGACCATTGTGCGAGCGTTCGCGAAAGATAATTATACGCACTTTGTAGAAATCAACTTCGAGAAAGACCCGCAAGCACAAGAGGCCTTTTCCGGAGCAAGAGATACACAAACGATTATCTCGCGCCTAAGTGCCATGGGATATGGGCCTTTTGTTCCCGGTATGACACTGGTGTTTTTCGATGAGATACAGAGCTGTCCCAATGCACGAACAGCTATTAAGTTTCTGGCAGAAGACGGACGCTTTGACTATATCGAATCGGGATCGCTTTTGGGGATCAATTATGGTGAAGTAAGCAGTTTCCCTGTCGGCTATGAGAGTCAGATTCAGATGTTTCCACTGGATTTTGAAGAATGGCTATGGGCAAACAACGTGAGTGAAGATGCAATAGCGCAAATACGTGCAGCATACGAAGGACACAAACCGTTGGATGACTTCATGCATGAACAATTGATGAAGCACTATCGCGCATTTCTCATCGTTGGCGGGATGCCGAAAGTGGTAGCAACCTATTTGTCCAACCCCGATTTTTCGCAGACCTTGCGGCAACAACGCTTGATAATAGATAGTTACCGGCTGGATATTGCCAAGTATGCCGGCAAGGACAAAGCGCGTGCCAAACGATTCTTTGATGCTATTCCTGCAGAGCTGAGCAAATCGCACAAACGATTTATATTAAGCGATTTGGAAAAGACGGGCAATATGCAGAAGTACGGCGACTCTGCACAATGGTTGGAAGATGCCGGCGTGGCGTTATTCTGCTATAATACCCACGCGCTTAACCTGCCGCTTGAACAGTATGAAAATCGTAATCTTTTCAAGGTATATCTATTGGATACCGGTTTACTGTGTGCTATGTGGGGCGACAAGATTCAATGGCAAGTACTTAACGGAGAAATTGATATCAATGAGGGTGCGCTCACGGAAAACTTTGTGGCAGTCGAGTTGAACAAGCATGGACATTCGCTGCACTACTACGACCGCAAAAGCCGCAATGAGTTGGATTTCCTAATTCGCGAGGATAAGAAAGTAACCATCGTGGAAGTTAAGTCAGGCAATAACTACGAGCAACATGCGGCATTGGACAATGTGCTGGATGAGCAATCGGAGTTTGTGGAAAGAAGTATTGTCCTGAATAAAAAACAATATAAACAAGTAGATGACATCACCTATCTGCCGCTTTATATGGCGATGTGGTTATAATGATGCTACCAGTGCAACATCTTTGCACTCCAAATGCGTGCAGAAACGAAAACAAGACAAATTTATCGAATATAATGGAAGGAGATATCTCCATCGGCAAGAAAGCACCGAAAGATTATTTCTCGGTGGCATTGACGCAATGCGGACAAGAGACCGCAGAAAGTGGCTCTATTTTGAATGAAAAGGACTTGCGAGCTAACTTAGCTATCAACTGTATTCCGGAAGATATATTCGAAATGGACTATACTCGCTATGATGAGTTCCTTGAGAAACGCCGTTCCCTCATGGCGCAAAAAATCCGCAAGTATTACGAGAATTTATAATATACCACAGATATGTTTTTTCAAAATACCATCTTAAAGAAACACCTTGCCTTACTCAATGATAAAGAGGTAAAAGTGGCTTGGGAAACGTACAAGGCATTGTTCTTGAACCAAATCAGGCAAGATAATATCCATGCTTCCAAAGAAGAACAATTCCAAGAAGGCTTCTTGCGCGATTTATTTGTTAAAACGCTCGGCTATACCATAAACCCAGATCCGGACTTCAACCTCATTACAGAGAAAAAGAATGAAACAGACTCCAAGAAAGTAGATGGAGCCATTTTGCGCGATGGCAAGGTAATAGGTGTAATTGAGCTGAAAGACCATAAAACGCCGAACTTGAAGCAAGTAGAAACACAGGCTTTCGGGTATAAGAATAATCATAAAGATACACGGTATGTTATCATCTCCAATTTTGAGAAACTCCGTTTCTATATAGACAATGCAGTAGAGTTTGATGAATGGGATTTGTTCTCGTTGTCGGAGGAAGAATTTAGAAGATTGTATTTCTGTTTGTCATGGGGCACACTTAGCAAAGACTTACCGATAAAAGCCAAAACAGATAGCATAAGTAACGAAGATCGGATTACTCAACAACTCTATCGGGACTATTCCGCATTCAAACGTGAAGTGTTCGCCGATATACTCAAGAACAATACAACCGATGAAACGCCTAAAGAGCAAAAACTGCTTCTGTTTAAGAAGACGCAAAAATTACTTGATAGACTATTGTTTATTTTCTTTGCCGAGGACTGCGAATTGCTGCCACCTAATATGATTTTGCAGATTATAGGCGAGTGGGAGCAATTAAAAGCATTGGATGTAGAGATACCTCTCTATACACGTATCAAGCAATATTTCGGATACCTTGATGCTGGCAACGACAAAAAGAATATATATGCCTATAACGGAGGTTTGTTCAAACCGGACGAGGAACTGGATAAACTGATTATTAGCGATGAGTTATTGGCTCTGCACACAAGAAAATTGTCCGAATATGACTACGCAAGCGAAGTGGATGTGAATATTCTCGGACATATTTTTGAGAACTCACTTAGCGAGATTGAGGAGGTATCGGCGCAAATCAATACTGGAGAAAAGCCTTCTATCTCCAAAAGAAAACGCGATGGTGTTTTCTATACACCGCAGTATATCACCAAATATATAGTAGAAAATACGGTAGGAAAACTATGTGCAGAAAAGAAAGCGGAATTGGGAATAGACGAGGCAGAGTATTTCGCGGACAAGAACCGCCAGATGGTGACCAAGAAGCGGCTTCTCGACAAACTGGACACGTATCGCGAATGGTTGAAGCAAATCACCATCTGTGACCCTGCCTGCGGTTCAGGTGCATTTCTCAATGCTGCATTGCAGTTCCTTATGGCGGAACACAAACTATTGGATGACATGGTCGCTAAAGTTGCCGGATATAGTATTGTTTATCCTGATGTGGAGAACTATATTTTGGAGAACAACCTCTTTGGTGTGGACATCAACGAAGAAAGCGTGGAAATTGCGCGTCTTGCTTTATGGTTGCGCACCGCCAAAAAGGAACGCAAACTTTCCTCACTCAATAATAACATCAAATGCGGCAACTCGCTAATCTCCGATTCCGAAATAGCCGGAGAAAAAGCCTTCAACTGGCAAACCGAGTTCCCGCAAGTCTTCACCAAAGGTGGCTTTGATGTTGTCATCGGCAATCCTCCGTATGTACATTTGGAGAGTATTAACGAGACATCTACTGCGTTAGCTCAAACTGGGCAATACAAAACGTATAACAAACGTGGAGATTTATACTGCATTTTTGTCGAAAAAGGTTTCCAAATAGCAAAAGAACATGCCTTTGTCTCCTATATCATGCCTAATAAATGGATGCAGGCTGGATACGGAAAGGAATTACGTGAGTTTATGCTATCTCGCAATCTTAAACGCTTGATTGACTTTGGTGATTTACAGATTTTTGAAGGAGCGACAACTTATCCATGTATCTTTATTGGAAAGAATGATAGTGAAGCTTCTACCATGAAAGTCTCTGTTCTAAAACAAAATATTGTCACAGATTTTAATCAGATGATAAGTGAGACGGAAGAGATATTTGCTTTATCGGAGTTCACAGGTGAAACTTGGGTTATTTCATCCAAAAAAGAGAAAGAATTTTTAGAAATATTATCTCAAAAACACAAGTCCCTTTCATCGAAAGTAGAGGGCGCTTATCGTGGTGTGCTATCTGGTTTATCGGAAGCATTCTTGATTTCGGACGAAGTATATCAACAGATTATATCTGCTGATGCAAAAGCTGTGCAGGTTATAAAACCTTTCTTGCAAGGGCGTGATATAAGTGCATATACCAACGCGCAAGCGAAAAGCTATTTGATATTATTTGAAAAAGGGTTCACATCTGCTAAGTACGGCAACAATTTAGATGAGCCAACTGCATGGAATTATATTGTGCGCGATTTTCCTTCTATTGCTCAATGGTTGGAACCATTTGCGGAAAAAGGACGTAAAAGAACGGATAAAGGAGAATATTGGTGGGAATTGCGTGCATGTGATTATTATGCACAATTTGAAGTTCCAAAGATAATATATCAAGTATTTCAAATAAAACCATGCTTCCTATTGGACGAGAGTGGATTATATTGCAACAATTCTGTTTGGTTTATTCCTACTAATAACAAAGCATTGTTAGCGATACTAAATTCCCGTATGGGGTGGTGGCTAATAACAAAATATTGTTCTCAAATACAAGGTGGTTACCAATTAATCTGGAAATATTTTGGTAATATTCCTATTCCTGTTATTGAGGGCGATTTGGCAGAGCAATTATCTTCCCTTGCGGACAAAATGCTCTCTCTCAATAAAGACCTGCAAACCAAGCGTGCGCGATTCCTTCAATTATTGCAAAATAATCTGCCGGAAGCCAAAATTACAAGTGCCTTGGAATCATTCGACACACTGGATTTCGCAGGCTTTGTTGCTGAACTGAAAAAGCAGAAAATCAAACTTTCGCTTAGTCAGCAAGACGAATGGTTAGACTTTTTTGACAAATACAAAACAACCTGTGAAGAACTGAAATCTTCCATTGCTGCCACAGATGCCGCAATCAACTCCCGCGTCTATGATCTCTACGGTCTTACGGAAGATGAAATTAAATTGATTGAGCAATAGAGAATATGGACAAGGCAATTATTATTAGCAGACTTGCCAAGATTAAGTATTTATACAAAATTGGCATAGAACAATCCAAGCAGGTCAATGCGTTAGCCGGTTTCTCTCTTCTGGCATTTCACGACAGCGCGGAAATGTTCTTATTGCTTATTTTAGAAGAAAAGGGAGACCCAAGACCCAAAAACAAACGGTCTGAGAAAATTTCCTTTATGGGTTTTTGGGATTTGTTTGAGGACTTAACCCTCAAAGAATCTATGGATAAGTTGAAAGAGAGGCGCAAAAACATCAAGCACAAAGGATTATTCCCATCTGCATCAGACATAGAAGAGAGCCGTATTACCATCACTCAATTCTTTAGAGAGAATACTTTAAAACAATTCGGAGAAGATTTTGATTCTATCTCTTTGGCCAACTTGATAGAATTTTCAAATATTAAAGAGTATGTCCAGAAAGCAGAGACTTTTTTGAACGAGAATAATACATACGAATGCTTATGTAATACTCGCCTCGGATTCGAGGAGTTATTATCTACTTATGAATCAGACAAAATGGAATGGTATAATAGCATTTTTAATGTGGGAGAAAAAATAGGAACAGGGTTTGAGAAAATTGTCCCAAGAAAGGAGATAAATAAAGCGCGTTGGTTTGAACAAGTTACTAAGACAACAAATGCCATGCGTGATGTACTAAAGATTTCTGCTCTCGGAATTGACTATAAGAAATATTCTCTTTTTAACTTTCTAACTCCTGATATAATTGTGGCTTGTAGTATTGATGGTAAGAAAATATTTAGATTAGAATCTGCTGATTCATTTGAGAATAAAATATCCTTAAAAGTAGAGGATTGTAGATTTTGTATAGATTTTGTTATTGACAGTGCATTGAAATTACAAGAATTTCAGTTCAGTATAAAAGACTACTTGAAATAGCATACAGTGAACTATAAAATAATCCGAAAGCAAGTAAAAAGTTGTTGAATTTTATTAGGACCAGCATATGTCACGTGTTCTCTATAAATATCTAACTATTGACGGCGCAGAATGGATGTTAGGAATGAGGAAAGAAAGAGAATATCCTAATCTCCAATTCCTTTCTTTTTCTTTCCTCCATAATAAGGTGCTCGTTTCACTCGCGGACTGATTTTATAAAGCCCCTTTTTTATAAGGAGTGCTATGCACGAGGGTAAACTCGTGAAAAGTGATATTGATGATTTTGACAATATTGCGCAACCATTAATCCTATAAAAACGTTTAATCCAAAGTAGATTATGCAGCATAGTTGTTAATTCCCTTTCCGAGTTTCCGGAGAGGGGATTTTTTATCATATAGAAATTATGCAAAAAAAATATGTTTTTTGTTCAAAAGTGTGACAGTGGCAAAAGGTAGAAATTAGATTCATAAAGGATCCATTACGGATCTATAAGGGTGCTCTAGTAATGCTCTAGTAGTGCTCTAGTAATGCTCTGGTAATGCTCTAGTAGTGCTATAGTAGTTGATAAGGAGCGAAAAGGAGAAAAAGAAAGCTGATAAAAGAAAAAAGAACCAAAAAAGAAAATTAATGGTGCACCCGAAGGGCTACTTATTAATGGTGACACGGCATTGCCCGGAAGGTTGTGGCTTGATGTAGAAGAAAAGGGATATACAACATGTTTAATTCCCTTTCCGAGTTTCCAGAGAGGGGATTTTTATTATATAGAAGTCAGCCCATAAAGAAATACGAACTTATCCTTTGATTTGCCAGTATCTTCCCGTGAGGCAGATATTGGATATAGCATTCAATGTGTGGTGTTTAGTTAAATAAGCTCCCCATTAACCAGTCTACAACATTGATTTTGCGGATACCGTCTATATTGGCGCTTTCAAAGTCCGTAGTCAAGAGATACTTTGGGTGCGTGTCCTTAATTTTTCTTAGTGACGAAAGTTCGCGATTTAGTGTATTTTCGTCATTAGCAGTATATGCCACTTGGTAATACTCGCGTTCTCCGTTATGTTTCATAACCACGAAATCCACTTCTCCTGCATCTGTTCTGCCAGCATAGACCTCTCCACCTCGCGGCAAGAGTTCAAAATACACCACGTTCTCTAACATTAATGGTGACACGGCATTGCCGCTCGCCCGAAGGGCTAATGGTGAAAAGTCAAAAGTCGAGAGCAAAAAGCCCTGCGGAATAGCAAAGGGAATAAAAACCAAAATAGCAAAAAATCCCTGCGGAATAGCGCAGGGAACAAAGCCAAATAACTGATTTATAAACAAACCTTAGCCTTAACTTTTATAGCACGTTACAAACCAATTGAGATTGTCACAGAGTACTCGATGGTAGCAACAAAGGAATTACGGATAAACGAAGCCGACGTTGTCCACCCAGAGTGTATTGCCGTCATGACCGGTAAAGGCAGGATAACGTCCCGAACTAATCATGAGCACAAGGTGCGTCGGTTCATCATTGGAAAAACCTACCTCCTCGACATCAACCATTTTACCGGCAGCATTTTTCGCTCTAAAGGTGTTATAACCAATGTTCTCGTAGTCCTTATAATCCGCACGGGTCGTGATGTCACCATACTTGATGGGAATACGATGCGCATTGACCCATTCGGGTATATCGTACCAAATCTGCTCATATGCCGTACCGACACGATAGGCATAGATATGTCCGTTTTCCTCCCAACGTTTCTGGAGATAGACATAAATCTGTGCATAGTCGCGTCCTTCCAATTGCTTGCAACCGGCAAGCGGTTTAGCTTTCGTGATGATATTGGAATCTTCAATGCGCGCCTTATAGTCCAATTGCAGCGCGATAGGGCGCCGTGTAAAAGGAACCCCCATCTCGACGATGCTATAGGGGTCAGAAGCACCCTTCATCGGCACGGGTTCATAGGTTTTACCGGTAAAGATAGTGCCAGCGATTTGCAATTTAATATCCATACCCATCACTTCCATGGTCTCCAAGCGGCAGTCCATACGGGCGCAAAAGCCATCACCACGACGCTCAGGCGAAGTAGTACCGGAAGTTTTATCCACGCCGGCAGCTTTGGCATACGCATTGCTGACAGACCACGGATTACCATTCAAGCCATACTCAAAGGGGATATTGCCACGAATTGTATCGGTAGGAGCAATGGCATAAAGGACTTTGGTTTTACCTCCGATAATTTTACTTTCCTTGATATAACGAACCACCCATGAGTCCATATCGCCATAAGGCAGTAACTCAAAGTGCTCCGCCCAAAGGCTATTACTAATCAACAGTAACAGGAGTGGTATAAAGCGTTTCAGCATGATTGTAGAGATTAATATTATCTTCCAATTCCTTGATTGATGCGGCTTCCAAAGCCCATAATTGCGCTACCCAAAGGGCACCTTTCTCCGTCAAGTTCATACCATCGGTGTATAACTCCCCGGTCTGCTGCTCAGTATAGGAAGCGAGTTCCGACGCTGTTTTCTGCTCAAGGTCAATCATAGGCACTTTCGTACGGAGTGCGACACGGCGTGTGGCTTCAGCATAGAGTCCGAAGGACTGATAGAATTGCTGTTCGGCATTGCGTCGTACACGGGAAACGGGGGTGGCTAAAATGACCGTCAGTCCCGCTTTCTGCGCTTTTGTTACCATAGTGAGTAGGTGATGTTCAAAAGCCTCAATCGTTGAGAAAGCCTGTCCTTTATCGGGGTTAAGGTCATTGAGTCCAAACTGGATAAGGAGCACATCTTTCTTCTTGGCATTCGTGAGAATATAGTTCCACCGCTCCGAAGTTATGAACGATGCCACACCTTGAGCATCCGCTGCAAGATTTTTCACCACCATATCCGTCAGATAGGTCGGTAAAACTTGCGCCCACCCACGGGAAGGATTAGCTAACTCCACTTGGTCTGCAGCAGTATTATCACCTGCTACCCAAAGTGTACGCGGCTGTTTGGCGTAACCCAAAGTCGCAGCCAACAGAAAGGCAAATAGTACAATTCTTTTCATAATTAGCAAATTTAACGCGCAAAAGTAACAAAAATTTTGCACATATGCAAAAAAAAATGTATTTTTGCACCGAAAAATGAACACTATCGGTACTACATTTCGTTTTACTTCCTTTGGAGAGTCCCACGGTCACGCCATAGGAGGCGTTTTAGACGGTGTTCCTGCCGGAATTAGGATAGACCTTGAGATGATTCGGGAGGCATTGGCTCGTCGTGCCGGTCGCATAGGCAGTGTAGAAGACAGTTCTATAGGCACCTCTCCCCGTGCACGTCGGGAGTCAGATGAAGTGGAATGGCTCAGCGGCGTGCTGGACGGAGTAACATTAGGCACTCCTATAGCGTTTATTATCCGCAATACCGATGCGCGTCCGGAAGATTATCTTTGGTTACAAGACTCCTACCGCCCCGGGCATGCCGATTGGGTGTATCAGCAGAAATACGGTATCCGCGATTACCGCGGAGGCGGTCGCGCGTCAGCCCGCGAAACCGTATCGCGTGTAGTAGCCGGTGAGATAGCACGGAAGTTGCTTCTTGAACACAGAATAGAGGTGCATGCCACATTGACCCAAATAGGTGAAGAAGAAGACCCTACCCGTTTCGAGCCGCTCCTAAAAGAAGTGCAGCAAGCGGGGGACTCCATCGGCGGTATCGTCAGTTGCACTATCACAGGTTTAGGAGTAGGCGTAGGCGAACCGATATTCGACAAACTGTCTGCACGTTTAGCCGCAGCCATGCTCTCCATCAACGGCTGCAAAGGCTTTGATTATGATTTGGGGTTTGAGTCCCTGCACTACCGCGGTTCAGCGTATATCGAAAGAAAAGAAAGTATTTCGGGAGGTATATCTACCGGAGAGCCTATCCGGTTTAGAGCCGTTTTTAAGCCCGCGGCAACCATTGCTCAGCGGTATAAGGGTCGCCACGATGTCTGCATTGCCATACGGGCAGTTCCTGTGGTGGAGGCTATGACTAATTTGGTACTGATTGATATGTTATATGAATCCGCTCAATGATATAATAGCTCCTATTCGGGAGGATTTGCAACGCTTTGAGGCTGCGTACAGCAAGGCATTATCGTCTGAGGCTGTTCCGTTATTATCGTCTGCCTGCGAGTATATTCAACTCAAGAAAGGTAAACGCCTGCGCCCCATTCTAACGCTATTGGCGGCGCGTGTGTGCGGTGATGTGACCGAAGCGTCTATCAGAACTGCTGTGGCATTAGAGATGCTTCATGCCGCGTCACTTATACACGACGATGTGGTGGACAACTCCGACACCAGGCACGGTCAAGCCGCATTACATATGCGTTTCAACAACAAGATAGCCGTCCTCGTAGGAGACTACCTTTTTGCCTCTGTAACGGCGATTATGACCGCCGTGGAAGATAGAAAGATTTCAGAAATTCTCTCCCATATCGTAGCAGCTCTCGTAGAAGGGGAATTATTGGAATTACAACAACCGGATGAATGGTCCGAGGAGCAATATATAGCCATGATAGAGCACAAGACGGCAGTTCTATTCAGTGCCTGCGCAGAGACAGGTGCCCGCTCTGCTCAAGCCTCCGAAACGCAATGTCAGGCCCTCAAACAATTCGGACATGAGTTGGGTATATGCTTCCAAATTCAAGACGATATACTGGATGTTATCGGTGCCTCAGGCATGGGTAAGCCAACTCAGGCAGACTCTAAAGACGGCAAACGCACCCTACCCTATGTTCGCGGAGTGGATTATGCCCGCGCACGTATGGAAGAACATAAAGAAAGGGCGCTTAACGCCCTATCTATCTTTGAGGAGAGTGAGAGTCTGAATGCCCTTAGAGAACTCGTTCGATTTGCTGTGACAAGGAGTTTTTAAGTCCGACTATAATCGCGTTCTCCAAAGATACGGGAACCTACCCGTATCATGGTTGCCCCTTCCTCTATCGCAATGGGATAATCGTCCGACATACCCATAGAAAGCTTCAGCGGCTGCTGTCCGGGCATCTTAACAGCGAGGTCATGCAGGGTTTTGAAACAACGGCGTATCTCTGCCTCGTCATCGGTATTGGTCGCCATGGTCATAAGTCCTACTACGCAGACATTCGGATAAACCTGTAATTGCTCCTCCGTAGGCAATTCGTCCGGTAAGAACCCCGACTTGGTACTTTCCTTCGCGACATGAACCTCTAAGAGCACATCAATGATACGATTGACCTTAGCAGCCTCCTTATTGATGACTGCCAATAGTTTCAGCGAATCCACGGAGTGAATAAGATGAATAAAAGGGGTAATGTACTTGACCTTATTGGTCTGGAGATGCCCGATGAAGTGCCAACGAATATCTTTCGGCAATGCTTCATACTTAGCGGTCAGTTCCTGCACATGACTTTCGCCAAAGTCTCTTTCACCGGCATTATAGGCTTCCTCGATGGCTTCAATAGGCTGAAACTTAGAGACCGCAACAAGTGTAACCGATGGCGGTAGAGTCTGTCTAATAGTTGCTATTTGTGAGCGTATATCAACCATTATTCCCCTACAGCACGAAGTACATCCATAATCGGTGTACGCAGAATAGATACCAGCTCACAATCAAGGTGAGACACTTGCTCATGCAGCCGTTTAAGCGCTTGGTTAAGATCCGCCGCCTGAATAAGTAACGTAGCACTCTTGCGGGTTTCCTTACCATCCTCTTCCACCGTGATGAGTTCAATCTTACCTTTATACCATTTATCCCCGGTGGTGTTATCAAGGATATCAAAGTATTGCACTTTTCGACAACTCGTAACTTCGCAGTCTCCGGAGATAAAAGGTTTGATTTCTTCTAATAATCGGCCTTCTACATCGGTGCAATTAATACCCTCAACGATATAGGTTTCTTTTACTTTAGCGGGATTATCCTCGCCGGTTTGACGCTCGTAAGCGACTTTTAATTCGTATAGTATCATAGTTCTAATAGTTGTTTTAAATCATTTATATCCAAATGCTCCGGATAGATACGCCGTGAGCCGGAACGATACAGCAATACTGCCTTGCCCTCTTGCCACTGGTTATAGAGGGTGACCACGACATCTCCCATCGTGCGTTTATTATACGAGGAGAGCAGAGCCGGTTGGTTCATCAGGTCCGTCTGCGTATAGGCAAACTTAACCCCTTCGAACTCCAACATAAAGTTTGCCGCTTGGCGTTGCAGTGCTGCCAAGTCCATTTTCTTCTGCTCGATGAGTTTATGGTTAAGGTAAATGGTAGTACCATACGCACCATCCACCCACCGTTCATGTCCATACAATGCCATGAGGTAAGTATTGAGTAAGGCAGAGGCTTTATCGATATTGAAATGCTGCTGGGCAAGATGGAGTGCTTCGCGTTTGGCACTGCCGACTCCTTTGCGCGGAAGACCTATAACTAAGAGTTGGTAACTCTCACGCCCGATACGTTTATCCAATTGATCCATTAGATACCCTAAATCTTGATTGAGGCAGAGGTACATATCCTCCTGTTCTGCAGTCTCTATATCATCCGAGTTTGCCTCCGGAGTAAGGGTATTGAGTTGCAAAAGCAACATATCGGGGATATTGTCCTTGCCAAGCGCTTCTTTTTGCTGGAGCGCCAAAGCTAATTCAATAACGAGCGTATTGGCAGCAGGCGTCAGCAGCAGATTGGTTGAAGGCAGATAACTGAAACTGTTCTTACGTTCTTTCGCAGTAGGATGCAGGTAAGTAGAGATTGCCATGCGCGGAGTCCATGTCCTCTCCGCTAACTCGGCAATACGCCCGCTACGATTAAAAGCATCGGCAGCTGCCGGCAAGCCATAGGAGTAATAGCCGGTGCTAACCCATTGTTGTTCGACAGGCTCCAACCAGCAACAGGCCGTAGCACAATGCCCTGCCATCAAGACCGTGGTTGAAGGACGAAGACCCAATGCATAAATCTTAGCATCCATATGCTTGATTCTCAAACGGTCTGCCAAGGTGGGAGACATTAACGCTTCCGGAGATATATGGACAGTTGTCCCAATACCGGTTACATTAGGGTCCTCCAACAGTGGAACGGCTTTTCGTTTGCGCGTATCAAAGACGGAATCCATCGCATAGCCATGATCAAAGGGGGTTTGCCCCGTAAGCAAAGAAGCCGTTGTTTCATCCCCGCCGAACACAAGATGAGGGAATGTTAACGAAGAGCGATAACCCTCCTCTGCTAAAGTGCGTAGTCCACCTTGCTGCAAATAGGGTTGCAACTGAGTAATATTCTCTCCTGTCAAACCGTCCGTAAGCACCACTACCGTCAATTTAGGCGTGCCTGAGAGCGAAGCGGCTAATGTTATTATCGTACTAAGTAAAGCAATCTTACGCATAAATGAGTTAATGGAAAAAGGAGTATTCGTGCATTAAATCCTACAAAAGGATGGATAGAGTAATTGGCAAGAAAAAACGATATTCCGAATAAACTGAGCCAAAGGACAGCAAGCGGCAGGTCATAGTACCAACGGAAGTGTTTCCGCTTCCTATCCCATAATGTAAGGAGCAACAAAAATACTATCATCGCACTATAACCGACATACCATGTTCCATACCACGGCACATGATTAGGCCTAAAAGGTGATATATGTCCTTCCTTAACAAGAGGTGTACCGTCCGGCAAAAAGGCTTGAGCTATGTAGTACATCAATTGGTCCGGCAAAAAGACACACATATCTCCCGACAACGGGACATCAGCTTTATGACCAAAGACCATATTGATACCAAATCCTATCCAACCTCGTGGGTCGGTATAACGATTGAGCACTTGCCTATAGGTCATCCCATCTAACGCATTGTAGGACGAGTGGATAGCACCGCCTAATGCTTGCCGAATAAGCCTATAGGGGCGCGTAGCACAATTATCAAAGACAAAATTATAGAGGTAGGTGCGGTTAACAGGTTCGTAATTAAGCATCAGAGCCTCAAAGATAGAAACAGCCTGACTATCCGTCAGATTAAGTACTTGTTCATAGACATCACGCCCTTCCATTTCATAGTAGGAAGCGAAGGAATAACCATCTTGGATACCTAACTCATAGTAGGTCTCGCCACGGACAAACTTGGAGTAGAAATGGTCTGTATCAAAATCAAATAGGCCATAGTTAAATACCCAATTAAGCCCCGTCTCCGAGTCTTGGACCCGAATGGCAGTATGTCCGTAGTGTGCATAAACCTCCTCTCCCGGAGTACAGGTCAGCAAACTAATAGTGATGGCAAGAAGGTAGAACATAAACCCACAATAAATCCAATAATAACCTGCCACTCGTCATGAGCACGCAGGTAAAGACGTGCATACATAATTAGTAGAACCGGTAAAAATAAACAAATTAGCACCGAAAAAGAAGGCATAATACCGGCATAGTAAAAAAAAGCTAAAATACCTCCTATCAATCCGCCAATACCTGCGAGGTGCGAACTGATTTTCCACTTAAGGTTAACAACCGTCACCAACCCTAAGCACACCAAACCACCTATCGCAGAAGCTAAAAAGAATGGTGCTACATGCATAACTTTCCATAGAAAATAACACCAAACGCCATAACATAGCATCGTATAGAGGTAGGGTAATGTCCGCTCAGAAGGATTATCAATATAGATATCGGCTATGTGACCTCGACGAATGCCGAGCAGAATAACTATCAGTGGCACCAAAGCGGTCATAAAGAACGTCGTACCGATTCCAATAGCGTTACGGCTATAGAGCGCCATAGCGATAGTGGGCATCCACAAGGGGTAACAGACGATACTCCACACTTTAGCCAATATGGTGAGAAATTGCTGCATTAAGCTTGTTTACGTAATCGAGCGACCGGAATACCGAATAACTCACGATACTTCGCTATTGTGCGACGCGCAATAGGATAACCTATTTTTGTCATTTCGGCGGCAATGGCTTCATCACTGAGGGGGGCTGACTTATCTTCCTTAGCGATAATCTCCTGCATGGCTTTCTTTATTTCGCGCGTGCTGACCTCTTCCCCATCGCCGTTTTGCATTCCTTCAGAGAAAAAGTGCTTGAGGGGATAGATGCCAAATTCGGTTTGGACAAATTTATTATTGGTAACACGGCTGACTGTTGAGACATCATATCCTGTTTTGTCGGCTATATCTTGCAGGATCATAGGTTTCAAGTAGGCTTCGTCTCCTTCTTGAAAAAACTCTCGTTGCTCATCGACAATCGCTACCATAATGCGGTAAAGTGTCTCGTTGCGTTGCTGAATAGCGGCGATAAACCACTGCGCTTCGCCAATCTTCGTATTGACGAACTGTAGGGCTTCCTTCATACCTTTATCGCTATCGGGAGCCTTGCTATACTCCTTCGCCATCTGCTGATATTCCTGACTGACATGCAAGTCTGGTATATCGTTGGTATTGAGAGTAATAGTTATTTCTTCCTCATTAACTTCAACATAAAAATCCGGCACGATAACCGACTCTTTACTCTCTAATATATTTCCGGTAAAAGCATTAGCGGGTTTCTGGTTTAGGTGAACTATCTCGGTGACTGCCTCGCGCATCTCATCATTAGTCAGTTCCAATAGTTCCTGTACCCTATCGTAATGGCGCTTACTGAACTCTTCAAAACAAAAAGTAACAATACGCAAAGCATTATTGATAGCCGGAGTCTCTTTCTTTTGCTTAAGTTGAGTCGATAAACACTCCTGCAAATTAGCAGACGCTATCCCGGCAGGGTCAAAAGTTTTTATCTGCTCCACAATCTCAGACATCTGCTCCTCCGGCACCTGTAGACCTTCTTGGAAATAGAGGTCATCGACCAATTGCTCTGTTGTCCGTCGAAGATAACCTTCTGCATCTATATTACCCAATACCCATTTGGCGATATGTCGCTCGGGTTTAGTCATCTTGGTGAGATAGACTTGACTTTTAAGGTATTCCATAAGGGTTGTACCTCCGGAATATGTCCACTCGTCGCGGTTATCATCATCCGGGGAATAGTTCTGCATCTTACCCTGCTTATAGTCCGGTGTTTCGTCGTCTTCGACATATTCATCATAGTTGAAATCATCGTTCTGCAAGGGGTTGACATAATCCTCTTCCTCACCGTATAGTTCTTTCTCTTCCTGTTCTTTTTCCTGCTCAATAGGATCTATTCCTTCCTCAAGAGCCGGATTGGCTTGTAACTCCTCATTCACTCGCTGCTGCAACTCCATAGAAGGCAACTCCAACAAGCGAATTTCATTGATTTGCTCCGGAGAGAGATGCAATTGCTGCTTCTGTTTGAGTTGTAAACTTAAGCCTTGCATAATTCTAAGATATTGCAGGTGATATATTTAAGTTGCTCCTCATCAAGTTCCGTGTGCATCGGTAGTGAAAGGACCGTCGAGGCAAGTTGTTCGGCCGCCGGAAAATCGCCCTGTTTGTAGCGGGGATCTTGATATGCTTTTTGCATATGAAGTGGCACCGGATAATAAATCATCGCAGGAATTCCTTTTTCTGCCAAACCCTCACGGATAGCATCCCTATCAATACCAATGAGGCGAAGGGTGTATTGATGATAAACATGGGTCGAAGCCTCAATGCAAGTAGGGGTCTTGATATGGGGATTATCCCTAAAAGCGTTATCATAATATGCTGCTGCCCGCTGACGAGCAAGAGTATAGTCATGTAGATGAGGCAGTTTTGCATCCAAAATTGCAGCTTGAATACTGTCTAAACGGCTATTAACACCTACCATATCATGATGATAGCGCACCACCATACCGTGATTAGCAATAGCACGCATTTTTGCATCTAACTCATCATCATTAGTAAATATTGCGCCTCCGTCACCGTAACAGCCAAGATTCTTACTGGGAAAGAAGCTCGTGCAGCCGACATCTCCCATCGTACCGGCCTGCTTAACTGTGCCATCCGAGAAACGATACTCCGCACCTATAGCCTGACAAGCATCCTCTATGACATAAAGGTTATGTTCCTTAGCTATTTGCAGAATTGGCTCCATATCTGCGCATTGGCCAAACAAATGTACGGGCACTATAGCTTTCGTTTTAGGTGTAATGGCCCGCCTTACCGCCTCTATAGAAATGTTCATAGTGTCCGGTTCAACATCCACTACAACAGGCGTTAAGCCTAAAAGCGCTACAACCTCAGCAGTAGCAATAAACGTAAAGGTCGGAGTGATGACTTCATCGCCTTTCTGAAGACCTAATCCCATAAGCGCAATCTGCAAAGCATCCGTGCCATTACCTGTAGTAATAACATGCTTAGCACCTGTCCAAGCCTCTAAATGTGCTTGAAACTCAGCGACTTTAGGACCTTTGATAAATGCCGCAGAGTCAATAACATCTTGAATACCACGATCAATATCGTCTTTGATATGGAGATATTGGGACTGCAAGTCAACCATTTGAATTTTCTTCATGACTAAACCTCCGTAAATTTTATTTCTTTTCCTCAACTAAATAATCAATCATTGCGGGATAAACCCGTGCATTAAAAATACCCGAATGAGTATATTGAATCGATACGGGTAACTGAGCCTCATTGACTTGCGGATAAAGACAGGTAGCCTGAACATCCGCAACACCAATGGCGGCAAATTGTTTAATAGCAACGCTGAGTGTCACTTCCACTTCAGCGGGAAAGAGATGCACATTTTTATCGTCAGGCGTCCCTAAAACAGTTACCGGTACCATCATCTTTTTTTCCGTAAACTCCTCTGCACGAAAGGCGATAACACCCTCAGTTTCACTCATTCGTACCTCTGGTAGTACGATTAAAGGAATACTTACACGCAGCGAATCGGCATCAACCAGAACCTCTTGCGAGGCCGTATATACTGCATGAATAGTATCTAAACTAAGGCGAGATCCATAGAGCGTCACTTCTTTTGGCGTTATAGTCGGCTCTCCGGTGATATGATACTGCTGTGCAGCGCGATAGGTGCCGCTAAAAAGAACAGGCACAATCTTTTCCTGCAGAGTATAATAGCGGCCTTCAATCATATCAGGTTGAATACCCAATAAGGAGGTTGTCCCCTGCAAGAGTGCTCCTGTAGCGCGGCGCAAATCCTCCGTGGAAATAACGATGCGACCTTCTTGTTGCGTTGTCTGCTCAGCTATATTCACATGAAGTGAAAGCGGATGACGGACATAGGTTCTAAGCAAAGCTCCTTTATCCATCACCTCAATCGTTACCTCATGCGGCAACGAGCCCGAGAGCACGACATTATTAGCCATGCCGACATAACTAATCGGCACAGTATAGTGCACCGTTCTCGATGTATTCATTGCGTAAGCAAACCAAATAAAAGCTGCCAACACAACAAAGAACAAGTACGTCAGAATATCGTTACTTCTCGTCTTTCTCACGTTTGGTTTCTTCGTCCTTCTTAGCAGGTTTGTCCTCTTTCTTAGCAGGAATGCTCTCAGGCAGAACATCTACGCTGCTCTTCTCGACTTTAATAACCAGGCCCTTGCTAATTTCAACGAGGAAGGTAGTCTCTTGAACCTCTTTAACCTCACCATGAATACCGCCTGCGGTAACAACCTTATCCCCCTTCTTAATCGCATCACGACGAGCTTGAAGTTCCTTCTGCTGCTTTGTTTGAGGACGAATCATAAAGAAATAAAAAACCAAGAAGATGAGGAGCATCATAACCCAGAAGCTCCACCCGGTTCCTTGTTGTTGTGTAGCATCAGCTGCTTGTAATAGAATTGAATAAAGTAACATAATACTTGATTTTTATAGAGTTAAATGTAGTTTTTTCTCGCGAATAATGCCATCCAAGACCCCATTGATAAAGAGATAACTCTTTTCACCGCTATATTCCTTGGCAATCTCAATATATTCATTTAAAGATATCTGAATGGCAATGGATGGAAATTTAATGATTTCTGCCAATGCCACCTGTAAGATAATCTTATCCATAAAAGGTATTCGCTCAGGATCCCAGCCATGTAAGTGATTGGCTATCAACTCTTGGTATTCATCATGCCCCTCTATAGCGAACTGCAATAGGTCTTCTGCGAATTGTAATTCTTCATTATTCTCAAAAATAGGCAGTAACGCTTCATCAGCCGAGGTATCTTCCTTGAAGCGCCGAATGGTCTTAATGACATAACTAAGTACGACATCAAGATCAATAGTCCAGTTCTGGGCATCCATGTGAATCTCCATCTCATCCAAGGCATTGATAAAATCCTCGTTATTAGGCAGTAACTCCGACATAATCTTGCGCCAAAGCATATTATCCGCTTGATAGTTGTCCTCAAGAGCCTCTATGTAATCAATATAAAAAGGTGCTTGTTGTAGAGCCTGATAAATAGCCGAAACACCATTGAGACCTGCCTCCCAACTGAGATGACGGTTGGCAATCTGGTTCCTCAACTCCTTATTATAATACATCTGTTGAGCCAAGCGGTTATCAATAAAACGCCTGCTTAACCGAAATACCTCATGAGTCGCCTTTGCTCGTTGCTGACGCTCTTCATACTGAATTTGAGCATAATGGGTCAACTCATTGACAAATTCCAATAACATCAAATACAAGTCATAGGTCGTATCAAAACTCTTAATCAACTCTTTTCTGGCTTGCAGATTAGTGTTTCCTCCTTGTTCATAATGCGCAAACAATGTCTGAACGACATGTGTTCTTACCAAAGTACGGTTTATCATGCTTTCTTTTTGTATATTTTGCTGCAAAAGTATAAAAAAATTTGCACATTCGCAAAAAAAGTTATAAATTTGTTGCGCTTTTAGCGAAAAAACGCAAGAGCCCTATAATTTTATGGAAAATAACATGATCGAAAAAAGGAGAAATGACGGTGGGACGGAACCGGAGATTGTTTATTCTCGTTCCGTAAAGGCCGGTAAACGTATTTATTATTTGGACGTCAAAAAGGCGCGTAATGAGGACTTATATCTTTGTATCACCGAGTCTAAACGCAAACTAATCGGTGAGAACGAGGCACCTCAATTCGAGAAACACAAAGTATTCTTGTACAAAGAGGATTTTGCTCATTTTGTAGAAGGTCTTGAAGATGTCATCAGTTACGTAAAAGCCAATGTAGGCGAGATTGAAAATCGCCCCGAATGGGTTCCCGAGACATCGGACGAGAATGCACAAGAGGAAGATCATAAAGAAGACGCCCCTCGCAAACGCCTATTCGGTAAATTATTCAAGAAAGATTAATGCCTCAAGAGATTGTCGATGATACCCTCGGCAATCTCTTCTTTTGTAGCTAAGGGTAAATCAATCCGATCACCTTTGTTAGAAAAAAGGGTGACCATGTTGGTGTCTAACTCAAAGCCGGCACCTTTGTTTTCCAAACTATTTAGTACTATCCAATCTAAACCTTTATTCTGCAACTTATGAAGCGCATTAGTCTCCGCATCATTTGTCTCAAGCGCAAACCCTACCAAGGTCTGCTCTTCCCGGCGATTGGCCCCAACTGCTGCTGCAATATCGGGCGTTGTTTGTAACTCAAGACTGAAAAGTGTTTGGTTCGGTATTTTTTTAATTTTAGAAGCAGACTGCTTCGTTGGCGTAAAATCAGCTACGGCAGCGCATAGGATAATCATATTCTGTTCATCTTGACGGGACATTACCATTTGGTACATCTGCTCAGCAGACGAAACCCTAATAGTTTCACAACCTATAGGAGACGGTAACGCCGTCGGCCCGGAGATTAGTGTAACAATAGCTCCTCTATTATAGCACGCCCGCGCGAGAGCATATCCCATTTTGCCGCTACTATCATTACTCAAATAACGCACAGGGTCAAGCCTCTCTTTAGTCGGACCTGCCGTGATGAGGACATGTTGACCAAGCATGGTCTTGGGAGTAAGGGCTTTCTCTATAGCGTATAAAATATCCTGCACTTCTTGCATCCGTCCTTTGCCTACAGTTCCACAGGCCAATTCTCCTTCGGCGCAATCAAGCATTGTGATATTAGGACGGGATGAAAGGATCTGTATTGCTTGCTGCGTAGCTTCCGAACGATACATATTATCATTCATGGCAGGAGCGATAACCACCGGTTTGCGAGTTGCAAGGAATGTGGTTGTTAAAGCATCATCCGCGATACCATTCGCCATTTTTCCTAACACATCTGCACTGGCAGGTGCTACTACCATGAGGTCTGCCCAATTAGGAAGCGAGATATGCTCCGTCGCATGATGATTGATAGCAGCAAAAACATCAGAATACACATCGTTATTACTAAGCGTACGCAACGTAAGTTCAGTGACGAAGTTCAAGGCATTCCTTGTCATCGTCACTTTTACTTCCGCACCCGATTTTCTGAGAAGTCTGATTAATTCGGGGATCTTGTAAGCCGCTATACCACCGCTTACACCTACTACTATGTGCTTAGTCTTTAAGTTGCTCATCCTTTGAGCCTACTTGATAAATCAATTCTCCATCAAGAAATTCTTGAGTAGCAATAAGAGTAGGCTTGGGCATACGTTCATATTTACGGCTAATCTCAATCTGTTCACGATTCTCAAATGTCTCATCCAAGTTATCTTGGGGGGTTGAGAAATCCTGCAATTTAGCATCTAACTCTTTCTTCACAGAAGAGCTGATCTGGTTGGCACGTTTGCCCAAAATAACAACCGCTTCATAGGTGTTATCCACTTTGTCTGTAATCTGCGTCATATCACGAGTCGGAGTCGTGACGGGGGCTTTAGAATTTTTGTAATCCATTTTTGTTATTATATTAATATTTAGTTCGTTAGTTATTCGCCTGCCAATGACTGAGCGGCTTTTAGGTATTTTTTGCTCTCCTTGATATGTTTACTGTTAGGGAACTCAGTCTGAAAATTATAACATTCATCAACCGTCTGTCTTGCTCTCTCTTGCAATTTATCACTGGTAGAGTTCGCCATCTGTTGGTATTTAGACTGCAGTATCAGCCAGTTAAAGTCCTCTAAGTACTTATTAGAAGGATAATCCTTTAAGGCATTCTCTGCTACTAATTGGGCACTGAGGTAGTTATTGCCGAGGTAAGTACCTAAATTGTAATACAACTGTCCTGACAGGAGTTCTTTATACGCCAATTTATCATACATTTCTCCCATCTCTTTATACGCTTGATCCGCGTAAGGACTGGAAGGGTATAGTTCTACAAACTCTTGAAAGCTTGCTATGGCTTTTTTCGTTATCTCCTGATCTAATCGGGCATCGGGGCTATCTAAATAGTAACAATGTCCGGTTTGAAAACGTGCTTCTGTGATATAGTTACCCTTGGGATAACTACGGATATAAGCGGCATAGTATTGAGCGGCAGATGAGTAGTCCTTCATTCCCATATAGGAACGAGACAGATACACCAATACATCCTGGCTCCGCTCTGTTCCTTTATAATAAGAAGCAACTTCGTCCAATAAAGCTTGAGAGCGATTATACTTCTTTTCATTGAAGTATTTTAGCGCCATTTGGTACTTATACTCAGGGTCTTTAGACTTCAACACTTGCTGATATTCTCCGCAACTGCTGAAGCCCAAAAGGACTAATACCCATATGACAAATTTCCGTCTCAAAACTTATTTTTGCACCCCATCATCACCAAAAATCTCACCCCACTTATCGGACTTAATTATTTGTAATTCATCATTCTCTGCCACGATAAGGTAGCACGCGGCATCTTCAATACTATTGATGAGTTCCAAAGCCTGCTCCTCTCCCATGACCATACACGTTGTTGCTAAAGCATCTGCTCGCATACAGGAGGAAGCAATAACGGTCGCCGACAACAAATTATGATGCACAGGGTAACCGGTACGCGGGTCTATGGTATGAGAACGTTTCTCGCCATTCTCCATATAGTAATTACGATAATTACCGGAAGTTGCCATACAGAGTTCATCAACCTCGAGAACTTCTTGATTTTCTTGAATAGAGCCGGTCGGGTCATCTATCGGCTTGGTGATAGCGATATGCCATTTTTCACCCTTTTTATTGACGCCCTTTGCAACGACCTCACCGCCGATATCAACAAGATAATTATGAACTCCTGCCTCTTCCAATTCTTCAGCAATGACATCGCAGGCATATCCTTTAGCTAACGCGGCAGCATCCAACATAATGCGCGGGTCGCGCTTATAGATGTGATGATCTGATAACGTGATACCGAGATAATTAGCGAGTTCCAACAACGAGTCAACCTTCTCTTGAGTTACAACCTCTTTATGCTTGAACCCGAATCCCCAAAGATTTACCAATGGGCCAACCGTAATATCAAACGCACCTTGAGAGCATTCGCTTATCTTCACAGCCTCTTCATACATCGTTTCGAAGTACTCATCGGTCTCCACTTCCTCATTGCGATTAATCTTGGCAATAATGGAGTTGGGATTAAAGGTGCTTAAAGAGTTGTCAAATTTAATAAGACTCTCTTTGATCATCGGATGCAGATCCTTGTCACTTTCATACTGAATAGAATAGAACGTACCAAATACTTCGCCCTGATTAGTTTGATACCTCGTACCGCAGGACGTTAACACAACTGAGGCGGCAATTATCATAGCCGGACTCAACATAGATAAAGGGTGTTTCATAAGCGGTGTATTTAAAGGTTAGTACTATTCTATTTTTATCTTTAGAAACTGAAGGTCACACCTATATTGCCATTCAATGCCTGATTGCCGGTCTTATACTGTCCGGCATTGCTATTGTATATAGCATAACTACAAGGCTCATTAGCCGCTTTAGCCGCATTGATTTGGGCAACCATATTGGGGTTAATCGAGCCTTCACCAAAGAGAGTAATCTCGCATTTATCCAGTTCCCAAACCTTTTCTAATCGGGCACTTACATTGACAACACCGAAGTTCGTGTTGTAGTAGTTGTCACTTGTCCAGGGAGACATGCCGACATTAGCACCGAGAGTTACACCGGCTTTTTCAAACGTGTAGTTATAACCGACCTCAAGGTAACTGGAGAAAGCCTGCTTGTTTTTGCCATTCGCATCAACGATAGCATTTCCATTATCATCGTATTGATAATCGTCACCTTCCACAATAGTGTACCAATTGACATATAAATCTACACCGAGGAAATGATCCAAACTATAACCTACACCCACCTCCGTTTGGTGCGAAGAAGCATCGTATGGAGCATTCTCCTGAGGCGTAAAGTACTGATAGAAATTAACATACGCACTGGCACCAAAGAAATCATATTCGCCATACACATCCAGTTCGGGCAAGAAGATTGTACCATTATACAAACCATCTGCGTCCCATGCCCCTTTAGTAAACTTCCAATCAGAAGCGGATAATTCGGAGCACACTCCTGCGCGGAATGATGTATTTTCCGTATCAAAACCGATGGCCACATCCGGTAAAAATGTCAAGCCTCCCAAATACTGACCACGCCAAAGGTACGTGCTTTGGAGTGACAAATTAAGTTCCACTGCCAAATCAGCCTTGGCTGCGCTTAAACTCATCACAGACAACAAAGCTACAATGATGACTGATAATTTTTTCATGCCTTACAATCCGTTGTCTTTAATCCACGCCAAGCGTAGTGCAATGTCCAAAATCCTTGTGTCATTGATAATAACAATACCACCATCAGGTCCGGGCTCAATGTGATAACCGGTCTCGGTCGTACCCTCTCCGTTAAAAAATGCTCTTACTTCATCGGATGCAATGCCTAATTCGTTAGCAATTACATCCATGCTCCCGTGTGGGAGACTGTCCTTTACTTCGCGTAAGCGGTTAAATGTTGTACGTATCATAACTTTAAAAAAAATAAATTTCAATATTTGGGCGCAAAAGTACAAAAAAATTATGACTTATGCAAAAATATTTTCATTTTTTCTGCTTTTCGCGAATTTCTGTAGAACTAATATCGTAATAAGGAGCATCCTTTAAATAGGTTACTGAGCCATATGGTAAAGGAACGAAAGCCTCATTTACCCTCTTTGAATGTCGAGGATAGACATAGATTGGAAAGTTGGCAAGAATAAACTCATATTCGCGCCAACGACTGAAAATCTCCCAATTATCTTCCCCGATAAGCAGGCTAAAACGATGCTCCGGATAGGCTTTCTGCAATTCTCGAAGAGTATTGGCGGTATAACTGGGACGAGGAAGATAAAACTCAAAATCGCTGGCTCTAAGAACTTTGCCATTCGGCATACTCATATTATTTTCCTCCACCGCACACTTTACCCCCCTAAAACGCTCTGCCTCATCTGCTAAAATAGATGCGTCTTTCAAAGGATTGTTCGGACTCACCATAAACCATATTTCATCGGTTTCGGTGTGTTCAAGCACCCACCGACCCAATCCTATATGACCATAATGGATAGGATTAAAACTACCACCAAAAATAATTATGTTCATTGCCTTTTACAAGCCGCTCTTATTGCTTAACGATGCGATATAGGGATAACGAAGTGCTATACTCCGATTCGTTTCCATAAACTCCTTCAAGTTCTGTTCTGAAAGAGGAAGTGACTTTAAGAAATGCTCTTTACGCTCTATTACGCCACGGAAACCATAGGCCCCTAAAACCTGTAATTGGCGGAAGAACACAAAGAGTTTAAGATGCTCCTTAAAGACATCTATTGTTGGAATAGCATGCGGTGCTACAATGGTTAGTAACTCATCATAGTAGGCGGCTATCATGTCATCGCGTAGGGATTGCGGATAATGAGCACGAGCCTGCCATAAGAAACTTGCCAAATCATAATATACCGGACCCCTTCGCCCCCCTTGAAAGTCTATAAAGTATGGTTCTTCGTGAACAACCATGACATTGCGACTTTGACAATCACGAAGCATAAATGCTGATGATAACACACTATCCTCCACCAAGAGTTCGGCACTCAATTTCTCAAATTCATCCTCAAGCCTCGGTTCATCTATTTCATACCCGCTAACCTTGAGATAACAGTACTTATAGTAATTGAGATCCCAAAAGACAGAGCGCTTATCAAAAGCCGGAACAGGATAACATACTTGCCACGGACAATTGCGAGCGCCTTCTATTTGGAAATGCGCTAAGGTACGAATAGTCTTTTCTAAAAGATTCTTAATAGCAGTGAAATCATTTGCACTATTATCCTGATCATGAGGCAACAAATCAAACAGACAAACGGACCCGAGGTCCGTCTGCGTATAACTCATTTCATCTTCACTAACCCATAAAACATGGGGAACAGGCAAGTTCAGTGCCTCAAAATGACGAGCAAGGGTGATGAAAGCATGATTCTCTGCGCGAGAAATACCGACAGTCTTGACAACTGTCTGGCCGTTAGCATCCGTCTCCCGGGTATAGATTCGATTACTTCCGCTGGAAGCGATAGGTGATGTCAATAAGTGAGCCATCTTGTATTTTGTACATCCGTTGGTTCGTTGTCGGGGATTTGAGTCCGCCCGCCTCTTCCTGATAAGGTCCTACCTTAATGTAATCAAAATGCATGAGCGGACAATTCTCCGGTATGTCTTTTCGACCGGAATACCAAGCCGTTTTGTATCCCTTCAAGTGCACCCATGCAGCTAAATCGTACAACTCTTTCGTAAAAGCATCTCCCCCCATAAATGCAACGCAAGTGATGAGTTGACCGTAATTATTCAGCAACTCGCCCAAAGACTCAGTACTAAGCTCTATACCCTTGTCTTCTCTTAGGTGCGGGCTATGACAGCCCGGACACCTATAAGGACAAGCAGTAATATTGAGGGCAAGAGACACCTCATCGGGTACTTCTTGAAAGACAATGTCGTACGATGCAAACTTCATTAAGCCTCCTTAGCCATATCATTGCCACCATTGGCATAATAACGCTTGGATGCCTCTATCTGGCGAGCTGCAGAGAAGTTCGATACACGCTTCATATAACCAATAATACGAGTCAGGTAATCGAGATTCTCGCTGCCGCAATTCGGGCATTTATGGAGATAACGCTTATCTATATGCCCACAATCATTGCAAACGGTATTGGGGATATTGAAGGTGAAATAATTACATCCTTCTATCGCGGCCACACGAAGCAACTGACGGTATTGTTCCTTTGAGAGGTGCTCCTCTAAATTGCAGTGAAGTGCCGAACCACCGGTCAAATGCTCGATATACTTGCGACCATGCAAACGGAACTTATCCAAGATATTGATATTGGTATCCTCTACTACATAGAAATAACTATTATAGCAGTCGCGAGGAACAACATATCCGTCTTCTTTATCCCATTTAGCATGTTTAACGCCCACATTCTCAGCAGGAATCATTTCGCAGTTGAACATCAAGTCTTTGGTGCGATATTTCTTATTCAACTTTTCTACGGTTCCTAAAACGGTCTCTACATACTTCTGATATTCCTCATTGTCGCTAATCTCAATACCCAAGAATTCAGCAGCCTCTACTAAACCATTAACACCGATTGTGAGGTACTGGCGACTGATGTTAATATAACCGGCATCGAAGAGCGGCAGTAAACCGCGTTTCTGGAACTCCATAAGGTTCTCATTATACGCCATTTGTACCTTATGCATCAGATCTACTACATCTTCGACATAGGACTGATAAGGAATGTTATTGCGAACCGCATACTGAATGCATCGGTTGAGGTTAATAGTCAATACCGACTTTGAACCGGTGCTGACACCGCCAGCCCCCAAAGTATAACTAAAGCCATTGTCGGTAATCTCATTTCTCAAACGGCAGCAACTCGCTAAAGAGTCGGCATTATCGCTCACATACGTGAAGAATGAATGACCTTCAGAATACATCTCGGCCGTAAAATCAGCATACTCTTTATCCTTAATATCGCCATTCTCAGAGAGGAGAGCCATGGTTTCAACAGGGAAAGTCAAAACCGTGCGAAGCCGCTCTGCGTTAAACCACTTCATAAAGCGTTTCTGGAGCCAATTGAGACCGTCCCAATCAGGTTGTGAACCATCCGGGAAATAGAAATTACCAAAGATGCTCTTGAAATAGAACTGATCGTAGTAACTGATGTTCCAGAATACAGACTGATAGTTGCGAGCACCGGTCGGCTGGTTAATGGAATAAACAACTTGTTGGAAACAGTCGGTTATCACCTTGTCTAATGTACGGTGACGAAGGGAAAGATCAACCACTTTCTCCGGCTCTTTCCAGTAATCCTTTCCATACTCAAGACCGATGAAGTAGTTCATGTACATCAAAAACTCAGGAGTAGCACAAGCACCTGACAACATGGAACTTACCATAAACACCATATTGATAAAACCACCGCAGAAAGACTTTAGATTGGTAGGTTGAGTAGCATTTCCGCCGATGGATTTAGTACCGCCGATTAGCCACGGATACATCGTGATAGAAGCGCAGTAATTGGCGATTGATGTTTCATCATTCTTGTAAATAAAATGCTGTTTCAAAAGACTCATGTATCGGTCTGCGACCTCTTTGCCGAACATAGTTTTAATACGATCCGTCAACATACGGCGATTGAGGCGAATGAAATTGGACTTGGGCAGCTCACCTATCAAGGTCGCTATGTTCTTGTGCTCCACATTAGCATTGGCATCATATTTACTACCCTCCGCCGCATTGGCCGCATCGCAATAATTGGATAAGAAATTGAGTTTGGCTTGTGTCTCACGGTCCTCTGCATGGCGTGCACGATAAAGCATGTACGTCTTTGCTACCTTGTAATAGCCCTCTTGCATCAATGCTACCTCAACTTGGTTCTGAATCTCCTCTACACTGATACCGCCATAAATCCGCAGATGCCCCATAACGGAAACGAGCGCTTCCTCAGTTGCAAAACTACCTGCTGCCAAGAAACTCTTGGAAATAGCATTTTTAATTTTGTCGGGTGAAAAAACTTCTTGTGACCCGTCACGTTTAATAATATAGGTATCCATAAATATATATAAAATAGGTATTAATTTCTTCTATGCCATAACGCGAAAAGTTTTGCAAAAGTACAATATATTTTTGACATCTCCAAATGTTTCTACAAAAAAAAATTTCAACAATTCCTTGTCATATGAAATTCAAAAAAATGCAGAGGTTTTGAACAACCTCTGCGAATTTATTTTTATGTGCGAATAGCAAAAAAGACTATTTCTCAACCCAACTCCAAGAGTACAACTGAGCCTCGCCCTTTCGGAGTATGTTGCGCTTCTTTTGACCGGGGGCTAATACATATACCTCAGCAGTCGTAACACGCTGATTATTAGGATTGATACGCGTATGACTAACATAGGGACCACCCATTGCTTCGCCGTTAAGAATCTTCCACAATCCACGCACTTCCATGGCGTAAAATTGGCTCTTCGCAGCCGTATCATGCTTAAGTGGTTCAATCTGACGCATCTCGGGAGGAATAACCTTATACTCCGTCCCCATATAGGACCCGGGAACGGAGGCGGTCACCACCATCGAGAGTACCTCATCACGCTTGGCGTTCAGATAGTCATAGGTAAACGTATTTTGGTCTGTATAGGGATAACTATAGACAATTAAATCCGTTCTGGAAGCACCTTTGTTATTGCAGAACCACAATACATTTGTTTCTCCGGAAAGCGTCAGCGAATCTATGAACATATAGTCTTCGCTTATCCATAAATCCATCCCCATCGTGGCGTTGAGCATCTGACGCGCCTCATGGTTGGTGGCAGCCTTGTAGAACGTTAATTGACGCGACAATTCTTGGTCCACAAACCACTCACGCACAGACTTACCGTTTTTGAGCCAAAAACGCACAAATTCATCCATTGACGGACTTTGAACCTGATAAAAGGCTTGCGGATGAGACCAGATATCCGTCGTCGCTCTGGCTTTTACCTGTGTATATCGGTCTGGATTGATATCCACAAAAAGAATATTACGGCTCGGAGCCAATACTTCATCGAAAAGTTCAGGCGTGACATTCGTGACTTTGAAATATGGCTCTATTTGTGGCAAACAAGGCATCGGAGCACCCATAGTGGCCTTGACCAAATCATACGCCGTGGCTATTGGTTCATCATAGGCAGAGCCGGTCGCTTCACCGATATGATTTTGCGCAACCAGGGATAGCTGTTCTGCCGTTAAAGCCCCATCGGGGATGACCACTAAACATTCATAAATAGAACCGGTGGCGGACACTTTCGTCGTCCCCACATCTTTACAACCGGACAGGCAGAATACTGCCAAACTCACAATAATAAAAAGAATGCCGTTACGTTTCATTGCAATTTTGCTTTAATTTGCAGCAAATTTACGATTTTATTTGCAAATATCAAAATTTTTTATTACTTTTGCGCCGTTTTGGCTTAAAAATAGATAATTTGAGTATGAACTTTCAAGAATTGTGTCAAAACCGGCGCTCTTTTCGCAAATATTCTACGCTGCCGGTGGAGAAAGAGAAAATCGATTATATCTTACAATGTGCCTTGATGTCCCCCGCCGGTAAACGACTCAACCCATGGGAATTTTATGTTATAACGGACATTTCTTTATTACGCTCCATGGCGGCGTGTAAACCTGCCGGAGCAGGTATGTTCAATACCGCAATGGCTGCGATTGTAGTATGTGCCGATACCGCCATCAGTGACACATGGATGTGCGACGCTTCTATTGCCGCTGAACATATTATGTTGGCAGCTACAGAACAAGGGTTAGGCTCTTGTTGGTGCCACTTATATGGACGGAATGAAGCACAACTATTTACCCGTCAGTTACTGCATATTCCCGAGCAACTGACACCCTTGTGTGCTATTACGTTAGGCTATAAAGACGAAGAGCGCAAATGCTTTGATTTAGATAAATTACAATACGGGAAAGTTCACTATTAAGCATAAAAGGAAATCGCTATATGAAACCCATTATAGGTATAACCGCCGGAGATATAAATGGCATCGGATATGAAGTGATTCTTAAAACACTCTCCGAGCCGCACCTCAAAGAAATTTGTACTCCCATTGTATATGGCAATGCTAAACTGGCGACTTTGCATGCCAAAACACTGCAAGAAGAACTGCACTCTTTTACCTTTCACATTATCCAAGACCCCAAAGAGGCGAAAGACGGTGTCGCCAATTTGATTACTTGTTATGCCAACGAAACACCCGTCTCGTTTGGCACAAGTACACCCGAAGCCGGCAAAGCCGCTTTTCAGGCATTAGATAGAGCCTGTAAGGACTTGAAAGCCGGAAAAATAGCCGCACTCGTTACTGCGCCAATCAACAAAGATAATATCCAAAGTGAAGCCTTTTCTTTCACCGGACATACTGAGTATTTGACATCATTGTTTGCCGAAAAAGATGAAACGGGAGCACCCCTCCAAGAGGCACTCATGATGATGACCAGCGACTTAATGCGCATCGCCTTGGTTTGTAACCATACTCCGATTGCCAAGGTTTCTTCCATGATTAGCGAAGAGCGAATACTTCGCAAATTGACGACCCTTAATAAGTCGTTGCAGCAAGATTTTACCATTCGCATGCCACGCATTGCCGTCTTGGCACTCAATCCCCATGCCGGCGACAATGGACTCATCGGTAATGAGGAACAAGAAATCATCGTTCCTGCCATCAAGAAAGCCAATGAACAAGGCCTCTATGCCTTTGGGCCCTATAGTGCCGACGGATTTTTCGGTGCAGGTCAATACACCCATTTTGATGCCGTTCTCGCTATGTATCACGACCAAGGACTTATCCCCTTCAAAAGTCTGGATATGAGCGGGGTGAATTATACAGCAGGACTACCTGTCATAAGAACTTCGCCCGACCACGGAACAGGCTACGACATTGCGGGCAAAAACATGGCTGACCCCACAAGCATGCGCCACGCCGTTTATACGGCAATTGATGTGCTCAAAGCACGCGCATTGGATAAGGAAATAAATGCCGACCCCTTACCTATTCCCGAGCGACCAAAAGAGGACAAACGACCGCATATTCCGTTCTTTGTTCCTACGGACAAAGTAGATAAAGCTGAAAAAACTGATAAAACTGAATAAGATAGAATAATATATGACTGCTAATGAGATTAGAAAGTCCTTCTTGGACTTTATGGCAAGCAAAGGGCACCATGTCGTACCCTCTGCTCCTATGGTGATTAAAAATGACCCGACCTTGATGTTTACCAACGCCGGTATGAACCCCTGGAAGGGAATTATTTTGGGCAATGACCCCGTTCAGTTTAAGCGGGTTACAGATAGCCAAAAGTGCTTGCGCGTCAGCGGCAAACACAATGACTTGGAGGAAGTAGGACACGATACCTACCACCATACCATGTTCGAAATGCTCGGTAACTGGTCCTTTGGAGATTATTTCAAAGAAGGCGCTATCGATTACGCATGGGAGTACTTGGTGGACGTCTTGAAACTTGACCCCAAGAACTTATATGCCACCGTTTTTGAAGGCTCTGAAGAAGAAAACCTCTCACGCGACGATGAAGCCGCTTCATATTGGCGCAAACACCTTCCCGAAGACCATATTATTAATGGCAATAAGCATGATAATTTCTGGGAAATGGGTGACACGGGTCCCTGCGGTCCTTGCTCCGAAATTCATGTGGACAGCCGCTCTGAAGAAGAAAAACAGCTGACCGGCATTTCCGGTCGCGACTTGGTCAATAAAGACCATCCGCAGGTCATTGAAATTTGGAATATCGTCTTTATGCAGTTTAACCGCAAAGCCGACGGCTCTCTGGAGCCACTTTCTATGAAAGTCATTGATACCGGCATGGGGTTTGAACGACTCGTCAGAACGATTCAAGGCAAACAGTCCAACTACGATACGGATGTTTTCCAACCTATGCTAAATGCTATCGGTAAACTCGCGGGATGCCGCTATGGCGAAAAAGAGGACACCGATGTAGCCATGCGCGTCATCGCCGACCATATACGCACCATTGCTTTTGCAATCGCCGACGGGCAACTGCCTTCTAACGAAAAAGCAGGTTATGTCATTCGTCGTATCTTGCGACGCGCAGTGCGATATGGTTATACCTTCTTGGGACAACGCGAAGCGTTCCTATACCAATTGGTTCCGCAACTCATTGAGGATATGGGCGAAGCCTATCCCGAACTCATCAAACAACAAACCCAAATAACGCCCGTTATTCGAGCCGAGGAAGAGGCTTTCTTAAAGACATTGGACAAAGGTATCGGGCTGCTCAATAAACTCATGGACGAAGCGCGCCGCAATAACATCAACAAGATTAGCGGAGTGGATGTCTTCACCCTCAAGGATACTTATGGATTCCCCTTGGATTTGACCGAGCTTATCCTGCGCGAAAATGGGATGACTACCGATGAGGAAGAGTACAATAAGGCATTGGCGCACCAAAAAGAAATGGGACGGGCCGCCAACAAACAAGACCTCGGAGACTGGCATATTATTGCCGAAGGAGATAGCGAATTTGTAGGATATGATACATTGGAGTGCGAAACACGCGTCTTACGTTACCGCGAAGTAGAACAAAAAGGCAAAAAATCCTACCAACTTGTCCTAACCCAAACGCCTTTCTATGCCGAAATGGGCGGAGAAATTGGCGATACCGGTTATATCGGTGATAAACGCGTAGTGGACACTAAACGCGAGAATGGTCTTTCTATCCACATTCTCCCCGAATTGCCGGATAATCTTGAAGGGACACTAATTGCCAAAGTGGACCAAGAGAGACGACAGGCGATTGCCTGCAACCACTCTGCTACACATATCTTGCACTATTGCTTAAGGCAAGTCTTAGGCTCTCATGTTGAGCAAAAAGGCTCACTCGTTACAGCCGATAGTTTGCGTTTCGACTTTAGCCATTTCCAAAAAGTAACTCCTGAAGAACTGCGTCAAGTCGAGCAAATGGCGAATGAATTGGTTCGCACCGATTTACAGTTGGAAGAAAGTCGCCACACACCGCTTGAAGAAGCACGCGCAATGGGCGCAATGGCACTCTTTGGAGAGAAATATGGAGACGATGTGCGCGTCATCAAATATGGTCCTTCTATCGAATTGTGCGGTGGCTGCCATGTCCCCGCATTAGGTAAAATCGGATCCATCCGTATTACTATGGAGACCTCTGTCGCTGCCGGCATTAGGCGTATTGAAGCAGTGACTGCTGCCAAAGCCGATGAGTTATATTACCACCAATTGGATATGATGAACGAGATGAAGCAACTCTTCAATAATACACCCGACCTCATGGCGGCTATTCGCAGGGAACTTGACGAGAATGCCGGTCTCAAAAAACAAGTTGAGGACTTTATCCAAGAGAAACTCATCATGTTCAGGGATAAGATTCTCAATAGCGCTCAGGACTTTGGTGACCTGAAGTTAGTGCGCTTGGACGGCGAACATGACCCCAATATCATTCGTGGCGTCATGCCTTTGCTTAAAGGCCATTTCACCGATGTACGCTTTGCCGTTGTCGGAGCTACCGAGTGGCAAGGCAAACCCACTATCGCACTCTTCCTCTCCCAACCGATGGTGGATGCAGGATTTAATGCGGGGAATATCATCAAAGCCGCTGCCAAACATATCCAAGGAGGTGGCGGGGGGCAACCTTGGATGGCTACAGCCGGAGGACGAAATACACAAGGACTCGCTGACGCTATGGAAGAAATCATATCAATGCTTAAATAATTACCTATGAAATTACCTACAAGTTATATCAAGCAGAAAACGCTTCGCGAAGGTGTGCGATTTTTTCTGGCAGGGCAATTGGGAATAGGTATTCAATACGGCATTTACTATGCCTTCTTAAGGATTTTCGAATGGACTACCGGTGATGAACATGTCTCCATCGCCTTCACCATCGGTTTTGTCCTGGAGATGATTACCAACTACCTCTTCCAGATTTATTATGTTTTTTCCGACAATAAACATCCTAATTGGAAGAATGTGTCAGGCTTCCTGCTGGCGCGTGGTATCAATTATGTACTTCAGATGGGATTGCTCGAAGGTCTGCTATGGCTCGGTACTACCGTCGCTTGGCTCGCATGGATGAATGCCGAATGGGCTGGAATTTGGTCTATACTCATTTCCGGTATCATCAACTTCTTCATCATGAAACTGAACTTTAGAACAAAAAAGAATAAACATGAAAATCTACAGAGCGAACCTATTGTGGACGCCGACACCCGAGAAGTTTGAAATCATCCCGCACGGATATATCGCGGTCAGTGATGAAGGTAAAATTTTGTCGGTAGGAGAACAAAATCCTATTGAAAACTTATCGGAGAAGAGTCGGAACTCCATCGAAAGTCAATCGAAAGTCAACGCCTCTCTTGGCGAGGTTATAGACTTCGGTGATAAGTTGCTCATACCGGCATTCAATGACCTCCATTTGCACGCTCCGCAGTACCGCAATAATGGTCTTGCAATGGACTTGGAACTTCTGCCGTGGCTGAACACCTATACCTTCCCCGAGGAGATGAAGTTCAAAGACCTCGCATATGCGCGAAAAATATACACCCGCTTTGTACACGAGTTATGGATGCAAGGAACAATGCGAGCGGCTATCTTCGGTACCATACATTTGGAGGCTACCCAACTATTAGCACAACTGTTACAAGATGCCGGTCTTGGCGCATATGTAGGACTCGTCGCTATGAATCGCAATAGCCCTGAAGACCTTCGCAACTCGACCGAACAGGCAATCCATGATACCATCGCTTTGGACGAACAACTGGGACGAAACGGTTTAGTCAAAGCCATCGTAACGCCGCGATTTATTCCCTCTTGTACCGAAGACATGTCGCATGCCTTGGGTGTCATAGCGCGCGAAAGACAACTTCCCGTACAAAGTCATCTCTCCGAGAATATCAGCGAGATTGAGTGGGTTAAACAACTTGAGCCGCTCAGCACCTGCTATGGCGATGCTTATAATCGCTATGGACTCTTCGGTCAAACACCGACTCTCATGGCACACTGCTGTTATAGTGATGATAAGGAAAAAGCACTCATGCGCGCTAACGGCGTATATGTTGTCCATTGTCCGACCAGCAATTATAATCTGGCGAGCGGCATGTCACCTATCCGTTCCTACCTCAATGAAGGTATCAAAGTGGCACTCGGCACCGACATTAGCGGAGGACACTATATGTCTATGTTGCGTATCATCCAATACGCTATCCAGACCAGCAAAATACACTACGCTCAATCACACGGACAAGTGCCGTTCCTCAGTCTCTCGGAAGCCTTCTATTTGGCAACTAAATCAGGAGGTACGTTCTTCGGAAAAGTCGGCTCTTTCGAACCCGGGTACGATTTTGATGCCCTTGTTGTGGACGATAGTTACCTTAATTTCGCAAACTATAGTCTCCAAGAGCGTATAGGACGATTTATTTATATTGGCGATGACCGCGATATAAGAGTGCGTTTTTGTTTAGGTAAAGAACTGAAAGAACCTCAAATATAATGGAATCAATCGGATTTTATCTCAACCGGGAGGCGGAACTCCTTCGCAATGTCATTTCTCCCGTTTGGATGACATGGCAGGTACCGCCTACCGTCATTTACGGACGTCACCAAGTGCTTGAGCAGGAAATCAATATCCCCTATTGCCAAGCTCAGAATATCACCATCTTTCAGCGTCAAAGCGGTGGCGGGGCTGTTTATGCGGACGAAGGCAATATCATGATATCCTATATTTCCCCGTCTCCCCATGCCCAGGAGGTCTTTCATGCCTTTATTCAGAAAGTAGCCGCAGCCCTGCGCATATTGGGATATGAGGTCGTTACTACGGAGCACAACGATATACTTGTCAATGGTTGTAAAGTCAGCGGCGCTGCCTGTTATTCCAATGAACATGGCACGATTGCCCACTGCACCATGCTCTACGATACCGACCTTGCTAAAATGGAGAAAGCACTGACGCCCTCACAAGAAAAGCTACAACGACATGCTGTCGAATCGGTGCGCCAACGAGTAACCAATCTACGCACTATTCTTGACCAAGGGGATGTTAGCGAATTTAAGAAAAGATTAGATGAGTACGTTATCAAATGCGAGACTTTAGTTTAGAGATTTATCACCGTTTGCTCAGTACATTGATACGGGAGGGATATACCTTTATTACGATGCAGCAATATTTCGCCGCTCCCGTTGAGCCTGACACCAAAACCATTGTCTTACGCCATGATGTGGACAAAAATCCGGATTATAGTTTACAGACTGCCATCATGGAAAATGAATTAGGTATTAAAGCCTCCTACTATTTTCGGGTGGTTCCACAATCCGATGACCGGGAAATAATCTATGAGATTGCAGTTTTAGGACACGAAATAGGCTACCATTACGAAGATATGTCCCTGGCCGACGGCGATGTAGAGAAAGCCTACCAATTATTTAAGAAACACCTGCAGCATTTCCGCCATTACTATCCGGTCAAGACGATTTGTATGCATGGAGCGCCCACATCCGCTTACGACGGACGCGATTTATGGAAGTCGTACTCCTATAGGGATGAAGGCATTATAGGCGAACCGTATTTTGATTTCGATTTTGACCACGCCCTCTATCTCACGGACACAGGAAGGCAATGGGACGGCTACAACGTCTCGGTGCGCGATAAAGTGCCACAGCAGCAACAATGGATTGAGCAGGGATTGACGTTTCATACAACCGAAGATATTATCCGCTGGCTGACGGACAAGCATCCTACCATCAATATAATGATGACAACACATCCCCAGCGGTGGACCAACGATTTAATACCCTGGTGCTATGAGGCTGTAGCACAGCGCCTCAAGAATTGGATTAAACAGAAGTATTATGTTCAAGCGCATACTTAATGATATTGTTTTGTGGCTGATAGCGAATGTTATCTGTCTAATTTGGCGCTTTTCTGCTGACAAAGCGGCTATTGTCCCATACTTGCTATTCTTCTTGATGGCAATGGGAGCCTGGGTTTTGTTGGGACTTCTATTCGGTAAATACAAACGTTCCTACCGCGAATCATGGTTCTGGCAAGAGATGCTATCCATGCTCGCTACCGGTGGACTACTCATGGGTATTATAGCCGCGTTGTTGACTCATACTGCTTTCGTTGTCAAGGGAACTACTGTTTCACTTACCGTTGCCTTGTGGACAGTAGGTATTGTGATGATTCTTGACGCTACCCTTATTCTCTTCATGCATTATTACAAGTTTGCGCTTAATATGACCGTTCCGCCCATGAAAATTGAGCAACGGCATAATGCAGTCTGCCAACGCGTTGCGACACATCGTTCCCCCGCATCTATGGCATCTATTCACGATGCTATCCTTTCTCTCACTACGGAACAAGACTATGAGATGTTGCTCGATAAAGCCACTTTGGAATCCAATCTGACGAAAGTCGTCGCAGACCGAGAGCGTTTTGCACTACTCCAGTTTCAAGACTACCAGTATAACTGCATTGTTGATATTACCATTCTAAACAATATACGCGGCATCAACAAGCGTTTTTGCGTTGTGAACCAGAAACTGCCCGATAACGGCACCTATGTCGTTTGTTACCGCCCGCAGGAATATGTCAAGCGGAAAATGCTTGCTTCTTACCCTAAAGGCATTAACTATTTAGTCTATGCTTGTTGGTTTATTTACCGACGAATACTACCGCGACTGCTACTCACTTCCCGCCTTCATTATGACCTCGGAGGTGGTACACACCGTACTTTATCAAAAGCAGAAGTACTCGGCAGGCTCTATTATTGCGGCTTTGAAGTGGACGATATTGTTCCTATGGGACATATTGACTACGTCTTTGCTCATCGCCATTCACAGCCCTACCCGCAAGAACAAATCAAGGTCTATGGACCGCTCATCAAACTGCCACGTGTCTGCGAAAATAAACAAATCAAGTATTTCTATAAATTCCGCACCATGCACCCTTACTCCGAGTATATCCAGAAATACGTTTTTGATAAACGCGGAGGAATGAATATCGCCGATAAAGCGCAAGACGATTTCCGCATCACCCATTGGGGTGCTATTCTCCGACGCTATTGGCTTGATGAACTGCCAATGCTTATCAACTGGCTTAGAAGGGATGTCAAATTAGTCGGTATCAGACCGCTCTCGCAAGCAATGTTCGATACCTACCCTGAAGAATTACAGGCGAAACGCACTAAAACCAAGCCCGGCTTGATACCGCCGTTCTACATAGACCACCCCGAGACCTTCGAGGAGCTCTATGCTTCAGAGAATAAATACCTCGATGAGTATTTCCGACACCCAATCAGGACGGATTGGCGATATTTCTGGAAAACAATTTATAGTATTTTATTTAAGCGAATGCACTCGGCGTAATGCATTCCCTAAAGAAATTCACTCTGCTTTACGACGCGATATGGCTACAAAACGCGGATAACCGAAAGCCCGTCACGTATGGGTAAGAGGACGACTTCTAAACGTTTATCCTCTTTCACTTTCTCATTAAAACGACGCAACGCCACCGTTTGCGGCTCTTTATCGTACCGGGGGTCTATCACATGACCGTCCCATAGCGTATTATCAGCCAATATCCAAGAGCCCGGATGACATAAAGACAGCACGGCATCCAAATATGCAGGATATTGCAGCTTATCGCCATCGATGAACACCAAATCGTAGCAGGCATTCAAGGTCGGTATTATCGCTGACGCATCACCGATATGGAGCGAGATACGCCTTTCTGAGGCGATATTCCGGCGGATAGTGTCTTCCATCTCGTCATTACGCTCTATCGTATCCAAAAGCCCGTCCTCTGTCAGTCCCTGCGCCAGACATAAAGCAGAATAACCGGTAAATGTACCAATCTCCAATATGCGCTTGGGCTTAATCATCCTGCTTAAGAAAGCAAGCATCTGTCCCTCTACTGCGCCACACACCATACGAGGATTAATGGCATGCCAATAAGTGTCACGTTCTATCCTGTCTAATAGCGAAGAAACCGGCGTTGAATGAGCCTCTATGTAGTCATTTATCGACATTTTTGTAACATTTTGCTACAAAAATACAACTTTTTTTGGAAATATGCAAAAAAAAATATACTTTTGCACGATTTTTGACGATTCATTTACAATTATGGAAAAAATAGATGAATTGGATCGTAAGATCCTCAAACTAATTACGAAAGACGCGCGCATGCCCTTCAAGGATGTTGCCGATGAGGTCGGGGCTTCCAGAGCCGCAGTGCACCAACGGGTACAGAAAATGCTTGACACCCATGTCATACAAGGCTCAGGATATACCGTCAATCCGGTTATGCTCGGTTATAACCTCTGTGTATATATCGGTATCACGTTGGATAAAGGAACCATGTATGACTCCGTCTGCGATGAATTGGAGCAAATCACCGAGGTGGTGGAATCCCAATATACTTTGGGTTTATATTCGCTTCTGGTAAAAATGTACGCCAAAGACAATAAGCATTTATTCAGTCTTCTTAAGAAAATACAAACAATCTCCGGCGTGGCGAAAACCGAAACATTATCATGCTTGGAGCAACGAATTAATAGAGTATTACCTGTATAAATATGGAAAAGGTTATTAGCGGCATTCGCCCGACAGGGCATCTGCATTTAGGCAATTATTTTGGTGCAGTGAAAAGTTTTATTGACATGCAGGATAAATATCAGTGCATGTTCTTCATTGCGGACTGGCATAGTCTCACCACACATCCTACGCCCGAAGATATACGGCAGTCGGTCAGGACTATTTTATCGGAGTACTTAGCATGCGGTATTGACCCTGAGAAGGCACCAATCTATGTACAGTCTGATGTTAAGCCGGTTCTTGAGTTGTATCTCTACCTCAATATGAATGCGTATCTGGGTGAGTTGGAGCGCGTCACTTCCTTCAAAGAGAAAGCACGCACCCAGCCCGATAATGTCAACGCAGGACTACTCACCTACCCCACTTTAATGGCAGCAGATGTTCTCGCCCATAAAGCCGATAAAGTTCCTGTCGGAAAAGACCAAGAACAAAACATGGAAATGATGAGGCTCTTTGCACGACGATTCAACCGCATTTACAATGTCGAGTTCTTCAAAGAGCCGGAATCGTACCATTTCTATAAAAACGCCGTCAAAGTCCCCGGGTTGGACGGCTCCGGCAAAATGGGTAAGAGTCAAGGTAACTGCATCTACTTGATGGATGATGAGGCCACCATCCGTAAGAAAGTGATGAAGGCCGTCACCGATTCCGGACCAACGCAACTCAACCAAGAGAAACCCGAAGTAATCGCTAATCTCTTCACGCTCATGGAGTTGGTTTCAACCCGCGAGACCTACGATTACTTTAACGAAGCCTACAACAACATGAGTATCCGCTATGGGGATATGAAGAAACAGTTAGCAGCGGACATCAATGCCTTCTGTGCACCGATTAGAGAACGGATTTTGGAATTTCAAGCCAATCGGGAATATATGGATAAAGTGGCCGCACGCGGTGCAGAGATCGCAACCGAGAGTGCTTCCAAAACGCTGGCTGAGGTTCGCCATATTATCGGCTTTAGCAGCAAATGATATAAGACGCAGTTAAGTTTGCTATATGAAGAAAATTATATTGTCATTATTGCTTTTCGTTCCCATACTGCTTTGTGCGGACGATGTCTATTATTGGACTGAAAGGCCCAAAAAGAACCATCGGCAGGAAAAAACCACAACATCTGTACCGCCAACGAATACCGTAGAGGCAACTCCGACGGCTCAGACAGTTCCGGCTTCCCCAACGGACAATGGAACACCCACGATTACCTATGTTTCCGAACGGCAAGACACGGTCGTTATGGTTATTCGCCGATAAGTTAGTAATGTTTGAATTTTGACTTTCGACTCGTATGAAAAAACTTGTAACTCTATTAGCCTTCTTCACTACGATGAGCTTGTGCTATGCGCAAGACCATCAGATATTGGGTGAGAGTGATATCATTGGTACAGCGCGTTTTGTCGGTATGGGAGGTGCCATGACCGCAATTGGCGGTGACCCGTCCTCCGTTGTGCTCAATAACCCCGCCGGTCTGGGTGTCTATCGCTCACTCGAGGCAATGATTTCCTTTGGACTTGATATTGACCGTTCCAAACAAATGGTAGCTAACGGTCAGGTGGGTACCCGCGATGGAGTTATTCAGAATATCTACTTCATTCCTACACAGACTTCCGCTGTTTTTGCATTCGGCAGAGACGGTAATGAGGGTATCTTGTTTAATAACCTCATGATAAGTTACCAGCGCATGCGCAATTGGAACAGGACATACGCGGCATCGCTCCAACAAGAACCTACCCAATCCATCGCTAACATCATGGCTGCTAACGCTAACCAATATAACTTGCCCTCCGCACCTACTCTTCCCGATATGGATAATGCAGCGTGGCTGACTTATCTTGGTTTCAAGGACTCCATCATTGACCTTTTCCAAGAAAGCGACGGCAGTTATATCTACGACATTTGTATTCCTACGGATTACAAGATAGGGCAAGCGGCAATTATCTCCGATAAGGGGTTTGTGCAGCAATTCAATATCAACTACGCCATGAATGTCTCTAACCGCTTCTACTGGGGGCTCGGTTTAGGTATTCAGTCTTTGAGCCGCACCCATACTATAGAGTATGCAGAGAGTTATGCCACCTCTCCGAGTACAACGACATCCATGTCTCTCTACTCCTATACACGCCAAACCGGTATAGGCGTTAACGGCTCCATTGGATTTATCTACCGTCCTGCACAGTTCTTGCGTTTAGGAGCATCGTTCATCACTCCTACTGCAATGTCGCTCAAAACGACCACTTATGGAGATTCGCAAGCATTCGATTACCAAAGAGTTTCTACATCTACTTATCGTCAGACCGACAATGCTTTTACGCAGCCTATGCGCGTCTCGGCATCAGCGGCGATACAAATGCTTGATAGAGGTTTACTTTCCTTCCAATACGATTATCAACACCACCGTTTAGCAAAGGATTTACACTCCCTCCGTGTGGGACTTGAAATCGTTCCGGCTGAGAGTTTTTATCTCAATGCAGGTTATGCCTTCACATCCCATTTTCTGCCTCTTGCCGAGCAACCGCTATACACGTTTAGCGGGCTCAGCGTAAGGACGGACACCGACTGGTCGAACCTGCAAAGTCGCCATCAAGCATCTATCGGTTTCGGTTATCGAGGTGCTTACATGATTGCGCAAATAGCTTACCAGTGCTCCATTGAGCGTCTCAATGTCTATGCCCATGAGCTGGCAGACCCTTACGATATGCAAGCTTTCACTCATCGCATTACTCTGTCACTTGCCTTTCATTCGAAGTAATTCATCATACATGAATTTTCACCCTTACGTGACGAAGATTCTTTTCATATGCCACGGCAATATATGCCGTTCCCCCATGGCAGAATTTGTCATGAAAGACTTGGTTTCTAAAGCCGGACTTGCAGACCGGATAGAAGTAGCTTCTGCTGCGGTCTCTATGGAAGAAATCGGCAATGATATGTATCCGCCTGCCAAGCGTAAACTGCGTGAGAAAAGTATTCCGTTCACGCCCCATGCGGCACGCCGCATCACGAAGGCGGACTATGATTATTATGACCGCATTATCTGCATGGACCAAAGTAACCTCCGTTGGCTGCGTCACCTCTTCCCCGATACCGAAATAACCTCTTCGGGTAAGGTCTCTCTTCTGCTCAACCATGATGTTGCTGACCCGTGGTACACCGGTGATTTCGAAGCGACATACCAAGACCTTGTTGAAGGCTGCACCACCCTTCTCCGCGCCTGCTTATAAGATACCTATCATGAACTACGATATTATTTCTGAGCGGCAGGAAAAGGTTCTCCGTTATTTGGAGGAGCATCACATTCCCTTCACCACGTATAATCACCCCGAGGGCAAGACCATCGAAGAGGCAAAGCAGTGGTGGCATGATGACGGCTCACTCCATTGCAAGAATATCTTCATGCGTAACCATAAGGGGGACCAACATTACCTCATATGTTTTCCCTGCGACGAGGATTTGGCGATCCATGATATTGAGCATTGGTTGAAAGACATTCTTGTCTCTAAAGGCAAGAAAGCCCCCGGCAAGTTGTCTTTCGCTTCGCCGGAAAGGATGATGCGTTATCTGGGATTAGAACCCGGGAGCGTCAGTCCCTTCGGGCTCATCAACGACACGGACCATCATGTTATCCTCTTCTTGGATAGCCGTCTAAAGGACGCTCCCTCACTCTCATTCCACCCCAACGACTGTCGCGGCACCATCGTCATCGAGCAATCCGCATTCCGACAATTCCTTAACTCCGTCGGAAATACCGTAGAATACATGCAAGTAACGATGGAATCGTCCTCCAGATGAACATTAGGATTGATACTTCTAAACCGGCAAAATGGAACATGACATCTTGGAGGCATTTCTTAGAAGAAATGGACGGATAGATACTTGCTGACAAGAATGTTGTTATTAGTAAGAGGAAAAAGGGTAATATGTGGAGAGAAAAGTTATACATGAAAAGTGCGATATTCAACTTTTATTTTAATCTGCGATTAAGCGGCTATATATGTTTTTATTCCGATAGGATTGTGTATTTAAATTCATACCCTAATTTATTTACAAATTTCTTTATTTCTTCCAAAAACACTATCCCTTGTTCATCGGGTTCATATTTCAAATACAGACATATTACATACCCATTTGTCGCATTTGGATAATAATCTGACACTTGACCTGTCTCTATTGCAGATAGATACATGTTTATTTTCTCTTGCAACATTAATAGATGATGCATATCATCCCATTGAAGATGATCGGAAATGGATAATACTTTCTTCCCGTTTTCTTCTGTAATGTAATCAATAATATCTTTCTTTTCGATTGACATACTAATCCGTTAAATTATTAGGTCTAACAATATCTACCTTTGTTGGAGGAATTTCTGTTCGTGTAATCATCTATGCGGTATTTCCACAAACTCATATACTACATTCTCTGTGCGCCAAAAATTCTCATCCAGAAGATTCCAACCTAAATGATTCAAATACTGTAATATGATTTCTTTATTTAGTCGTTTTTTCTTCAGTCTTAATTTATATAATTCCACATTCTCAAACTCCAAAGGCTCTCCATCTTCGTAGAATACCCACTGAGGATCTTGATAGCACAATATGTGACGACACTTTGTGGAGGAATAGTAATGAAAATGATATGCCTCCATCATTTGAGATGTACCATCATAGATGGAGACGTTGTAGTATTCCATTCCACACTTTTTTGCCACATACTTAATGAGATTAACATATCCATCCATTATATTCGCATACATAATTGTTGTATGTGGATTATTTTGGGGCGCGTATAAAATGAATTGTGCATCCGGCGCGTTATATTGCTGAATATAATATTCATTTATGACACCTTTATAGTCATCATAATAACGCATGTTATACTCAGCTCCGATTGCAGAGATAAAGTTATCTTTCACATATTCTATATCATAAGGAAAGAAAGTAAGTGTTACATTTATATTCATTATTCTACTGTTTTCAAAATTACTTTTGCATTGGGATCATTTGCTTGAACCGTTTGCTGATGTTTGAGACCATTTTCTGGATGTGTGTCAAACTCGACATTATAATGCTGACCATTCAGATCGTATTGAACATCAGGTCTATTAGAGCCGACTTTGTTACCATTAATGTCTACTTGAGTTTGATTTTTTCGGATATTTTTAGCTTTTGGGGGCATATCCTCTATATATTTGTCGATTGCAGAGTTGTGCTTTGGCCCTCCGTGCGGTTTTGCATTTCCTCCATTTGGTTTAATATATGCTCCTATGCTCTTCGCTTTTTGTCCTTGCTTTGCGACCTTTTGTGCGTTATTAGCAAGTTTAATAGCTTGTTGCGCCTTGTTTATGGACTTTGCCACACCTACACCAGCAGCTCCTACTGCAGCAGACACGGCGATAGATTTAATACTTATGTCATGAGTTAATGCCGTAGAGAAATCGTCCCCGTTTAGCATGTTCATGCCAACCTGAAAAGCGTAATCCGATGCTCCACCGATAAGTGCACCAACAACCAGCTGTGCCCACCTCCCATCCGGATCAATGTACTTTAACGGATTGCCGTTACAATATAGATATGGTTGCAACGTAGGATATTGGTCTAATAGAGGATCGGTAGAGATAAAATCTCCTAACTCTGACAAGAGATATCTTGCACCAAAGTAATAGTATCCACTTTCTTCATCTAACTCTTTGGTAGTGAACTTAAACCGCTCGTCATAACCATATGGAGTCTGATTGGTGAGGAGTTGTCCGTACGGCAGTATAATCAAAGATCACTCGCGGCTGATGGGTCATGTATTTTAAGTATTGCATTCTTGCGCTAAAAACTTGGCGTATTCTTCTCCGTCCATCTTCTGCGTAATACGAGTACCTTCATACTCAACAAACAAGCCATTATGGGATGCCAATTGATCTAAATCGGTGTTAAAAACAGCCTGCTCTCCCTGCAAGAAATAGAAACGAGGACTGTTTACATAAACATAATAATCGTACCCAAAATGAATGTATGTCTTAGACTTTTTATGATACAAAACACCATATATATTTTCTCGGAGGATTAATGGAATTACATATTGTATTTCGTCCAAAGACAAAGACATGTTATTATCAATTTTCTCATACCATTCTCTTAGTTTTCCATTTCTATCGTAAGTTGCACGGACAGGGAATTTTAAATCGCTAAATTGAATAATTTTAACTTTATGGGCATGTACATACTTAAATAATTTGACAAAGAAATTAATATAAGACTGCTCGGTTTTTTTGTATTCTTTATATGTGAATATTTTACCTTGGTATACACGACCAATATCAGACATGGAAGTCCATGAGTTGCTCCATCTATAATTTTTCTCTTTCAATATAGGAAATGTATTTATTGTCCAATTATCATTCATTATTGTAAAATTTTAAAATTCTATGGGAAGATTTAAATTAGTCTCCAATTCTCTGAAGATTCTCGTCATACGTTCCGTCTCTAGTTTTTTTACTCTCTAGTGCCTTGGGAGAATCCGCTCTTTTCCATACTCCGCCATTATGTGAATCTCTATCTGGAGAAAAATATTTTTTACCTTGCTGGAAAATCGGTTGCCCATTGCGAGTTCTCTCTTTAATTTTTTTGAACCCATCAGGAACCGGAACGGCGCGCCTATTTTCTTTTGTTCCTACATATACTAATTCTTTCTTCCCTTTATTTGCGGCCTCAATGGCATTATTGATGACGCCTAAATCCTTCTTTATTTTACCTGCTTTTGCAAGGTCTCCGAAATAAGGAACGAGACCAGCAGCACTAATGGCGGCTCCACTAACATCTCCATTGTTCCATTGTAGAGCTGCATTTAAACCATCTGCAATTCCATACGGATCAAAGATACCCACAATATCTAGTGTAGCGCTTAAGATTTCATCGCCTTGAAAGTTGTAGCTGCCACCAAAATCCACATTCAGATTGGAGATATCCGCATTCAAGTTTATTAAATCCGTCCTAATTGTAATACTAGACTTATTCGCCCCAGCTAATGTAACATCTCTTCCATCCGGATCAATGTACTTCAACGGATTGCCGTTACAATATAGATATGGTTGCAACGTAGGATATTGGTCTAACAGAGGATCGGGAGATAGGAAATCTCCTAACTCCGACAATAAATACCGCGCACCGAAGTAATAGTATCCACTTTCTTCATCTAACTCTTTGGTAGTGAACTTAAACCGCTCATCATAACCACTTATCCTTTGATTCGCTAATATCTCCCCATATGGCAAATAATGGATATACTGAATCGGGCTAATAATCCTTGTTGCTTGAAGGTAAGATGGAAACGACCCCAAAATGAGCAATAGGATTAATAGCCGGCGTTTCATGATGATAGGATTTTTTGAGTGGGGACTTGCTTTTTGCGTGCAAAGGTACGACTTTTTTTCGAGATATGCAAAAAAAATATGTTTTTTTGTTAAAAGAGATACAGGCTATGAGAGAAGCAATGAAGGTTATAACCTTTTGAAGTTATAATCAAGCACTTCTATTTTAAGCCCATATCTATCGGGAACCTCACTGGGACGGACACGTTCAAACGATTGAGTCAGCCCCGGTGCTAATGTACAGTATTCCGTATCATCTTCATAATGGATCTGTTTGCCTTTGGAATCAAAATAAATAAAACGGAGTTTGACATTCTTAATCGGATTGGAGGAGTTGTTATGTATCGTATACTTGATAAACAAACTACCTGACTGAGTGATACCAATTTTGAGTTTCGGGTGCCCAAACTCTGTTTCATGCACTATCGTTTTTTCCGGCGCTTCTTTTATTTTCTTTACTTCTTCAGTCTTTTCCTTCGCTTCGCCTTTCTGAGCATAATATTGCTCCATAGATGGCAGCAAGTACCACACTGCCAGCACCGACAGTAGAACAGATAATAAGATTGTTATGATATTTTTCATAGTACGTATAATTTTAGTCGTCAAAACCTATTCACCCTTCTCAGTCCGTATGCCGTAAAACCAATGTTTTTGCGGCTCTTGATATAATTTCCAAGAACTTTCTTTATCATACCGGAGATAGAAACAATCCGAGGTGTTGATGGTGCAGACTTCATTATATTGTTTCGCATAATACTCTGGCGTATATTCTTTTATATAATCATCCGTTTTGTTGAGACAAGGTATCTCTTCACCCTTCTGATATTTAACAAGTGATGGCTGAGCATAGTTGGTGATAGATGAGATAAAGAATTGGTTATCAATGACAATATCTTTTGTTCCTTCTCCAAAATTATAAGTCAAATAGTTCGCAAAATGCAAAGGTGAGTCAGCGTCATCAAACGATATTGAGGCAAATGTAGTGGGAAAACGATTCAGATCACAATCTACATAAAGGCAATCGCTGATATTTTGTTGCAGAAATTCGCGACATCCCAGTGGCGGAATAGCAACTATCGGTCTAAAACTCTTCTCGGAATTGTCAGAGGGTTTTGCTGTAGGTAAATAGTAATCATATGTCATACCATTACGGATAAAGAATGTTTGCATCAAATCAATGAACATTACCTTATCGGTCTTATTCAAAATAGTGAAGCCCGCATTCCCGCTTTCCGCCCAAAAAGAATAGAGGATAGCGCAATTATCGTCTTCATACATCATGCCTGTTTGTGTGTTGGTTATATGCGATGCATCAACAGGAGTAGCTTTGCACACTTGATAAAAAGTATACGATTTCCATGTCATGCAAGAACTCAAAAACAAACTCGCAGTCAAAAGTAAAATTAGTTTTTTAATCATATTGTTGTGTTATTATGAAACTTTCGCTATATCTCATTTATTTATCAGAAATAGCTGCGTTTATCAAGATCTTTTATACCAAGCATTAAATTTGTTCCATTCATCAGTTTCGTTGTCTAACATATATATTTGGGATTGAGAAATAGTTTCATTCCTATTCATTGGTTCAGAACTTGATTGTTCTAATTTGAATGCAAAACTATAACATATTTTTAGGATTTGTTCTACCTCTTTATTCTCTATAATCTCATTATTATCTACATATTGCTGCAATTCTACCAACATGTTATGTTCGCCCCAAGTATAATCATTAGGGTATTTATCTTGACTTTTGATAATAGCAAGATATAACTTTGTCAATGAAGGATGGTGTTGTATTATTTCGCGTGTTAATTCGCCAAATGTTTGAGAATCTGCCCCCGCTATATGATGATAGAGAACTGATGATACCATTAAAATTTCAGTACGTATATCTTCCCTTTTAATATACTGCTTAATGAGCGTTTTATACAAGTCATTTGTGTCAGTATATTGATATTTATCTCTTTGGCTTGCGAGAATATAGATTGTCCTCAATGTTATTAATTCTTCCAATTCTATTTGCTCTTCTTTTGATAACAGATTGGTATTGTATTGGAAAGACCGCAGCCTTCGTTTAATGTCCTGAAAATTTGTCACTGTTACATCGAGATAATAATAATTCAATAGAGTATAAAAAACATCTAAACCACCAGAATTTTTAGGAGATTTCCTAATATATTCCATAAAGTCGTTTTGTGGAACAAGAACATCATATATATTTATATCTTCGGAATATGGGTCTTCTTTTATTTTATTAATAATTGTATTTGCTAACTCTTTTTTCCCAGAGTCACACCATAAATCCGTTTCTTTTTGATATTGACAGCGTAATGCATCTTGTCTTAATTTTTCCTCCTTCTCTAATCTCAGTTGTTCTACTTCTTCTTGCTCGGCTCGTAATCTTTTATACTCATTTATTTCATCGTACTTAGGACAACTAACCCATTTTTTATTATTTTTTTCAACTCGTAGGCGGTGAGAAATACTATCTTCATTATAATCAGTATTTAACAAGTCCGACATATCAATTTCAATACATGCGGTTGAAGATTTTTTAATATAATTTTGCTTTTCTTCATTTACGCGATGAGTTACTAATATCTCTATCCATAATTCATGTGGAGTATTCTTGTCATCATACTTGATGCCAACACAATCAGGTCTAATTTGTTTATCTCCAATATAATATGTTTTTTCTGTGTAAATCTCTTCAAATGATATACTCCCTGGCTCATTATAATAAAATTCTCCTTGATAATCAGGAAGCATTATTATTTTATCTCTTGCCAAAATTTGTTGCGATAGTTTATGCAATGCAGTCATTCGTGCACCTGCACAATCTGCTCCACTATAGTGAGCAAAGTGATGTTCTTTTTTATGACCTCCGTTTTTTGCTACTAATTTTTCTTTGCAATGTGGACAGATGCATCCACACCTCAACCCATTTGACACATTATCCACGCCAATCATTTGATTAGTTTCTAAATAAAGTGCATATTTAAGATGAGGTTGGTGCATAAAATAAAATTCTTAAGAATTGCTGCTAGCGCGCGAAGATGTCCTTACTGGGCAGTAATCTGTCCTATCGACTTGATGAATGCGTTTTTCACCAGCATCTCTAAAGCGTCACTATGTTGGTGGCGATTTGTAATTTGTTCTTTCTGCGTGCAAAGGTACGACTTTTTTTTTGATTATGCAAAAAAAATATGTTTTTTTGTTCAAAAGTGTGTCATTGGCAAAAGGTAGAAATTAGATTCATAAAGGATCCATTACGGATCTACAAGGGCGCTCTTGTAATGCTCTAGTAGTGCTCTGGTAATGCTCTAGTAATGCTCTGGTAGTGCTATAGTAGTTGATAAGGAGCGAAAACGAGAAAAAGAAAGCTGATAAAAGCATACGGCGAAGCAGATCGTTAGAAGCAACTAATGGGGACCCCGCAGATTTTTAATCTGTGGGGAGAGGAGGAAGCGCGGCTACTTTTGCAAAACTTTGCTTTGCAGTCGTAGCAAGCCGCTTCCGACGAGAAAAAGAAAGCTGATAAAAGAAAAAAGAACCAAAAAAGAAAATTAATAAAGAAAAAGAGTCCTGTCCTATGTCCTGTCCTATGTTCCATTATGCAGATAGTATAGGACAAGACATGGGACAGGGCAAATTAAAAATTAAAATTATGGACAAGGACTTTAATGATTTTTGGGATGCATACCGGCCGACGAGAACCATTTTCCCAAACGAGTGCAAGACACCCCACATGGTTCCTGCACGAGGCGAAAAAAAAGAGGGAAATATGATTTTGGGGAAAAATTTAAAGATTTTTGATACACTAAAATGAATATCGCATTATCTTTGCATCGTCTTTCGAAAGTACCATCATTAAAGCATGCTGTAAAGCACGACCTCTCGTCGACCTCTCGTCGAGACAAACGACAAAGCTAAACTAATGTATTAACAACCTAAACCTTAATTTTATGGCACATTAACTGTTCTTTAGAATTGATAAATAGCCCAAAATAGTAAAAAAGATAAATAAACTTGCTTATTTGAAAAATTAGTAGTAACTTTGCACGCAAAAAGTGCAAGAAGAAAGCAACAACTATAAAAAGCCCGGCATATGAACCACAATAATATCGAGATTGAGCGTAAGTTTCTCGTCAAGGACGATAGTTATAAACCCTTAGCGGTGGCAAAGCATCGTATCAAGCAAGGTTATCTCTGCCAACTTCCGGGTCGGACGGTGCGTGTACGGATTTTCGATGACGAAGCCATCCTAACCATCAAAGTCAAGAAAGCGGACGATGCCCTCGCTCGGTATGAATGGGAGTTTCCTATCCCGATGGACAAAGCCCTTGAGATGCTGCAGCATCCGCTAAAGCCTCTATTGGAAAAGACTCGGTGGATTATTCCTGCAGGCGGGAATTTAGTATGGGAAGTGGATGAGTTTGAGGGTCGCAAAGCGGGACTCGTTATCGCCGAGATAGAGTTGGAGGACGAGCGACAGGCGTTTGACAAGCCGAATTTTATCGGTCGTGAAGTGACCGGCGAAGCTGAATACTACAACGCCAATATGTGATAAAGCCTCCCTCACAGAAGTATAGAGTCATCCTGCAAGTAACATCAAAAAAGCTGAGCCTAACGGTTCAGCTTTTCTGAGACGAATCCGGCTTTTAAGCGTATGGAGCGTTTGGCAGCCGCTCCGTCTTCCGATTGCAGCAGTTCGTAGTAATGTTCATTCATACAGGTATCCAAAAGGGACCTTACTTCCCGAAATCCGCGTTTAGACTCGGCAGCTTTCTTGGCAATGAGGTGTAGGGCTTCGGGTTCGATGTGGAGAGAGATGTTATGCGCTCGGCAGAAATTGAGGTGGTCCAGTACCGCAGATTCCTTGGATTTGGTCATTCCTCGGTAAATCATGTCCTCACTAGCCGGATTGAGGGGAATAAGCGAGCCTATTCTCCCCATGAGTTCAGCATTAAATCCCCAGTCTATCAAATCGTCTTTGGTACACTGCGATACCCAATAGGCATTATCATGCAGCTCATGTTCAGCGCTAAATCCAATGGCATTGGTGCGGGCTTTCAACCGTTTTTTGATAATCTCCTCAATGCCATAGAAAGCCCCGTCAAAGAAGATTAAGAGGTTTTCGGTCTCCAACTCATCAATGGCATTGTAAGCGGACGAATCCGAAGAGATATATCCTCCATCGATGTGGATAGGTTCCTTTTCAAAGAGTTTCATAATATCCCTGACAAAATCGGCATCGGCATCCGAACCATGTTCGCTGACGATTTGTTGTCCATGGTGGCAGATTTTGTCAAACTCGGAGAAACAGATGACAGCGTACTTCATCGCATCCGTGCCATACTGTCTTTTCGCATCGCGGAGAATATCCGTGTAACTAAGTCCTCTCCACCCTGTAGGGGTGACATCGGATGTGTTGATGTGAATAACGGGACATCCGCATATTTCGCCAAAAAGGCGTAAGGTTTCAGTTTTTCCCACTCCTGTCGGTCCGATTAAGACGCGTGATGTGTTAATGTGAAAGTGGGTCTTATGCACCATATTTTCATGGTGGATAAAGAAAGGCACCGCCAATTGTTTAACAGCCTCGTCCTGGCCAATGATAAATTGTCGGACATACGCTTCCATGTCCTTCGGGGAATGGAAAGGAAAAGGTGACAAATCTCTTTTCATAGGTTACTTCACTAATAATAAGAACACTCGGTGAGCAAACTTGTACAAAATCCATGCCAAAAGAGCTTATCAACAAAAAAGCAGTTATGCTTGCGACATAACTGCTTTTGGTGGGTGTTTACGGATTCGAACCGCAGACCCTCTGCTTGTAAGGCAGA
>DFEE01000020.1:125060-243319 GCA_002368645.1 Bacteroidales bacterium UBA3810
TGCAAAATTACAACAAATTTTTGACATGTCCAAATTTTTCTGCTAAAAAATGCATTTTTTTTGCATTTTTTAATGTTTTTGAGCAGTTTTGGTCATTTTTTGTCTCAAATTTCTATTCCAAAATGGTTTTTCATGCATTTTACGCACGAATGGAATTGAGCAAACATAGCATACGATGAGTGCCAAAGCAGCTCCACACCAGATATCGAAAGCGAAATGCATTGAGAGGTAAATGCGGCTATAGGCTCCTAAGACAGCCAAGAGGAAGAGAATAACCTGCGGCATGTAAGAACGCAGTGGTGTTTTAGCCTCACAGGCACAAACCCAACTAAGTGTCAAGCACAGCGTGAAGAAGGTAATGGTATGTCCAGACGGGCAGGAAAGATGATACGCCATAGGAAACCCTTCAACGAGTTGTAGTTGCACATCAGGAAGATTATCGCTGAACCATAAAAGCGGCCTCGGGGCGTTGATGATACGCTTAAGGACCTGTACTACGATAGTGGCAGCCGCAGCATTAAGTGCCAACAGCGATGCCCACCCCGCTTTATAGAAGATAAGCAGAATGAGCACAGCAATATAAATCCCATAGTCCGCAAAACGCGTATAAATACGCATCACCCAATCCAGCAGAGGGGCATGATAGGCATTGAGAGAGAGGTGCAGCGTTCCCTTTTCAATATTCAGCAGCGCAATGCCCAATCCGATAAGAAAGAGCAAGGTCAGAAGCGTAAAGAGCCATGGAGTTTTAGTCCACTTTGATGCCATAAATGGTATAGGTATGTTTTAGGTGTTTAATATAGATTTGTCCATTCAAGATGATGAGCGACGGTTTTGCCTCGGTTGCGATTTCGTCTAAGGCAGATATCGGTTCGGGTATAATCTCTTCTTTTTCGCGTAGGATATAGAGTTCTTGCATACACGCTCTTTTCGTCGTTGCGCCTCCATTAGAGACAATAGTGAGCGAGTCTAATCCGACGGGTAAGGTCACGTGATAGTACTTCTCGTAGCGGGTGTTACTTTCTACCGTTTCGGAGAAAGAGGCTAAGAGGGAAGAACCATTATAGATATCCAATTGCATCGCATTCGCGGTCTGGAAGGGTGATGCCCTAAAGATGAGCATCGCGGTATCGGTGAGATTAAGGCGATTGAAACTAATCCATCCATCGGTTGTCGATGTCCCCATGGTCATAGCTGCTGTACCGGCGCCTGTAGCAGTGTTTTTATCGGAAGCATATCCATTGGGAAGCGCATTAACTTTATTCTTGGTGACTGCAGGCAAGTAGATAAGCGTATCAAAGCCTGCCAAGTCAAGACGCGAAACGGGCGGTGTAAGCGTGTCGGCTTCATTGAAATAGCAAGTAAGGGTATTGAAATCCACGGTCTCGCCTTTATGACTACCCCAGATGTACTCCACTAAATCAGGATAATCAATAAATGGATTATGATTGTGCTGAATGGAAGTAATCACAGCAGCGCGGTGAATTTCTTTAGCAGAAACCGGGTCGGCGCGATGCCAGTCCAAGAGCACATCAACAAGCGTAGGCGTAAACTCGAAATAGGAGTCATTGGTAACATAATCCGAATAGGCGTTACCCCATTGCACAGAGTCACCATAGGCTGTCGCGATATAGAAATATGCGCGTGCAAAGTCCCCTCGATATTGCTCATCCGGCTCAAAGCATGCCCAGCCATATTGCGATTTATTCTTGGAATCCATTCTAAAGGAGCCGTTATCGAACTTATCACCTTTAACGACATGTCCCGGGGGATAATTGGATTTCTGGCTATTGGCTTGCTGGTCGGAGGGGTTGAGGTTGAACATATCCTCATAGGCAATCATACAAGCCTCAGCTCCCCACCAAGATTTGGGGAGGCAATGTTCTATATTAAGCCCGCATCCACTAGCACCACGTTCAGACGGATAGTACCGCACGCTATTACTATACATGTCCCATATAGTACCGTCTTCTGAAAGGTCGGTAAGGGGGAAAGCATACCATGTGCCATAAGCTTTAAGGTCTCCTTTCTGCCATGCCGGAGGATTGGAAGTAGAATGGTACTGGGTTACGCCGTAAACATAACGCGTATCGCTTTGGATAACCTCCGCCAAGGTTGATTTAAGGGTCGAGTCCGATAGTCCCTGGCAAGGAGCGTAATAGGACAAGAAGAAAAGTAATAGCAGTTTCATGGTGTTATCGTTTATAGATTATCAGATTAATCAGATTAATGATGCCATACCAGATAATACAAACCGCTCCGCTGACAAGGATAAGTGTCCATTGTTGGTAGCGGATGGCTTCCATCACGCTGACGGCGACAAGCACCACCGTTCCAAAAAGGAAGAGATACCTAATCGCATTATTGGTCCAAGTCATGTCATGGAACTTGAGGCTGAAAAATGGGATTTCACTGATTAAGAGGTAGCAGCTGACCAAACTGAGTGCTAACAAAATCCACGGCATGCCCGGTAAATAGAGCAGGTCTAACGGCAGGGTGCAAATAGATGCCCAAAAGATAGCATTAGCGGGTGTTGCGAGCCCAATAAAAGAAGTGGTCTGCCGTTCATCGTTATTGAATTTAGCCAATCTGAGTGCAGAGAATGCCGCCATGAGCAAGGCAATAAACGCCCAATACCCAATCATGGGGAGCAGGTAGCACGTCAACATCATAGCGGGCGCCAAGCCAAAAGTGATATCATCTGCCAAGGAATCTAATTCAATGCCGATTCTGTTAACGACTTTCAGTAAGCGCGCCGACATACCATCGAAGAAGTCAAAGAAGGCTCCTCCAACTATAAATAGGAACGCGTACGCGAAAGAGCCTTGCGTCGCTAAATAAACAGCTATACAACCGCAGAGCAGATTGCAACAGGTAATAACGTCAGGTATAATTCGTTTGATATTCATAATTATGTTAAAAAACTATTCGTGTGCTAAACGTCGTGCAACCATAATGGCGACCATAATACTCAATAAGCAAAAACCAACGATGAGCCAAAAGAAATTGGTATATCCTAAAGCCTCCTGGACATATCCGGCGACCATCCCCGGAAGCATCATGCCTAACGCCATAAATCCGGTGGCTAACGCGTAATGGGAGGTCTTATATTCCCCCTCCGCAAAGTGCATGAGGTAAAGCATATAAGCCGTAAAACCAAATCCGTATCCAAATTGCTCAACGGCAATAGCACTCCCAATCCATATAACGGAAGCAGGATGGGCGATACTGAGCCATAAGTAAAGGGCATCCGGAATAGTTATCGCCAAAACCATTGGTATCATCGCTCTCTTGAGACCTACTTTCGCGGCATAAAAGCCTCCCAGTAATCCTCCTAAAACAAGCGCAATCACGCCCACTGTACCATTGAGGATACCAACTTCTTGGGTAGATAGCGCTAATCCGCCTAATTCCGAGCCTTGTACCAAGAAGGGCGGCAGCATCTTAACGAGAAAAGCCTCCGGTAAACGGTAAAGTAGCATAAACGCCAAGGCTAAACCTATTCCCGGTTTGGTAAAAAAGGTGACAAAGGAATTGCCCATTTGCTTAAGCGTCTCACCAACGGTCAGAGTATGAGAAGATTTTTTTTCGACCTTTGGCAATTTCCATATATGCCACAAGGTCAACACACTAAACATCACGGATGCGACCAGCAATGTTATCTGCCACGACAAGGGGATATTGCCGGTTCTTAGTTCTATAGTACCGGCTAACGTGATAAGTCCTCCTTGCCCGAAAATGGACGAAAGGCGATAGAAGAGACTACGAATACCGACAAAGAAGGATTGTTCTTTACCCTCTAATGCCAACATATAGTATCCATCCGCGGCGATGTCATGTGTAGCAGATGCAAAAGCCGTCAACCAAAATAAGATAAGCATTATGGAGAATAAGCTTATGGGGGTCTGTCCCCCGGCAATCATGTCTTCTGTCGGGTGAGGAAGGCTGATTGTCAAACCAATAAAGGCGATAGAAAGCACAATCTCCATGATAATAATCCACCACCGTTTGGTTTTTAGGACATCCACGATAGGACTCCATAACGGTTTAATGACCCACGGAAGGTATAACATACCCGTAAAAAGCGCCATCGCTCCATTGGGTACGCCCATTTTGGTGAAAAGCATGACGCTAATGGTATTCACTAAAAAATACGGGATACCTTCAGCAAAATACAAAGTGGGGACCCACAACCACGGAGTCCCCACCTTATTATTGATATTGGAATTATTGGAAGTTTGCACGATTATCTTCAACTTTAGCTTTTTCCTCTAAGAGCGCAATGGCTTGATAGGGAATTTGATAACTATAACGAGCATTGAGTTGTTGTTTCTCCTGCGCTACATTGATTTCACCCTCAGCAACCTGTTTATTCGAAGTAACCAAGAGATAAACACCGTTATTACCTTTCAAGGGTGCAGAGAGAGCACCTTGCTCAGCAGCCAAAGCCGCTCCAATGATAGCAGGTTCTTGTCCGCCATTACCAAAACGATAGGAACTGAGCGAGATAGCGTCAGCATGTTGAACGGATTTATTGAGTGCTTTAGCAGCCTCTTCCAAGGAGGTATATTGGCTCAATTCCTGTTGGAGGTACTCGGCTTTCTTATTATTGGTAGCCTCAACGAGGAGTTCGGGACGAACAGCCTCCAATGAACGATAATCGCCGTCATTCACCTCTGTGAGAGCAGCAACGACAAATAAGTCACCGCACTCAAAGACATCGCTAACCTGTCCTTCGTTTGCCTCAAACGCCCAACGCACGATAGCACGTGAAGAAGTGAGAGAACCGACTTTCTCGGTATTCTTATTGAGGTTGTACTGTGGAGTAACAGCCATTCCAGCCTCTTTGGCAGCATCGCGCATAGCCTCAGCAGTGTTATTGGTAACGATGAATTGTTTAGCTTGGTTATAAAGCACTGAATAGGTCTTGGAGGAAGGAGTTACTTGTTGGGCAAGGATAGCTACTTTAGCCTTCGGAGTAGCCGGGCTGATTTCCATAATTTCAAACTCTTGTCCGTTAACGGTAAAGCGTGTACCGCGTTTACCCTTGAAAGCGGGTTCAGCGATATCCTGACGCAATTCAGCAGCTTGATACCATCCGAGTTCTTGGTCTTCTTGTCCTTCTTGGGAAGCAATAGCCTTGAGTTCTACGGAATCCGGCATAGAATAGCCACACTCCATGATACGGGCACAAGCATAGGTGTCGTTGAGGAACTCAATCTCGGTAACATCACCGGCTTTAGCACCTTTATGGAAAGCGAAGTCCTTGAACTGAGCAGGAATAGTTTCTGCACTATAATCCTGACCATTGTACATAATATCGGAGTTAGGATTAACTACAACAGCTACATCCTCCGCGGTTTTAAACTCTTCATAAAGAGCTTCCATTGATTTCTTGGTCGCTTCGTAATCGTTTTGTGAAGGGCGGATAGCGAAGGTCACATATTCGATGGTACGATTGGGAGTCTGTTTGTATTGAGGTTTATGCAGTTTGTAGAGTTTCTTAATGTCACCGTTAGACACTTTTACCAGCGAGTCAGCCACAGCATAATAAGGTTGCATTACATAATCAGCTGAAACAGACTCTTGACGGCCATTAAAGGCGAACTCCGCATCAACACTATTGGCACGAATTAACGAGCGAACAAGATTAGTATATTTCTCTTGCATTTGAGTCAAACGTACTGCATTCTCCCAATAGAGCCAATATTTTTTAGCTTGCTCAAGATTAGCCTGTTGTTCGGCGTTATCAGCCTCTTGCTCAAGAGAAGCCAAGAAACGAACCAGGTTGTCGCGGTTAAACGCACCTGTTTCATCATAGAAAGCGCGGCGTTGTTGAATCAACTGATGGGGATGAGCACCGATACATAGTTCACTTAACTCATCGCTATTGACAGCCATACCGATTCTCTCGCCTTCGGCACGCAAGGTATAGTCCATCAAGAGCATTTGCCATACTTGGTTGCGAATCTGTACCGTTTGCTCCTCATCGAAATTAGAGCGACCGGTTTCAATCTTGTACACCTCAGTCAGGTTCTTGACGGCTTCTTCATACTCAGTATAGTGAACCTTTTGGCCCTCTATCTCTGCGATGTTTTCGCGATTGCGATTAAAGAAACTACTGCCCGAGTTCAAGAAGTCGCCCAAGATGAACGCGAGCATGGCGAGGCCTACAATGATAATGAGTAAGGTCCCGTGTTTACGAATGTTTGTTAATGTTGCCATAATACTATTTAATGTTTATTTAATTCGTATATTCAACGCCGTTTATTTTGGCATAAATAATTTCCTCAACGGAGTTCAAACCTGCGTATTTATCCAATTGACCACAGATAATAACCTCTTGCCCGAGACGGTCTGCATATTCAGGAACACCCAGTTGGAGCGCTTTACGGATGTCAGTTCCTCTACCGGGCAGTTTAGCGACAATTAGCGATGATGCTTGCGTGTCCGTAGTATTGTCAGCCAATAAGATATTGATATTATTAGCAAATCCTTGTTCGTCCATCGGCGCGAAATGCAAGTCTTCAGCCTCATTGGTGATAGTACCTGTTTCAGCAACTGTTGTCACACCTCGAATATAACCGCGGACATATACTTTTTGGGTGCTGACCCTATCCAAAGCCAACAAGTCAGCAACGGTATATGGATTATCCAAAGTACCATTTCCCTGCGTCTTGATAATGGGTTGAGTACGGCTTGTGATAGAACCGCGCTGCGCTTCAATGGTACCATTATAGTTTTGCAGTTTGGAATAAACGACCACCCAACAGCCTTTGAGTTTAGACATATCGGGCAAGGTGCTGGAAACTTGATATGCAATAAAATTAGAAGTTGCATCCGTGGAATCACTCACCATATTGAAGGTGTATTGAGGGGTATTATTGTAACTACCTTCGGTTACATCAGATTTCACCAATCCTTTTATATAATATAATTGTTCCGTCACGGCACCACTGGGCAGGGTTTTACCAATCTCTATTGCCTCCTTAACAGAAACCGCGCCTGCGGGCACATTAAGTCCCTCATCGCCGCTATACCACCATTTAGTGATTGTGATAAACTGAGGATTGCCGTTCAGTGCAGCATTATTATCACCCGGAGCCGGATAGTAGGGATTTTCTTTACACGACGTGAATGATAGGGCTGCAAAACCAATCATAGCAGCCATTAGGAAAATGGATGTGCGTTTCATATACATTAGTTTAAAATATTTTTCATTTATTCGCATTTGAGGGCACAAAATTATGAAAAAATATTCATTTGCGCAAATAAATTTGAAAAATTATCATTTTTTTGATAAAATATTTGCATATATCGCAAAAAAGTTGTAATTTTGCGGCCGTTTAAAAAATAAAGGAGGACAAAACTATAGCAAACATTCCTGTTAGACCGACGCAACGTCGCGGTCGTGTAGAAAAAGAGTTCCCGAACAGAATCAATGACATGATTACGGGAGTAACTCAAGTTCGCCTGGTGGGCGACAATGTAGAACAAGGTATCTACTCATTCCGAGATGCAATGCATATGGCAGATGAGCAGAACTTGGATCTTGTAGAGGTTTCTGCTACCGCAGATCCCCCTGTTTGCAGGATAATTGACTATCAGAAGTTCCTTTATCAAAAGAAACGTAAGGAGAAGGAGCAGAAATCCAATTCCCGCAAACAAGAGGTTAAGGAAATCCGCTTCGGTCCGCAGACTGACGAGCATGATTATCAGTTTAAACTCAAACATGCTACCGAGTTTTTGAAAGACGGCGACAAAGTGAAGAGTTATGTATTCTTCCGCGGAAGGTCTATTGTCTTTAAAGAGCAAGGTGAGGAATTATTGGCGCGCTTTGCACACGATTTAGCAGAGGTGGGTAAGCCCGAGAATACGCCAAAGCTTGAAGGCAAACGCATGGTGATGATGCTTGCTCCGTTTAAAAAATGATACTACATAAATGGTTGCATGGCCCTAAGGCTGCCAGTAACCTTAATTATTAATAACTAAATTTTTTAACAAAATGCCAAAGGTAAAAACTAATTCCGGTGCAAAAAAAAGATTCGCTCTTACCGGAACCGGTAAAATTAAGCGTAAACACGCTTATCACAGTCACATTTTGACGAAGAAGACCAAGAAGCAGAAGCGTAATCTTACGCACGTAGCTATGGTCGATCAAACCAACATGCGTAGCTTGCGCGAAATGCTCTTGTTACGTTAAGTATTAACCACCAAAATTTTACAGAACTATGCCAAGATCAGTAAATCATGTAGCTTCTCGCGCACGTCGCAAGAAAGTTATGAGCCTCACGAGAGGTAACTTTGGTGGCCGTGCTAATGTATGGACTGTCGCCAAAAACACTTGGGAGAAAGGTCTCCAGTACGCTTATCGCGATCGTAAGAACAAGAAACGCACCTTCCGTGCTCTCTGGATCCAGAGAATCAATGCTGCCGCTCGTCTTGAGGGATTGAGCTACAGCCAACTCATGGGGGCATTAAAGAAAGCCGGTGTTGAAATCAACCGCAAAGTCCTCGCTGACCTCGCGATGAATGACCCGAAAGCTTTCAAGGCTATTGTTGCTAAAGCGAAAAAGTAATTGTGACTCTCCAAGAACTCCAGACTATCAAACAGCGGTTTGGGATAATTGGAACAAATCCGCAACTGCACCGCGATATAGAAATCGCGGTGCAGGTTGCTGTGACTGATCTCTCCGTGCTCGTCACGGGAGAGAGTGGTGTCGGCAAAGAATTTTTTCCACAGATTGTTCATGCCTATTCCCCGCGCAAACATGGTCCCTATTTTGCCATCAACTGCGGCGCAATCCCGGAGGGGACGATAGACAGCGAACTATTCGGACATGAGAAAGGTGCCTTCACCGATGCTAAAGCCGACAGAAAAGGTTATTTTGAAATAGCAGACGGAGGAACAATCTTCCTTGATGAAGTAGGTGAATTACCGCTATCAACACAAGTGCGCTTATTGCGTGTTCTTGAGACAGGAGAATTTATCAAGGTAGGTTCTTCTCAAGTTCAAAAGACCAATGTGCGGGTCGTAGCTGCCACCAATTTGGATATGCAGCGTGCTATTCAGGAAGGTCGTTTTCGCGAAGACCTTTATTACCGACTTAGTGCCATTGAGATTAAAGTGCCCGCCCTGCGTGACCGCAAAGAGGATATTCCGATGCTATTCCGTAAATTTTGCGTAGATTTTGCAGAGAAAAATAATATGCCTCCCATCCGGCTCAATGAAAATGCCACTCAACTATTGCAGTCTTATTATTGGTATGGCAACGTCCGCCAATTAAAGAATGTCGCCGAGCGTATTTCAATCATTGAGTCTGAAAGAAATATAGACGCAGAAACCCTGCAGTTATATTTACCTAAAAATGAGAGTGTCAATTCATTAGCCAAGATAGATCATGTATCTGCCGGCGGAGACACTTACATGAATGAGCGTGAACTGCTCTATAAGGTGCTCTTTGATATGAAGCGAGACATGAATGAGATGCGCGAACAACTGAACGAGCTTATGCGCTCTCCCGCGCCTCAAACTTCTTTCTCCAAACCTACTCCATCTGCTCACGAGACAGTGGAAGCGGAAGAGATATTGCCTGAGTCAACAGCCAGTATATCGGAGTTAGAGAAAGAGGCCATACAACGTGCTTTAGAAAAGACCGGCGGTAATCGCAAAGAAGCAGCCGATATTCTCGGTTTCTCCGAAAGAACACTGTATCGCAAAATTAAAGAATACGGTCTGTGATACCAAGAGCAATTCAGATGCAAAAGTCAAACATATATAGAGGTCTATTACGTTGCGGATTACTAACAATAATAAGTGTATTCAGTGCTTGTGCGATTAGTTATAAGTTTAACGGTGCTAACATTGATTACTCCAAGACCAAGACCATCTCGATTGCGGATTTTCCCAATCATGCAGCGTTAGTGAACCCTGCATTAAGTACAGATTTTACCGATGCACTCCGGGATTTATTCCAGCGTCAAACACGCTTACAGATAGTACGTCAAGCAGGCGATATGGAATTAGAGGGAGAAATAGTGGGCTACGATGTAACGCCAATGGCTATTGCAGCAGACAGTTATGCTGCTGAAACAAAACTGACCATTCAGATTCGCGTGCGGTTCACCAATAACGCTACACCTGATGATAGTTTTGAGAAAACGTACTCGGCATTTCAAACTTTTGATTCGTCTAAACTACTGACGGATGTGCAAGATGAATTATGCCAAACAATGGTGACAGAAATAACCGAATCAATCTACAACGATGCTGTCGCACGATGGTAAGATTGATAAACTTGATAATAAATTAATCACTAAAATATAAGAATTATGTACATTTTTCTAACAGTATTGATTGTAATTGCAGCTATATTGCTGATTCTGCTCGTTATGGTACAGAACAGCAAAGGCGGAGGTCTTGCTGCAGGTTTTGCGAGTGGTAACCAAGTGATGGGTGCCCCCAGAACAGCTGATTTCTTAGAGAAAACGACATGGACTCTGATTGGTGTGATTGTTGTTCTATCCATCATCGCCGTAGGCGTATATGAGGGCAACAGACAATCTACCACCCCTGAGAGCCAGATTGTTGAGCAAGTGGAAGAAGCTGCTTCTGCATTACCAGCTGCGCCGGCTGAACAATCCGCCGAGTAAGCTCAGTAGCATATACCACGGGTAAATAAGCTCGAGAAGTATGCATGTTCCAAGAGAGACCTCAGGGTCTCTCTTTTTGATGAGACGGTATTCAATAGGAAATTTGACAAGGATAATAAGCGGGAAGATAATCTGCACTATATTGGCCGTGAGAATGAGTGCCCCATATAGAAGTATATCCCGATCTTTATAATGTGGTGCTTTCCCTGCCCAGCGCATGCGTTGACGTAGAAAAGCACGAAAAGTCGGCTGCGGATGCACTATAGCGGTGTAGCACGGTTCATCAACTACCGTAATTTGTAATCCTCTACGTTTAAAAGACTCCAGTAAAAACATATCGTCTCCACTGGGGATTTCAGGATGCAGGTCTAACCAACTCTCTAACCATCGGTTTCGTCTCACAATCATATTCGCACCGGAACAGAGGATAGCATGTCCCTTACGGGCAGTGCGCATAGTCAATTCTTGAATAGCGGCATATTCAGCGATTTGAAGCCGCTCAAGCAGCGATGAACCACCATCCATTTTAAGCGCCAAAATCATGAGATCTCCATCTAAACTCGGAGTTTCAGTAGGAGGTACAATATCGTCGTCTTGCAGCCATACATAGTCTGTTTCGGCAGCAGCAATAAGCCTATAAAGGGCATGTTTCTTACCCTTATTCTCATCATTGACACCTCTACGGGGCACGACTACGCTAATTGACATAATTGTTCGTAGAAAGATGGATAGGATTTACGGATGCACTCTTTGTTGTCGCATTCCAAACCGGCAGCGAGGAGTGCCATAGCAATACGGTGGTCGCCGTAGGTTTTGTACTCCTTAACGGCCTCTATGCGGTTAGACTCTTTGATTGTGAGCGTTTCAGTACCTCGTGCCAATAAGTGAATGCCTAATTGGCGGCATGTGACTGCCACAGCAGGATAAAGGTCCGGATAGTCACGAAAGTTCAGAAAGAGCCAGCGTTTAGGTTTACCCGTTCGGTGGATTTTGATACCTTTTGCGGTAAAAGTGGTTTCTACCCCCAATTGTCGATAGATATCCACAATGGCGATATCGCCTTGTAGAGTGTCTTGACTTAGCCCTGCCAACTCAAGTTCTCCGCCGTGCAGAGCCACATACTCATACCAAAATGCAGCGGAAGACCAGTCCCGTTCAATAGTATCAAGCGTGATGAAGCCGGTGTTCTGTTGCATAATACGTTTGGTCATGCGGATATAGGGAGAGGTAGAGTTACTCTCCACCGGCAGTCCGACCAATAGCATTGCGCTCACGAATTGAGACGAAGCCGGATTGTTGAGAGTATATTTGGCGCGATTAATTGCATGCTTGACATAGTATAGTTTTCGTCCCGTAATGCGTAAAGGCGGATATCCGGTTTCATTCATATACCATATATCAGCACCACAGTTAGCAAGTCCCTCAACCAATTGTCCTATAGGGCGTTTGCGCATTCGCTCACACCCGTCTAAGATAACCTTGCAGTCGTTCAGTTGGGCACAATAGGCTGTGAGAAATCGCATCGCAGTACCACAATTCCCGACATCTATGTGTGTAGGAGGAGTCTTACTATGGAGAGCCATTAAAGCCTCGTGCATCACCACCACATCCTCAGGAGTGTCTGCTGATATATCCATCAAGTTCTCACCTCGCAAGGCTTGCAAGATGAGAACTCGATTAGCTATTGATTTAGATATCGGTAAATTAATTAACATCCGGCAGATTGGAGTAATCGCGGCTATAACGCAGATGCTGTTGGATATATCCCTCTGTATAACTGACTTTTACATCGGTTATATGCCCTAAGCCATCTTTCTGAACCGAATATACGGGATTGACAAACCCTTTATAGGGAGCGATATTGAGTTTGGCATATCGCTCACGTACCTCTTTATGGAGAGCAGGATCAACCTTGACAGCATATGTCTCGACAAGATTTTTCGCGGCGAGATAATCCCCCTCAGATGTAATACGCTGAATCTCTTTTAGAAGTTCACCATAGAGTTTTCTCAGTCCCTCATAGTCGTTGATTTTCAGATAGTGTTTACCATCCCGTTCGATAAGTTCCACTTCTTTTTGAGCGGCATGGTCATACACCCAGCGGGCAATTAACTGACGGTTACGCATATGTGCTTCTTCGATATCCTTCCCTTCCTCAATTCGGACGAGTTGGGTCATCAAACCGTTCATCATCTGGTGATAATAGCCGGCTTTATAAGCTTCCATATCCGGCAGCAGTCCGAGTTCGACTAATTTTTCGTCTGCGAGGAAATAGAGGCCGAAAAGATCGGCACGCGTTTCTTCAATCGTTGAAGCATGTTCCTTCAGCGCATCTTTGGTTACACCGGGCATGAGTTTGCCGGAGCCGTGTCCCGCGCATTCGTGCAGGTCAGTGTGCAAAAAATCACACTTTGCCCCATATAGTTCGGTGAGCGCAATCATATCCTCGTCAATAATAAACTCTTCGGCAAATCCATTTCCTTTAGCTGCTTCATCATAAGCAATCATCAAGTTATCAATAGAAACTGATTTAGAGCCATATTCTTTACGAATCCAGTTAGCGTTAGGCAAGTTGATGCCGATAGGTGTAGCAGGATAGCAATCGCCCGCAAGGATAGCGGCGGTAATCACTTTGGCGCTTACACCTTTGACCTCGTCTTTCTTGTACTGCGGATCTGTCGGTGAGTGCTGCTCAAACCATGAGGCGTTATCCGCGATGGCTTGGGTACGTTTGGTGGCTTCTATATCCTTGAAATTGACCATTGACTCCCACGCACCGGTGATACCCAACGGGTCGGAATAAGTCTCCGTGAAACCATTGATATAGTCAACACGGGAGTTGATATCTTTGACCCATGCGATACAGTATTGGTTGAAAGTCTCCAAATCACCGGTTTTGTTAAACTCAATCATCTTCTCGATGGCAAGTTTCTGCTCCGGAGTTTCTGCTACTTCCAACGCCTTCTCAAGCCAATAAACAACTTTCTCCAATGCGGAGCCGTATAATCCGTCGACCTTATAGACTCGTTCCTCTATTTCGCCATTTTCGTTTTTAACGAGTTGGGAGTTCAGTCCAATCCATTTAGGTTGAGCGGAACTGTCTTTATGCTTTTCGTACCAGGCCTCTGCTTCTGCTTGTGTCACACCCTCGCCATAGTAATTGCCGGCGGAGTTAAGCACCAAGTCAACGCCATTCTCAGCCGTAGTGCGTTTAGGCATCACAGTCGGATCAAACATAACAGGCAAAATCGCCTCATCGTATTCAACTTCGGCATCTGCAAGGGCTTGCTTAAACCACTGCATGCTAAATTCCGGTAGAAACTTATCCTCACTATAGTGGTGATGAATACCATTGGAGAACCACACCCGCTTGAGGTATTTCTCAAGAAGAATATAGTTTTCATCATTCTTTTCATACGGATAGTTCAGATATAGTTTCTCCAAGGTTCTACGAATACGCAGATTATATCGTCCGTTCTGGTCATAGAGAATATCGCGTCCTTGTAACGCGGCTTCACTGAGATAGTAGATGAGTTCTTTCTCTTGAAGACTCAACTGCTCAAAGCCGGTCACTTGATAGCGCAATATCTCAAGGTCGTAAAATTTATCCACGTTATATTTAAAATCGTTTTGTTCTTCTTGCTTTTGGCAACTTAAAAGTGCCAGGGCACATAGTCCCGATAGAAGGTATCGTTTCATATTAGAATCTTTCGAGAACGGTGTGAACCAGTTCTTTTATTCTGGGTTTATAGTCGGTATTGGCAGCTTCGGCTTTGCGTTGTGCAATAACACAGCAAACGGTCATCGCCTTATGTCCCATATGAAGGGCTAAACCGGCGATACAGGAGCCTTCCATCTCGTAGTTGGTGATACGCTGGCCTTCATAGCGGAAGGCGGTAATGCGTTCATTGATATCGGGCACAGCCAAATCAACTCGTAGCACACGTCCTTGCGGACCATAGAAACCATTCGACGCAATCGTACAACCACGGGTCATATCGTCCTTGGCGATACGATTCACCAATTCCTCATCTGCCTTAACCACATATGGCACAGCAGCTTTAGAGGGGTAGTGAATAAAATCTACAAGTGCTTTTTCGAAACCAAGATCTGCAATACTGTCGCGATCGTGATAGAAACTCAAAACACCGTCGAAACCGATGCTCTTTTGGCTTACTAAGAAGGTTCCCAAGGGAATATCCTCTTGCATGGCACCGCAGGTACCGATACGAACAATCTCAAGATGACGAGGAGTCTCTTTCTCCAGACGGGTATTGAAATCAATATTGGCTAAGGCGTCAATCTCGTTCATCACGATATCGCAGTTATCCGTACCTATACCGGTAGAGATACAACTAATACGCTTGCCATGAAATTTACCGGTTATCGTGTGAAACTCACGGCTTTGCACATCGCATTCGATAGAACCTTCATCAAAGAAAGAAGCAACCATATTGACGCGGTCTTGGTCACCTACAAGGATAATCTTGTCAGCTAAGAACTCCGGTTTAAGGTGCAGATGGAACGCACTTCCGTCTGCATTGATAATCAATTGACTTGCAGGAAAATGTCTCATAGTATTACACTTTATAATTTCACTTTTCATTTTTTGCCATTCTATCATGCCTCACCGCCATTGAAAGTCAAGGGAAGTGTAGAGTTCGCAGAACTTATAGCCTCTATTTTACCAAACTGCTTTTCGTACTTTTCTATATTGCCTTGGAGCGCAAAGAGAAGGCGTTTTGCGTTTTCTGGCGTCATGATAACGCGTGATTTAACGGAGCCTTGTTGCATACCCGGCATCAATCCTACGAAATCAATAACAAACTCCGACGAGCTGTGTGATATGATTGCGAGATTCACGTACTTACCCTCTGCCACCTCGGGCGTTAGGTTAATGTTCATTTTCTTTTCTTCCATAACTATAATTTTACTTATTTAACATCTTTTACTAATCGCACAAAGTGTCCTTCTGCTCGTTTTGCATAGCCCGCAGAGAAGGTTGAATAATTCAAAATCCAAAACGTGTATGCATTAGGAGACTTTTCTATAATGTAACTGCTTGTCCAATATTCACTACCTGTTTTTTCAACTACTTTCTTGCCATATCGTTGATGCCCCATAGGCAGGAATATCGCGCCGGAAGCAGCTAAAATTTCCCATTGTCCGGAGTTCAATATATTGTCTTTAAAATAGGGAGATGTGGCATCAGGATTGATAACAAGACGGGTATTATCAGAGGACGGTACCCAAGTGTCAGGAAGCAGAATAACACCTTTTATTCCATTTATGATGGCATAGGTCAATAGATGGGCAGCATTGGCTCGATCTTTTGCAGCATAGAGCCATTCATCTTTCGTCGGTGTGCGCCATTCATTAGGCTTATTTCCTTGACCTATAATAGGATGCTTGCCCCAATCAACAAATTTCTTAGTCTTATAATTCGCTTTTATCGGTTGGTCTGCACTACCCCAACAGAATAAATCTATCCAACCATTATAATCCTTCTTCATTTTCTCATTATCTTTACCAATGACTGCATATTGTTGGGTTGCAAAAGACCATCTATCAGTAGATGGTTGATACCTAAGATTACCCGGAGCAAAAAGAACTTTCTTTGTTGTTGAAACAGAAATTTCACACCTTCCGGACGGGTTGGGGGTTTCTATTTTAGAGCTCACGTATATTTGCTCTTTGGGCACATCCCGTACTAAACGAATAGCGTATTTCCCCTCTTGACTTTTCCATAAAGACGCCGCTCTATCTTTAAAGAAATAGAATAATCGCCCTTGCCTATTATTATTCGTAGTTGTTGTCCAGTAGTAGGCGTGTGTCTCTGCGTCTTTATACTCATTATTTTCTGCATTATACCCGCCGGAAGCTGGTAAGAAGATGGCACCGGCTTTTTCCATGAGTCTCCATTGAGCTGAAGTATAGGTGTTATCATTATAATGTTGCCCCGTTCCTATAAAAGAAAGACCTTCTTTGCTTGGTGCTACTCCTTTCATAATGGAAGGAGTAAATGAACATTCTTGAGGTTTGGTCCATCTATCTGGCAATATAACTATACCATGAATACTATCTACAGTGGCTAAACCGAACTTAAGATATGCGTTAGGACGCTTACGCATCAAGTACTCCCATTCCTCACTTGTTAACACACGCCATGCTGCATTAGTGGCTGGATTATTAAGTATTTGGCTATATGATTTATTATTTAGAGTAGTATAGTCAAATAGATCTACCCAATCTTGGTATTTCTCTTCCATTTTAGCCGTTTCAGCGCCTTCGTATCTATTCTGCAGTTGAGCAAAACGCCATTTCTTTAAAGGTCTGTTATATTGCAGATTACCGGGGGCAAAATAGACCTGTTTACCATCGCCAATGGAGAATCCGACAGGGGATAAATCGGACTGTAATTTAGTCTCGGAAGGATATATTTTTTTTCTATTAACGATTTTCCGAGACGGTTGATTAGACTTTAAGGATGCAGTTTTAGACACACCCACAATAGAGGCAACGGTTGCCTCTGGTTGGGTCGGTGCACTGTTTTGTTTAGCTGCCGCAACTATTTTTGAGGTCGGAGTCTTGACTGAATTACTTATATTGGCACTTTTAAAGCTCGTCGCTTCATTGAGATGGCTTCTGTCCATACCTTCCGGTATATAAACACCATTTAGTTGAGTAAAAAAGGCATAAGGGGTCGGAATAATGACTTTTCCTCCGTCTCGGCCATCTGAACCGTCGCGTCCATCATAGCCGCTGGAGGCATAGCCTCCCCAACCATGCATACCGCCACGACCGCCTTTACCGCCGGCTCCACCTTTTCCGCCACTAACGGTTATCATCAATTGAGGTACAACATCATCTGTGGCAAAGCATATAATATCACCTCCGGATCCTCCGTCTTCTCCATCACCACCATTACCGCCCGGTGTGCCCGCCGTAGCAGGATAATTGACAGTTCCATTCTTAGTCGTTATAGAATACGCTTTCGTGCCATTCATGCCACTGGCGCCATTGCGACCGTTTTTACCATTGAGACCGCTTGCATCAATTTTCAAAGGAAGTTGACATATATACGGTTTTACTCCCGTCTCCATGGTATTGAGAGGAATTACTAAACAAAGAGGATACTGCGACTCTATACGACAGATTGCCAGGGCACGACTATAACCGGATTTGTCACCCAAGCGTATGACATTCGGAAAACTCATCTCAAATCGAATTTTACGAACGGCCTTCGTCTTGCGATTCACTAACTTAATGGCACCGTACATAGGATATTTACCATTAATGTAATCCGAAATAATGCCTTTGAACATGATCTTCATTCCATCACAGACCACGTTATCTGAAAGGGAAACAAGCTCTACTGTAGATGATTTAGTCGTCAGAACGCGGCGACTTTTATCTATGATAGTCAACTCATAGTAGGTTTGCCCGTTAACTGATTTTTTACTGATATTAAAGTAAGAGAAATCATCCTTGGATGGATTAAACTCTCTAATTTTCTTTTTCCAGTTGATTTGATAGTCACCTCCACTAAAATGGATTTCGGAGGCTGATACAGGATCTACATTGGTAAAATATATATCCCCTATATTTTTATCTATCGCGAATTTAGGAGTATAGACATTGTGCTCGCTGGTGCTGCAATTGGATATGAGTTTATTTATAGTAGAAGTGTAAACATTGGTATTGGTATATGCCTTGCCGGTAAAACTAAAACCATTGCTCAAATCACGGATAATCGTACCTATAGATTTTTGATTAGCATCAAGTTCGGTATTAGGGTGATAGTAATTTTGTACAAAGGCACTACCTACATATAAAGAGTTGCTTTTCTCCGCTGCTTCTTTGGCATGCTCGGGAGCATTATATATGTATAACTGTAAAGGATTATCTTGGGCTATTAGACTCATACCCATAACTATGAGAATGAGGCTGAGAAATATCTTTTTCATACAAACCTTCCTTTCATTTAGTTATCAGAGCCTTCTGCATTTTTATATTTACCTTCGACCAATAGCATACCTGGAAGGATAGTGCCGCCGGAGACTTTGCTGAAATGAGTCTCCTGAACAGCTTGATCTTCTTGGTCCTCTTCCATCAATCGGTAGCGATTATCCCATATCATATTGCGGATTGGTTTAACTGTCGCAATATACCGATAGCGAGTCCTGTTTGTTTTCTCGTCAACGTAACGCTGGATCACTTGGTATGAAGAGTTGGGATTGACATCTTCCTTCATCCCTATCTTGGCCAGAATTTCGCCTTTATCAGTCACAGAGGATACCGGCGTCTTAACTTTGAAATCCTCATAATCCTTTTGGAGTTTGGCTATATTTTTATCCATGGAACGCGTGCAGATATATCGTATAAAGTCCTGCCTATCAACAGCTGACTTAAAAGCTGCCTTGTCGTTATAAGCAAACTCATGACCGACATACTCCATACGATAAGAGATGGAGTCTTGGAGGAAGGCTAAAATTTTATTGGCATCGGGTTTCCCCGTATAGTGCTTTGTGTAGAAATTATAGGCAATACTGTCATTCCAGACCAAACGATATAGGTATGAGTGTGTTTTTACGTTAAAACCGGTGAAAGAGTCTGCAATATCTCCCAATGCATTGATAGCATCTGACATATCTGTACCCGCAAGACCTCCTAATACGGCTAACATTACACCGCCTACGAGTTTACCGACCTGCGCTTTTTCCTCCGAAGTCACATATGTCATATCATTGACTATCACATACGTATTGCCTATCAATTCCTCTCCGGCATCCGCCAGAAGAGCAAGCCCTCTTTCGGTACGTTGCGCTATTGCTATATCCATATCCGTAGCGTTGTAATATCCGCGATCTTGTATAAGAGACATATCGAATACCGCATCGTTAATATCATGACCGTGCAGATTGAACCACTTTGCAATCATCCTTTGGGCATAGCGATTATCGTTCAATAATTGTTCAATAGCATGCGCATTAAGGGTGACTTCCTCTGCTGATAAGCTTGAACCATACTTGGCTTTGTTCAACCCGCGGGCTAAGTCCTTATTCTTACGAACTTTATCGCCGACATATTTACCTTCAAGTAAAATATGCTTATGCTTAAGATAACCATATAGTTTCTCGTTCAATTCCATTTGACTCGCATCCTGACTGCGGAACGCGTAAGTCTCATTCTTTTTCTTCAACCCGTAAAACGCATTAAAATCGATATACCGCGCCTCTGGAATGATATGATCATCAAACTTGTCCGGTACCGGTATGGAGTCAAATACAATGGCGATATCTTTGCAGAACTCATCTTCTGGATGAAAAACCATCAATGTCGCTAAAGACGAGCGGTTATACTCCTTTAATGGGTCGGTACTGTTTTGCGCCAAACCGACTAAAGGAATAATAAGCAAAAGGGGCAGCAAGGTGCCAAGCTGTTTCATAAGGCTGGTTTTTTCAGTTAGTATTACAGTCCTCGTAAGAACTCAAAATTGACTTTCTGCTGTGTTTGGTGTTTGCCATACTCAATACCCACTTGACGTGCGGCGTCAATGCGCTGAGACTCAAGATCAATACCGTCTTGGTACTGCTTCATCTCAAACTTCCAATCCGCAGAAACCTTGTCATGAATCTCTTTATAGAGTTCTTGGGCTTCTTTGTAGCAACCGGCATCCGGATAAATCTCTGCCAAGAACTCGCCGGCGATTGCAGCTCCACGGGCATTTTGTTCTTGTACCCATGCTGTACGCGCTTGTTGCAGATTACCATGACAAATATAGTCCTGATACTTATCGAACACACGCTGCGTAAGGGCTACTGCTTCGGGATAGCGTTTAGACTGAGTCGGGAATGCGGTGATCTGTGCCAACGCAGCACCATATTCGTGCAGATGGGCTTTCATCTCTACCTCCTTGAAGATTCTATCCGCTTGGTCATCATAGTAGGCTACTATTTTTTCGATACCGCGTTCGATGAAGGCTTGCATCTCCTTATTAGAAGGGTCAATCTTCTTTATCGCTTCCATATAACACCTGCCTTCGGTAGTGCCGATTGCTTTAACGGTCTGAGAAATAGACGCAAAAACGATTTTGTTTACTACATCACAAACATAGAAAGTCATCTCCATTTCTTCCGAGTACTGCGTCGGAGGACCGGGGAGTACAGTTTTAGTTTGCGGAACGACAAACGCAGTCAACGCGAACTGTTCTTGGCTATCCATTGAGGCTATGCCTTGCTTCGTCAGCAACATATTGAGCTTGTTGGTCAGTTGGATAGCACCTGCGGAGGGGAATGGTTCGCCCACATCAGCAATCTCCACACGGATAGGGAAATACGCTAATTCGGCAGCCTTGACGCCGATTCCCATGGTTGCAATCATGAGGAATACGAATATCTTTTTCATAGTAACGTGCATTTTATAGTTTAAAACTTCTATTTCTCTCCGATATAGAGGATTACTCTTCCTAAACCTTTGGTACTCAACTTAACAGGAATATTAAGCGGAGACTGGGAAAGTTCTTTGCGGAGTTTGCGTGCCCATGACTCGGTGTCCTGCGCTACGCCTAAGTTGTTATAGATCGGAATACGAACTTGCTCGTAGATAATTTGAGTCTCAGACGAATAGAGCTTGGTAAAACGACCCGCAACGGTATTTTGAACCATCCATGCATCAATGATCTCGCCTAACTCCATGCCGTTATACTCTGTCTCCAAATCAATACCGGCGGCATTGTTATCAAAGACGCGGATTTCCAAAGCGACCTCACGACCATTCTCAAACATATCCTCAAAATGGGATTGCAGACGATTATTGAACACATCAATGTTTGCCACGACTGCTTCATGCAGAAGCGTCGGTACATCGGCACTGAAAGAGGGAGAACTTACACCGTGCGCCGCACCGATACTCTTATTCGTATAAGCATCAATGCCTTCCAACGAGAAGGATAAGGTCTTCTTTGGACCTAACTCTTGGATGTTCCACCCTAAATAAAGCAGAATATCCGCTTTCGCATAACGAGACAAACGGTCAATCGTTGTTTCTGCAACCATATTACCTTGCTTGGAAGTCATCAACTCCTGCTCGCTCAGTTGCATGTTTATCATCTTCAAGGTTTGACCCATATCTTTGAGGGGGAAACCGCGTTCCGCCATCAAGTCATTGATAGTGGTTATCGCCATCGCTAACTCCATATCGGTCTGTATCGCACGCTGATAATCAGGAACATGTTGTTTCATACCCATATTATCAACCTCCAAATAGTATCCGTTGGCTTCGCACCACACATCGGAGGGAATTACCATTAAAGTCGGCTTCTTAGCTTGACTGAAAGCAGTTATGCTCATCAACAGCATTGCTGCTAATAAAAGGTGTTTTTTCATACTATTATTGATTTAGATTATAATTCCAAAATCCCGTCTTTTACTAATCTGTCACGCAATCCTTTACGGTCTATTGATACAGTGACAGTCTCTATCATTTGTTTGCCATTCCGCTTATAAGAAGTAGTGCCTGTACGTTTGTCCTGAAGACTCGCATACTTTCGCCACGGACCTTCATCGGCAAAGAACGCTGCAAAATAGTCTTCATACTTCCGCTCCGCATTCATATCAAGGAGCAGAGGCTTGAGCGCCTGAACACCATTAGAACCGGACTCTACTCCATCAAAAATCACTTCATGCATCGCTTTGCGCTGACCATCCGTGAAAGCAATAGCCGCATTGCGGGCACGTACTTGGGTGCGGATAACATAAGTCCCGTCATAGTTGGTAGAGAGTACTTTACTCTTAAAATCATAACTCGCTTGAGAAATCTTGGCACCACAGCCAATGAAAACACTTGCTATGATTATTAGACCCAATAGGCCTATCGTATTTATTCGTTTCATATACTTTAAATTTTGTAATTAAACTTTTCAAAATTAGACACTTAGCGGTAACGCCGCGTACCAGGAACAGTTAGAACCCTGCATTCAAAGCTTTTATAATACCGGCGGCTTCAAGCGCACGGCGGAGTTCATCTTTCTGGACAGCGACTACAACACCCACTTTGTACTCTTTGCCGACCTTAACGGTTTCCATGGTCCCATTGACAATAGAAGCGTATTTCTGGAACTCCCCGCCATCAGCAAAAAAAGAATCAAAATAAGTCTGGTTCTCAATTTCCACACCAGGGTTTTTAGCCAAGGGGCGTTGACCTACGCAATCATTAGAAGAACCGAATCCTTTGAAGATGACACCATGCACGGCATTCTTGCGTGCCTGGTTCTCCGCAACATTCACTTTGCGGGAATAACTCCAAACTTTAACGAGATAGGTTCCGTTAGTTCCATTCCCGGCACATTCGATGTCATACCGGAATTGCTTGGTGTCTTTGTTGGCATTGTCTTTGGCTATCGCTTGAGCATCAACAACACCCACCGTGAGTACAAATACCATTAGGAAGAATAATAATAAATTGTGTTTCATAGGTAAAAAAAATTAAATCCGCCGCAAAGGTACAAAATATTTTTGACATATGCAAATATTTCTTCTTTTATTTATGTTTTTTACTCAAAAATGTATCTTTGGTAAATGATAGAGACTTCGTACACTTGCAGACTAATGGAGTTTTAGCGATTTTTTGACAAGGCTAACGGGTGTATTAGTACTGGCACACCCTCCCCCTAAAGGGGAGGGGTGCCGTACGTACTAAAACACCGCCCCGTAGCCTGTCAAAGTTTTGTTAATAGTGGGTAATTGGTGTGGACAATATCCAAGCCGCGACCACCTTTATAGATCCGTTATAGATCCGTTATAGATACCTTATGGATACCTTACCATTTATTACCTCTGCCCGCTTTTGACTTTCGACTTTCGACTAAGACGCTGCACAGCCCCTACGGCTACTGCCCACTTGCTCCGCAGCGTCGCCGACACCGGCGTCACGCCGGCTTTCGACTTTCGACTAAGCGCAGCATACTGTGCAACGATTTCTCTCGTCCCATCGGTTGAGAACTGGTCACATATAATCACATAATCCACCCACCGCATAGTGGATTCCAAAAAAGCCCGTATCACCCACGCCTCATTGCGTGTCGGCGTCATTACGATGTGAATTGGTTGGCTCATATATTTTGTTGTATTTCAAACTATATTCAATACTCTATAAACGATAAACGATAGTGACAGACGGGTATCAACACCATAGTGAATTGATAGTTTTTTTACAAAATCTCATGTTTTTATCGTACATTTGGTACAGTATCGCGCCAATTTTGCTATCAATTTTACTATTAAATCGTATTATTTTATACAAAATCTTACTTTTTTCTTGCATATTTGGTAAATTATTTGTACCTTTGCAGCGGAATTTGACTTTTGAATGTTCAAAATAATTTTATTTCTGCACTTTTAAAAGTACAAAAATACATTAAAAGTATTTCTTTGGATACATAAAAATAGCTAAAACCGACACTTATGAACCGTTTAATTGAGAACTACAATCGTTTGCTGGGTGAAAGCAGACCGTCTACTTTCCGCTATTTGTACGAAAGTATCAATTGGAAGAACCGACTGATTGTACTAAAAGGAGCGAGAGGTGTAGGCAAAACGACGATGATATTGCAACATATTGCTAACGCCTTTGAGGACACATCCAAAGCCCTGTATGTCTCTGCCGATCATATATGGTTTGCCAATCACTCCTTGATTGATTTGGCAGAATACCACTACACGCATGGTGGCACACACCTATTCATAGATGAGATACACAAATATCCTAACTGGCAACAAGAAATCAAGAATATCTATGATTCCTTCCCGCATCTCAATCTGATTGTTACGGGTTCGTCCATGCTGCGCATTGAGCACGCATTGGGAGACTTGTCGCGTCGGTGTAAGGAATACACGATGCGGGGACTGAGTTTCCGCGAGTATCTCAAATTGGAGGGTATAGCCGATTGGCCGGTCCTGTCCTTGGAGGAAATTTTGCATCGACACACACAGATAGCCGCCAAATTGACCGGAGAAGCAAAAGTGCTGGGGCATTTTGACAATTACCTGCGTCACGGGTACTATCCTTTCTATATAGAAGAAGGGAATGGTTTTGAAGAACGGTTAGAGCGTGTCATCAATACGGTGCTAAACGAAGATATACCGGCTGTCGCAAAAGTGGAATACGATACTATTTATAAACTACGGCAACTGCTGGCAATCTTTTCGGAGCAATCTCCCTATACCTTGAATGTATCTGCGTTAGCGCGAACCTTAGAGACATCCACCGGACAAGTAATGAAACTGTTGGATCTGCTCAATCAGGCTGCTATCATTCGGAGGTTATTCTCCAAAGAGCGTTCAATGAAGATGCTGCAAAAGCCCGAGAAAGTGCTGTTTGACAACACGAACATCATGTATGCTTTGTCCTCGGAAGCCGACCAAGGCACTTTGCGGGAGACCTATTTTGCTGATATGATAAGTTTCGCTCACTCCGTATCTATGCCACAAAAAGGAGACTTGCTGGTTGATAAACATTTCCTCTTTGAGGTTGGTGGACGAACCAAAGGTTACAAACAAATCGCCAATATACCCGATAGTTTTATTGTCGCTGATGGAATAGATATAGGATTCGAGAACAAAATACCGCTTTGGCTATTCGGAATGATGTATTAATCTGCATCATCCCTTTGTCTATCACTATGTCAAAGATTGTTTTTTAAGAGATGGCAGCAAGCCGCTCTTTGTGCAGACGAATGCGATCAGCGCGTTGCGCTTCGAACTGTTTATGGATGCGGAAGCCGTCCATGCTGCCATGTCTGGAAAAGCCTTCCACATGGGAGATCCCCCCCCTGCTCTTTCTTGTCCCATTTCAGTTCGTCTAACTGAAAGCGAATCTCGGCAATGAGGCGTTTAGTGTACTTGAACATAAGGCTATTATTTGTTTTTCAATTTACGTTTAATATACCTTGCACACCGTTGGTGGAATGCATACATTTTAAAACCTGCAAAATAGAGCATGAACGGTAGCATCCGGTACATCCGTACCAGGTAGTTCGGGCGTATCTCCGGATAGTTCTCACGCAGGAATTTATCCCATACTGCAAGGCGAGGCTGTGCTGTTGCTCTATCAAAAAGGCTTAGTTCATAGTAATGCCATGTACCCATGGATTGGTAGTTAGCTTCGGTGTATGCTTCGCGCGTGCCGCCTTTGGGAACGACATGCCGGTTGCGACGCACCCAGTCCAGAAGGAAGGTAAGCACCTTGGTCACATCATCCGCTGCCCGCACGGCACGCACTTTCGGATCGAACGACTGCCCCGGACGACCGATGTAATAGCGATAGACATTGAGATGGGTATAGATGAAGTCTTTTGCTATGGCGATTGGAATAGCTTGCAGCGACACATCATCGTACATCACATGCTCGCAGAACAGCGGCAAGTACTGCTGCATCATGGCGGTGCGATAGACGGTATCGTGCGCATAAGTCATGTCGTAGCCATGCCCCGTAGCAAGCCAATCGAACTTATCGGCATCATAGATAACATCCGGTGTCAGTTCGTCATGCTTTCCTTTTTCCGTATAGGTACCGGTGGCTGCATAGTAATTCTGCCCGTCCAGCATCACCATATCCGTATCGCAATGACCGAGATAGGTGATGAGTTTGGATAACTCGCTTGTCTCAAACCAGTCATCGGAATCGAGATAGAAAAGGTACTTGCCGACAGCCAGTTCCGTGCCGTGGTTCCAAGCCCCTCCGTGTCCGCGGTTCTCCTGGTCAATGACGCGCACAATACCCGGATAGCGTTTTTCATACTCTTTGGCAAGCACGGCGGAGTTGTCGGGCGTGCCGTCATTGATAACAACGATGTCCAACTGTTGCAGCTGCTTCTCGTCCTGCACGATGAGCGATGAGATACACTTGTCGATAAATTTCTCGACTTTGTACACCGGGATGACGATGGATAAGAGTTTATTCATGGGATGTTTGCATTTTAAACTTATTGATGAGCCAATTAAGACTTGGCAATGTAATTATCATGGTTGTTATATATATTCCGAAACGTAAGGTATCATTTTGCACATCGAATATATCCAATACTACCAATCGCAGTAACACAAGAATTATCCAATGGGTGACATATATGTTCATTGCGTTTTGTCCAATCCAACGAAAGAGGCTGTGTTTGATATATGGAGAAACTAATCGGCATAGATTATCTAACAGCACGATTCCTGCCAATGAAGCAGGGTAATAAAGGAGATAAGTTGTCCAAGAGTTGCACGTATTATGATGAAAATAAATACCCGGATAACCAATTATGCAACAGATAGCATATATCGCCAGGCAGGCTATGATGATCCATCTGTTACTCTCCTTATCGCGAAGCCAGTAGCCTAATGCGTAAAAAGCCATTCCGGCTACTATGTTAGGTATGATACATGGGAACCATGATATGTTCAGCAGAAAACAACCAAATGCAATTGCTGTTCCCAGTACTGCTATCAGCAGCGGGTGCACTTTCTCAATGCAATATGGAACTATCAGATTTATCATATATAGTACGACCAAGAACCATAATGCGCCATTACCGGGCAAGCACTCGGTAACAAACAGACTGCGCAAAGGTTGATATATAAACGAGCGGAATGTAACATTATGTTCAACGATTAAGCATATATAGTAAAACAGTTGTCCTATGAGCGAATATATTACGAACGGAACAAGCAACTTTTTGCCTCTCTCTATTCGTCTGTCTTTAAGCGGTTTAAACTTATAAAACATTCCTGCCTTGTAGAAGAACCACGGCATAAAGAAACTGAGATAGTTGCCTATCTGTAGGAAAGTGCCATGATAGTTTGCGTGTGATGCCACATGCCCAAGTATCATCCATGCGAGCATGACACCTGCTGCCATATCAATATGTGCTTGCCGTTCTTTCACGCTATTGGTGTTTCCTTTTCCTTACAAATTTAGCTATCGGACTGGCGATGAATGTTGTGGCTTTGGTCAGTAATGGGCAATATGCCACGATGCGCACCTCTATAGGCATTGGATAAGTGCGACACATGCGCTTCAAGTCAGCCATGAGCGGTCGCAAATGTTGCGCGTCGTATAGGTGTTTGTTGTCTGCCCAAGGATATTTAGTCAGATTGCGCAAACGGATAGAATGATGTATTTCTTCCATGCCAAAGGCATACAAAGTGGCTGACAGTTTCGGGCAGTCCGCTTTCAGTTGCTCCGACAAATCAATATGCCGGATACCACTTGCCACATGGTCAAAGATAGTCGAATAACGGAGCGCATGGCATGTTGAATCAAGATTCATGGTATAACGGTATGTGGTGTATGGACAGACAGCGACTGTTTCCGCCTGCACTAACACACTTGCTAACCAATCTCGATCTTCATGTTGTCGTTCTTCAATGAATGGGATATTAATCCGCTCCATAAATGCGCGTTTGTATATGAATGACGGCGGATAATAGAAAACGCCATCTGCACAATAAGTTTCCCCAAACTCTTTACCGGACATGATTATATCAGGAATAGCAGATAGTTTGTGAATATACAAGCCATTAGGTCTTTCTATCTCCATATAGCCGTAAATCATATCCGCGTTTGTCTCTTTCGCTACAGACCATGCTTGTGCAAATCCATCCAATACCAAATCATCAGAATCTATATAGGTAATGTAATCGCCTGTTGCTTCTTTTAGCCCACGATTACGAGCAGCACCCTGTCTGCGGTTTTGCGGTTGGCAAAACAATTTGACTTGTGGACATGATTTAGCATAAGATGTAATCACCTCACGCGTATCATCATTCGAGCAATCATCAACAATGATGATCTCGTAGTCAGAGTTGTCCTTCATCTGGGCACAGATGCTCTCGATGCAAGGAATGATGGTGTTACGACCATTGTATACCGGTATAACGAATGAGATTGTCATGGGCTTACATTTGTATCAAATTGTATTTGCTAAATACCTCTTTAAATTGTTTTTCATTCAACTGTTCACCTTGTGCATTAACTTTTTGAAGCGCAATCGATTGAACATCAGGATTATTAACATAACCGAAGAAATAAGGATGCGGATGAGCATTTACGCATTTTGTGTGATTCAGCATAGCCATGGCACCAAACCAAATATCATCCGCATATTTGCATATACTCATGAATACATCTTCATTAAACACTTCTTCATGTAGAGAATGTGGTGGATAAAGTACTCCCGAATATCCTTCTTGTACATATCTATCATACACTGCGTAATGTTTCTCCGAAATCCACATTTCTGCAAAAGATTTGAAATCATTCTTGAAATCTTCAGGGATTGGCTTTAAAACATTAGCACATATAGCTTCCGGATGTAAAGTGTGTGCGTTGAGAAGATTCTCTATTGTATCTTGTGGATATATTATGTCATCATCTACTGTGATAATGGATGCTTCCGGAAACTCTTTTAACGAGTAGATAAGTTTTGTATAAGAACGAATATCACGACAGTACCTAATCTCCAAACCACGCCTCATTTGATTTTGTAGTGTTAGTGGTAAAGGAATGTTTTTAAAATCCTCTGATATCCACATTACAATACGATTCGGTTTAACCGATCCCTGCATAATGGATTCAACCGCTACATATGCGTCAAATAGGCGGCCTCCAAAAGTTGTTAGAGAAACTACTATTTCTTCATCACATATTTTCTCCTTTGTTATTCCCAAATCAGTTGAATGAAGAGCTAATTCTTGTAACTCATTTTTTCTTATTTGGAAAATTACATTCTGACACTCGTTTTGTACGACTGAATGAATCGTATCAGCAATCGCTGATTGTGGATGAAGCAATTTATGAATCTTCTTTTTAAGCGACATAATCTTTCTGTTTTATCATGAATTTGTTAACTATGTATACGGCTACATATTTAAGTAGTCGAGTAAACTTATATGGTTTTCTTAGCATCATCCATAATGGAGTCGGAAGATATAGATTAAATGCTTTTCTATCCAATAATCCATTATTAGATAATGCATACTTATAATCGAATGTCTCAGCGTCCAATATTTGGCTGTATTTTCTTCCGAGAATTTGCTTAACTAATTGAAGATACAATGGATATTCGTCCTTTCCTGCTTGTGAAATAACAAATCTTGGACGATCATATTGCATAGGCAAATCTATGGTCGGATGAATGACTATGTTCTGCGGAGCATATAGCGTGATGATTGATGTATTACTGCTATACAACTTCAGCAAAAATTCATTTTCATAAAAAACACTTAACTGCTCATTAAAAGAAATTGCTGTATCTCTCAACATCCTTGTGCGAAATATCTTGTGACATAATGTCGATGGATATTTTCCTTGAGCCAACATCGGCACAAATGCCTGGGCAGGAGCCGAATATGTATTAGGATGCAATTGTTCTATCCTATCGCCATCATAACGTTGCATGAAATCAAATACTGCCACATCCGGATGATTGCTTTCAAGATATGTCTTTATAGCACTCAAAGCATTTATACAAACTTCGTCAGTAGATTGCACGAACCAGACGTACTCCTTTTGCGTTTGCTTTAGTCCAACATTAAAGGCTTCTGCAGCATTCTTTCCCGTTACTGACAACACTTCATATCCCTTATCAACTTGTGTTGACAAAGAACCATTCATACAGCAACTTCCATTATCATATACTATTATCGTGATCATCCGTATAATTCTTTATTGACCTTCGCCATTCGTTTTATATATTGTTTCCCGTATTCCATATCAGGCTCCAGATAATTACCTTCACCCCATTCATTCCATGATTTGATAAAGACTATATTTTCCTCTTGCGGACGATAAGAGAACAGTTCGAGGGTCAGCCTATATAGGTTCTCCCATTTATCGGGAGTGCTATTGTGTAGAATCCTTGCTTTATACTTACTGCGTGGCGAATGGTCATAATTTGGATTTAAGCATGGATAGCAGAACGGAAAGCGTTTGAAGAATTCAATTGTTCTATCAGCATATATCTGGTAATCCAGTGGCGCAGCGATATTATGGTGCATTTTCCAATCATTCATCTTAGATTCTTTTAAAGGAATATAATCTCCGTCAAAGCATCCGAAGATCGGGTCAAACACGGCTGCATTATATAATTGTTGATATGTTTTCACAAAGTAGTCTGTTCCATGTGAATAAGCAAAGAAATGGAAACCATTCAATCCTTCTTTTTCCGCCAACTCATTCCAAATAGTAGCAAATTCAGCAAAGTCAAATTTCTGGAACGGTTGAAATATTCCAAATAAAAGTTTACCATTTACCCGTATATACCTCTTGTCCTTAAAAGCAGGTAACATCGCATAGAAATGATCTATGTAATCTTGCTTCCCCGGAAACGTTTGTTCCATTAATAGCCTATCCGGAATATTCGGATCCCAGGCTTTAGCATACCATGAATGATTAGCCCAACATAAACAAAATGGAAAATCAGGCTTTCCACTCTCCACTACCTCGCGAAAAACTCTATCTAATAATCTTCTTCCACCTCCCAACCAATAATGCCAATAACAAAATCCCTCTATGCCTGCTTCACGTGCTAGATTTGCCTGCGCTTCACGCGTCTCAGGCAAACGAAGGTCATAAAAACCAAGATCCGCAGGCAAATGCGGTTGGTAATGACCTTTATACAATGGCTTCGCCTGTACCACGTTATGCCATTCCGTAAATCCCGGACGCCACCATTTATCATTCTCCGGTGTTGGATAAAATTGGGGTAAATAAAATGCTATGACTCTTGCTTTATTATGATTCTCCATATTTGACACTTGCTTGTTTTATGACTTTCGCAGGATTGCCGGCTACAACGCAATATGCTGGAACATCTTTCGTTACTACACTATTGGCTGCTATTACGGCTCCATCACCAATGGTAACATTGGGAAGAATAGTAGCCTTATCTCCAATCCAAACATTATCGCCAATAGATACATCGCCTTTGCTTACTATAGCACGCTGAGTAGGTGGTATAACAAGTGATTCGTAATCAGTTGTACCATGGCTATTATCAGTAATGGTCACCCATCTGCCTGTAAGAAGATTCCTGCCTATTTTCATATGTCCTATGGCTGTGATATGTGTATATTCGCCAAGGCTAAAACCATCACCAATTTCTATGAAAGGAACTACTCCGTGTGTGTTCCAAGCTGTAAGAATACAAAAGCGATGAACTATACCACTTCCCAATGTGATGTATTCTGAATCGTGCGTATAAATACCTTCCTCGAAAGTTACACCTTCTGCTTTGCGGAAGCGATGTCGTAACTTCTCTTGATACACATAATCTCGGTTGCGTACTATGTGTTTGTAAAGCCACGAATCTTCATACCATTCTTGCCAAGCAACATGTAAGTTTAATATTCTTTTACGAATGATATTCATAGTCATTATGTGTTATATCATTATAGCAGTCAAGCAAATCTTGGGCTATTTGTTCTGGATCGTGTCTTTGTTTTGCAAATTCACGCGCATTTTTTGAGAACTCAAGCATGCGTTGAGTGTCTTTAGCTAAAGTCAATATCGAATATGCCATTTGCCAGGGATCATTAGCGGGAACTAACAAACCATCAACACAATTCCTTACAATTGAAGCCACACCACCTACATTTGTAGCAATAACCGGCACGCCCAAATATTGAGCTTCACAAATAGAGTTAGGTGAATTTTCTACATAGGATGTACTCACATATATTGTTGATGAACATAAATAGTTGATTAGTTCAGTTGGTTGCACAAATCCGACCAAATGAATATTACATTGTGAGTAAGTTAATTTTTCTTTGTATTCAACAAATTTTTTAACACTTTCATCCATCTTTCCTGCTACAACCCATTCAAAATCAACTTTTAAGTCTTTAAGTATACTTGCGGTTTTAATCAATAAATCAGGGCCCTTCCAAAATGTACTACAACCTGTAGAGATTAATCTGATTTTGCCCATTGAGGGAATTCTCCAAGAACACTTAGTATTCAAAAACTCATCTCTCAACGCTTCGTTTACATGATAGTATTTACGACCAGGATGCATTATTGCAGACATCGCCTTATCCCAATATGTCCGTCCCATGTAATAATGTACGGTGTCCCATATTTTGCGTTCCATTAAACTTCTGGATTCACTTAATTTATATTTTCTCCATACATTTCGGAGACGTTTAGGATGCTTCCAGCATTTTAAATATATCATTTCGTCCCATATACTATAACCCAGAGGAACAGAGTTATTGTAAAAAACTATTGACCCTTGAATATGTATTACTATAGGAATATCGGTATATTCTGCAACTAGACCAAATGGCCATTCTGTCCCAAATATGTGAATTATATCCGGTTGGATGTTTTCAATAATTTGCTTAGCCTCATCAAATACCCTTTGAGCATAGATATTCCAATCCCAATGTTTTTGTTCCTTTTTAGTGTATTTCAGAATGATTGGAATATATGTCACTCCGTCTATTACCTTTGTTTTTTGTTGTTCATCATTACCTTCGAAAGCAATTGTGAGATCTATACTAGGGCATTTTCGAACTACTTTTTCCAAAGAGTCCTGCCAACCTCCTATTACTAATCCTTGATTTTCATAACGTGAGGGCATTGTTACTTCAAACCACAAAACTTTCATATTATCATTTTATTTTTTGTATATTAATTCATATAATCCTAATATTTTCAGAATCTTTCTATAAATACGTCCTGGCAGACGCAATATTTTCATTAACTTAGTAGATAAGGAAATATGATACTTTATAACAGCGGGACTGAAATCGTATAACATTCCCCATTTCCTTTTTGACAAATAAGATTGTATCAATCTTGCATCTGCGAGATTTCTTTTATCACCGCGAGCATCCTTGTATTTTTTTACTTCAAATGGAGTTAAGAATTTCAATTCATTAAATACAAAATAATTATTCGGATTATAAATCAAATCTTCTATTGATTGACTATGAAATTCTATAGATGTATTATGACATTCTAATGAATTATTTGATTCTTCAGATATATATGTGTTGTTTTGTTCGGTATCAATTGATATAAAATCCAAATCGGTTGCATCCCGAAGTCCATTAACCGCCATTACCATTGAAGAATCTATTGCATATTTTTGCAAATCATAATTATTATCTTTAAGTAATTGTTTAAACAATAACATTAAATTATACGAGTGAACAAATTTATCAGGACACCCGTATCGAATATGAAAAATGCTATTGGGATTATAGATTAAATCTGCAATTTGCCTGGTCTCTCGGATATTGTCTGTCGTATGAATTGAAGATAATCCTATGTTGAAGATTTTGCGTACATCTGTTTTTAATTTCAATACAGTTGCATAATCATCCGCTTCAACTAATATAAATTCCACTTTATCATAATGTCCATCAAATATCTCTTTAACTTTTGCGTCAACACCCGAGAAATGATTGTCAATATTTCCAATCCACTCCATGTGGCCATAAATTTGCAAACAAAAATTCCGTAATGCTTTTGCATTAAGTCGTATAATTTTTGTATAAACGACGTTTGTTTTGCTATAGATTAAATCTATAGCCTGTTTGCGTTCTTTCGGATATCTCCATGTCGGAGACCACAAACAAATCATGAATAAATTTTCTTTCCAACGACAACTTTCTAATGTTATAGAGTCCAAATATTTCTCGGCTAAATCATAATTCTTAAAAAAACGGGAATCCGTACTATAAGATACACTCCAATCTAAAAATTGCAGAATAGTTACATCTTGATTAAAGTATGCCGCACAAGCGACTCTATGTGCTCCATCAATTACATATCCATTAGCATCAACTGGTATTAACGTTCGCTTGTCATCAAAACCATTATCTCGAATATCTTCGATTAAATCTTCAAAAATAGTTATAAACCGGCTTACTGAATTTTTGTCCTTATTTCCTTTTTCAGCATCCGTATTACCTGTAATAGCATGCACTTGAGCCGTATATAATTCCTTTGCCCAAGACATATCTAAGTTTTTGTTGTAGTAATCTATATACAATAGTTTTGCATAGAAATCAAATCTACGCCAACTTAACAAAGAGCGCGCTGGTACTTTTTTAATGACATAATCAGCCTCTTCTGGAAATGTCTGAAAGCAGGGTGCCAGTCTATTTAATGGAACTTTCATATTTAGTTATATTTGTTTTTATTTCTTATTGGATATACAACATTCATGAACAAGCGTTATGTAAAGCCAATTGTATGTTAGTCTTTTTCTTCATGAACCAATTAAATCTCCATTCCTAAACCCTTTTCAATTACTGGAGCCATGTCGTAGTACTTGTGTTCGGCAAGGCGGCCACCGAAGAGGACGTTGGTTTCTTAAGCGGCGAGGGCACGATATTGTTCCGCAAGGGAGTCGTTGCGCTAACATCTGAGCAACACGTGAGCCTATAAAACCTGCTATGCCGGTTAAAAGTATTTTCATCTTGTTTTAATTAGTTATTGGTGTAATATTCATTGTTTCGTAGAGTACAATCAAGGATTTTATTTTTCCCTTTAATTTACCTTCTATTTACCCTTCAATCTCGTGACCATCTCACGATCATCGTGAATGTCTTTGATGGGTGTTTGATATATTATGTTTGATGTGTTATGTGTTCCAAACAAAGCAAAATGTCATATTTTATATAGGAAATGCAGAAAAATTGCATTTATTGTCAAAAATATTACAATTTATTTGCATATATGATTAAAAAGTAGTATCTTTGCAGCAAATTTTGGAATCATGAATAATGTATTGCACAATTTAGGCAACATTCCTGTTACTGCCGCAACGTTACGTAATGTGCTACCAAACCGTAATTCGTTTGCACACTACATCAGTAGCAAGGAACTCTCCGGAGAGATCATCCGACTAAAGCAAGGTCTTTATGTCGTCTCTCCCGATGTTTCCGGCAAGCCGATCAATAACTTACTTATTGCCAATAGTTTATACGGACCATCGTATGTCTCCTTCCATACAGCCCTTGGTTTCTATGGCTTGATTGACGATGTTGTGCAGACGACAATCTCTGCCTCTTTTCGTCTCAATAAGCAGTATGACACACCTGTTGGACGCTTTGAATACATACAATTACCATCTGCCTATTATCCGATAGGTATCACGCAGGCTCAAAGCGAAAACATGCCGTTTCTTATAGCCTCTCCAGAAAAAGCGCTTTGCGATCTAATTATCCGCACGCCGAAACTTCTTTTTCGTTCCAAGAAAGACGTAATCACGTATCTGGAGGACGATCTGCGATTTGATACCGAGTCGCTGTCCTCTATGGACATCTCCGTTTTTCAGGCTTGCGCGGAAAAGGGCTACAAATCAACATCTATTCAACAATTGATAAATGTCATTAGCCAATGAATCCTATTTATAACACCATGTTGGCGGCATACCCGCAAACCACTCCCAATGAGCGTCACAATGCACAGATTGAGGTAGCACAGCAGGTCGTTTTAGCCGGTTTGGCTCGTAGCGATTTCTTTGCTCATGCGGCATTTTATGGAGGTACCTGTTTGCGTATCTTCCACGGGCTTCCACGCTTCTCCGAAGATATGGATTTCTCGTTGCTCCAAAACAATAAGAATTTTGATTGGACAAAATATTTTCCTTATATTGAGCAAGAGTTTTTATCCTTGGGCAGGCAGGTTGTTATCACCAAAAAAGATAAGCGTACCTTTGGTAAAGTGGAATCCGCTTTTCTGAAAGACAACACAGAAGTCTATAATCTGCAATTTCAAACCGAAAAGTCCATCAAAATCAAGATCGAAGCAGATACATGTCCTCCGCTTGATTTTCAGACCGAGCAGAAACTTCTGATGCAGCCTTATTCTTTCTACACGCGTTGTTTCGCCTTGCCGGATTTGTTTGCAGGGAAGATGCATGCACTACTTTACCGTCAATGGAAAAGCCGTGTCAAAGGACGTGATTGGTACGACTTTGAATGGTATGTGCGTAATCGGATTCCTCTGCATTTTGCCCATCTGCAAGCTCGTGCAAAACAATTCAACAACGAAGATTTGACACCGGATGCGTTTGCGCAAAAACTGCGTGAGACAATACAATCTGTAGATCTCAACTTGGTGAAGGCGGATGTCTCACCATTCCTTGTTCATCCTCAGGAAACAGAAATCTGGTCTAACGATTATTTTATGCAAATAGCCGATCGGATTCAGCTTAACTGATTGCTTTGTTTGAAATACGTCAAAGATCATGTGCTCTATGAGCAATGTATTATGTTTGATGTGTGTTACACTATACACCCGGAGCGTCCCCCCGATAAACGGGAGGAGTGGCCTCCGCCGAGAAGGGTCTTACCTCAATCCTTTCTCCGTTCCGGGTAATCCGGCTTCTTTGCGCATTTGACGCTGGAGGACAGATTGAACATAACGATCCAAACGCAAATAAATATGGCGCTTGCCGGTTTTGCGGTCAACAGGAGCATCGGGTTCGGGCTCGTTGAGTTGAGCGTGCCAGCGGCGGCTCCATTCGGTTTTGCGGACGGGGTCGGAGAGTTCCTCCAACGCCATCGTCATTGAGCGGTGGAAGATAGAGGCGTTGCGGAGTTCTCCCTCACGGAGCGGGTACTTCTCGTAGTCGCGGGGCTTGGCGACGAAATATGCTTCTTCTGCACCATAGCCTACTATAACGCCTTCCTCATCGCGGTAGGTCTTACGACGTCTGACTAAACTTTTTGGTTTCATACTATTCTATTTTTTTAACAAAAACATAGATAAACCCTTTGAGTGCTTTCGCACTACGTGCTTTGTATTTCGTGCTAAAACTACTTGTAAGCGAGCTTCCAGATAGTTCTATCTCGGAATTCCACACCCTTACGGGTAAAGCACTCAAAGCCATAAACCTAAAAAAACATTATTTTTCTTCTTTGTCCAAAATTATCCAAAATGATCCCAAAATTGCTTTTAGTCAACAATTAAACAATTATACAAAAAAGCCCATCTTAACAGTTCTCCGGCGTTTGTCGGATCGTTGTTAAGATGGGGACAATAAATGCTATTCAGTACAATCTGATTGCTTATGTCAAGCCCGGACATCAAAAAACGCGGATCTCTTCTCTTGCTTATCCGCTACTGAGGTCCTAGGAAAACCGAAAGATTCAAATAAACAATGCAGAAACCCACGCAGTGTATATACGTACACACGTGTCCATAGATATGGCACACGCAAGTGTATAATACACCCCACGAGCATCTACTATTACTTGTTTTTGTAATCTTTCGACTATTTGAAATTTCCTAGGTTTCAGTAGTCAAAAACAAGCGTTAGTAAACGCCATACAATATGTCTGCAATCCCACCCTCGCGTATCTACGCTGACACCCCAAGCGTGAGTTTGCGCTGCAAAGTTATAACTATTTTTTGATATATGCAAATAATTCTGCATTTTGTGAAGAAAAAATACTAAATAACCCCCATTGGCGGAATAAATCTATTGCTGCCATAGTCTGTCATTTATTTGGTAATTAACAGACTGACAAGAGAAAACTAACCCCGAATACTATTCAGAGAGCCCATACAGCGTAAGGTCAGCGCAACCTCTGCTGCGTGAAGATGAGTAAAAAGAAAGGTAGGAGATTTATAACGGATCCATAACGGATCTATAAAGGTGGTCGCGGAGTAGTCACTGTCGAGATCGAGATAACAACTCTGCGGCTAATCAGAAAAGAAATCGAAAAAGGTTGGGCTTATTTAAACTAATAAGGGGATGTGCCAGTTTTGACACATCCCCTTGACATATCAGAAATACTATTATTCAGCAAGTGACCTTAAGAGATGTGACATATCAACCGCCTTAAGAATCATGTCACGCAGGTCGTTAATATGCACTCTTTCCTGATGCATATCATCGCGGAAACGCACCGTAACGGTGTTATCCACTAAGGTATCGTGATCGACCGTAACACAGAAAGGTGTACCGATAGCATCCTGGCGACGATAACGTTTGCCAATAGAGTCTTTTTCATCATAAGTTGTCTTGACATCAAAGCGTAGAGAATTGAGTATTTCCTGTGCTTTTTCAGGCAGTCCATCCTTGCGTACGAGCGGCATAACGCAACATTTGACAGGAGCCAGTACGGCAGGGAGATGTAGTACAACTCGGCTGTCGCCACCCTCAAGCGGCTGTTCCTCATAGCTACCACAGAGTATGCTCAAGAACATACGGTCCACACCGATAGAGGTCTCAATGACATAAGGAGTATAGCTTTCCGATGTTTCCGGATCGAAGTATTCAATCTTTTTACCGGAGAACTTAGCATGCTGTGAGAGGTCGAAATTGGTGCGGCTATGAATACCTTCCACCTCTTTAAAACCAAATGGCATTTCGAACTCGATGTCGGTTGCGGCATTGGCATAGTGGGCGAGTTTTTCGTGGTCATGGAAGCGGTACTTATTATCACCGAGTCCAAGCGCCTTATGCCATGCGAGACGTTGGGTTTTCCAGTACTTGAACCAATCCATTTCGGTTCCCGGTTTGATAAAGAACTGCATCTCCATTTGCTCAAATTCCCTCATACGGAAGACGAATTGGCGTGCTACAATTTCGTTGCGGAAGGCTTTACCTATTTGCGCGATGCCGAAAGGCAGTTTCATGCGTCCGGTTTTTTGGACATTGAGGTAGTTGACAAAGATACCCTGTGCCGTTTCGGGACGGAGATAAATCTTCATGGCGCCATCGGCGGTAGAGCCCATTTCGGTTTGGAACATCAGGTTAAATTGCCTTACATCAGTCCAGTTGCGTGTACCGGAAATGGGGCAAGCGATTTCCTCATCCAAGATGATTTGCTTGAGCTCATTAAGGTCATTATCGTTCATCGCCTTTTTATAGCGCTCATGGAGAGCATCAAAGTGCTGTTGATGTTCCAGTACTCGCGGATTGGTTTGTCTGAACATCGTTTCATCAAACGAGTCACCAAAACGTTTTGCCGCTTTTTCTACCTCCTTATTGATTTTCTCCTCAATCTTAGCGAGTTGGTCTTCGATAAGGACATCGGCGCGGTACCGTTTTTTAGAATCTTTGTTATCAATAAGCGGATCATTAAACGCATCGACATGTCCTGATGCTTTCCAAACAGTCGGGTGCATGAAAATCGCAGCATCAATGCCGACGATATTATCGTGCAAGCGTGTCATGAAATCCCACCAATAGCGTTTGATGTTATTTTTGAGTTCAACGCCGTTTTGACCATAGTCATAGACAGCACCCAAGCCATCATAAATTTCAGAGGAAGGAAAGACAAAACCGTATTCCTTGCAGTGTGAAACGAGTTTTTTAAAAGTTTCTTCTTGTGTAGCCATATTATGATTGAAAATTGATTATAGGAATATGAGTTGTACCAATATATAGACAGGCAGTAAGATAATCAAACTGAACTTAAGCATATATCCGAAGAAAGAAGGCATGGAGATGCCATCCTCTTCTGCAATAGCTTTCACCATGAAGTTAGGTCCGTTACCTATATAAGTCATAGACCCAAAGAATACCGCACCGATAGATATAGCCTTAAGCAGGAGTTCGGGTACACCGGCAACGAAAGTTGTGCCGTTAAAGACGCCATCTCCATGTATAAGCACACCCGATGCGGCAGCGTCAAGAGCTTCCGGCAGACCGGATGCGAGTCCATGGAAGGCTACAGCCGTTGGTGTATTATCCAAGAATGAGCTCAAGAGTCCGGTAGCGTAGTAGAAGTGCCATACCTCGGACAGTCCGAGAGCAGCCGCATTTTCCTTAAGATAGATAAGCGCAGGTGCCATAGTCGTGAAGATACCGAGGAAGAGCGCAGCAACTTCCAAGATAGGTGCCCAAGTGTATTTATTGTCCTCATAACGGACCTTACGTGGAGTTGTGACGAGGGAGAGAACCATCAGAATAATCATCGCTATTTCTCTGAGGTACTTGAGGTAGAGCGGTGCATCTTCAGCACCCATGGCCGGAATAGTACCGGCATTAAGGAAGGCAACAGCAGCCACAATGCCTATCAGCCAAAGGAAATTAATGGAACCGGTAAGTCGGAGCGATTCCTGCTCACGCGAGTCAGCAGAGAGGTTCTGCCATGGTTCTTTGCGATAATAATAGGTATCGGCAAGGAAGTACAGCACCAGAAGAATAACGCCCGTCAAGAGCCATTCCGCCCACATGGAGCTAAACCATGTAAAGGATGCGCCACGCAGGAAGAGCATAAACAATGGAGGATCGCCAAGGGGAGTCATCAGTCCACCGCAGTTAGCCACTAAGGCAATAAAGAAAAGGACGGTATGAACTTTATGAGAGCGTTGTTGGTTAGTGGCGAGCACAGGTCGTATGAGCAGCATAGCAGCTCCGGTTGTGCCCATAATACTTGCGAGAACAAAACCAATCGCTAAGAACAGCGTATTCACCCAAGGTTTCGCTTTGATATCGCCGGATAGATGTATTCCTCCGGTAATAACGAAAAGGGATAAAAGCAGAATAATAAACGGCACATAATCAAAGAAGATCGTGTCAATAAGTTCTTCCGAGAGTCCGTTGACTACCATGAAGATAGCAATCGGCAAACCGAGGACAACCGAGACGATCAGCTTATTGAGATTTTTCTCCCACCATTTTTCGGCAATCATCGGTGCGATTGCAATCATAAGGAGCATAATTCCAAAGGGAATCATCGCCCACGCCGGCATTGCGTATTCCATAATTATTGTTATTTAATTTTTGTATTTAAATATTCACGCGCCAATTTTACGAAATAAATCAAATCAATTTAGTATCCTATAACGATCTCTTCTCTGGGGTACGGTAGAGGTACGATGAGGTTAGTCTAACTTCAGCACAGCGAGGAAGGCTTTTTGCGGCACTTCGACATTTCCGATTTGTTTCATGCGTTTTTTGCCCTTTTTCTGTTTCTCCAGTAACTTGCGTTTCCGGCTGACATCGCCTCCATAGCATTTGGCGAGCACGTCTTTGCGAACCTGTTTGACCGTTTCCCGTGCAATAATCTTAGCTCCGATGGCAGCTTGGATAGCAATATCAAACTGTTGTCGGGGGAGCAATTCCTTGAGTTTCTCGCACATACGTCTGCCGAAATCCAGCGCATTGTCACGGTGGGTCAGCGTCGATAAGGCATCTACTTGCTCGCCATTGAGGAGTATATCAAGTTTAACAAGATTAGAAGGCCTAAAGCCATTCATATGCCAGTCGAAGGAAGCATAACCCTTGGAGATGGATTTGAGTTTGTCGTAAAAATCAATCACAATCTCTCCCAACGGCATATCGAAGAGCAGTTCAAGTCGATTGCCGGAAATATATTCCTGCTTATAAAGTTCCCCGCGTTTAGCGAGGCACAGCGTCATGATAGGCCCGATGTAGGTCGATTGGGTAATGATAGAAGCCCGGATATAGGGTTCCTCGATATGGTCAATTTCCGTCAAGTCCGGCATGCCGGCAGGGTTATGAACCTCTTTCATTGTTCCGTCTTTCAGGAACACGCGGTAGCTGACATTGGGCACGGTAGTAATGACATTCATATCAAACTCCCTGTCGAGCCGTTCCTGTACTATCTCCATGTGCAAGAGTCCGAGGAATCCGCAGCGGAAGCCAAAGCCTAAAGCGACAGAACTTTCAGGCGTAAAGGAGAGTGAAGAGTCGTTAAGTTGCAGTTTTTCGAGCGAAGAGCGCAGGTCTTCATAGTCCTCAGCCTCAATAGGATAGACACCGGCGAACACCATCGGTTTAGCTTCTTGGAAGCCTTCAATAGCCGTAAGGCACGGTCTGTCCACATGGGTGATGGTATCCCCGACTTTGACCTCGGTACTGGTTTTGATACCGCTGACGATATAACCGACATTACCGGCAGAGAGTTCAGCAACAGGTGTGAGTTCTTTGGCGCCCACCTTAAGCACGCCAATTTCATCGGCATCATATTCTTTTCCGGTCTCAATGAAGCGCACGCGGTCGCCTGTATGAATAGTGCCATTGACTACACGGAAATAGGCAATAATGCCTCTAAACGAGTTAAAGACAGAGTCAAAAACAAGACATTGAAGAGGGGCTTCAGGATTGCCTTTCGGAGCAGGAATACGGTCAATAATTGCATCCAATATTTCAGGCACGCCTTCACCGGTTTTGGCAGAACAACGCAATATCTCCTCTTTTTTGCAACCGAGCAGTTCGATGAGTTCATCCTCCACCAGTTCCGGCATAGCATTGGGCATATCGCATTTATTGAGCACCGGAATAATTTCCAAGTCATGTTCAAGTGCCAAGTATAAATTACTGATAGTCTGTGCTTGAACACCCTGCGTTGCATCCACCACGAGGAGTGCCCCCTCACAAGCTGCGATAGAGCGACTGACCTCATAACTGAAGTCCACGTGCCCCGGAGTATCAATCAGGTTGAGCGTAAATTCGGTTTCCCGATTCTCACCGGCTCGCCATTTCATCTGTACAGCATGACTCTTAATGGTAATACCCCTTTCACGCTCAAGATCCATATCATCAAGGACTTGATTCTCCATGTCCTTTTGTTCGACAGTATTGGTAATCTCAAGCATGCGGTCAGCAAGTGTACTTTTGCCGTGATCGATGTGCGCAATGATGCAAAAATTCCGTATCTTATCCATAATCGGGTACAAAAGTACGAAATATTTAGGACTTATGCAAAAAATTCTGCAAAAATTTGCGAATACGGGAAAAAATATGTAATTTTGCAAGTCCTATGGCAATAATTTTGACCATATTGCTTAACGCCTATTACTTTGTCTCCTTTACCGACAAGGTCGGCTCAACGCATTATGCTTTAAGTGAGGCAGCGATAGAGCGTCGAGCGCGATACGGGATAGCCTTAGACGATTTAGACAAGGCAGTGAGCGAGGTGTATGTAGATAGCATACGGTGCGGAGGAGGTAAGGTTGTGCATTGTTCACGTTGGATGAACGGGGTTACGGTATTGATGTCCGATTCGTTAGCAGGTAAGATGGCTGAATGGAATTTCATTGCAGAGGTTTCCCTTACGCACAATTTAAGCACTAAGAATCAACGAACCGCCGAGTTTAGGAGCAACATTGCTCAACGACTGGAGAGCCGAAATTCCGAGCGCCAAAACCAATTGCACTTAGCAGGGTATAAAGGGCAAGGGATAATAATATCGGTGATAGATGTAGGTTTTCCGGCAGTCGATACCGCAGTGTGCTATGATTCTTTAAGGCAAGAAGGACGGCTGATAGGCAAGTACGATTTGGCATCTTCTGCAATTAGCATAGACTCGATGCTCGTCAATCATGGTACCAATTGCCTAAGTGCCCTTGCCGCTCAACAGCCCGATTACACAGGAGCAGCCCCGCAAGCCAAGTATCTACTTATACGAAGTGAAGAATATGAGCATGAATGTCCTAAAGAGGGCGATAATTGGATAGCGGCCGTAGAGCTATCCGACAGTTTAGGGGCAGATATAATCTCCACATCTTTAGGTTATTATATTTTTGACGATTCGTTATTCAACTACGAATATCGGTATTTAGACGGCAAGACCTATCGTCCCTCTCAAGCGGCAACTATTGCGGCCCGCAAAGGCATGTTAGTCTGTATCGCCGCCGGTAATTCCGGTACAAACAAAGATTGGCCATGGATTGGTGTTCCCGGGGATGCAGACAGCATATTGACAGTTGGTGCTGTGCAGGCAGATAGCCTCCGTGCATCTTTCAGCAGTTATGGTCCGACAGCAGACGGGCGTACCAAACCGGATGTGATGGCTTTAGGGGCGCCGGCTTGCTTAGTGGATCCTGCCACCGGTTCCATCCGCTATGCCAATGGAACCAGTTTTGCTTGCCCGCAAATCGCCGGCTTGGCAGCATGTCTATGGTCCGCTTTTCCCCAAGCAACAGCCATGGAGATTAGAGAGCGTATTTTACGTTCAGCCGACCGTTATCATATACCTGACTATTTTTATGGTTATGGTATTCCCGATGGTTGGAGGGCATACGAATTGGAACTTCCGACAGGGGTTGAGCGCGTTATGACAAACGAACAGACCCGCAAGTTTATGCTTAACGGGTCTGTCTATGTAGAGCGCAACGGCTCAATCTATACGTTATTGGGAGAACAAGTTCGATGATTATTTAACTTCTTCGAAGTCAACATCTTCGGCATCTGTACTATTGGAGCCGTTGTTAGCACCGCTATCCGTAGGTCCTTGTTGCGGACCGGCCTGTGCACCTTGTGCATTAGCGGCATTGTACATCTCGGCAGAAGCTGCTTGGAAAGCCGTCATCAACTCGTTATTATACCTTTCGCAAAGATCAGCATCCTTCTTCTCATACGCCTCTTTGAGATTCTTGAGGGCAGCCTCGATAGGAGCTTTCTTGTCAGCAGGAATCTTATCACCCAACTCAGCGAGCTGTTTCTCAGTCTGGAAGATAGTAGCGTCGGCTTTATTGAGTTTATCCACTTGCTCTTTAGCCTTGCGGTCGGCTTCGGCATTAGCTTCAGCCTCAGCTTTCATACGCTTGATCTCTTCGTCACTCAGACCCGAGGAAGCCTCGATACGAATCTTTTGCTCCTTACCGGTAGCTTTATCCTTGGCGGTGACATTCAAGATGCCATTGGCATCAATATCAAAGGTAACCTCAATCTGCGGTTCGCCACGACGGGCAGGCATAATACCGTCAAGGTGGAAGATACCGATTTGTTTATTCTGGGCGGCCATCGGGCGCTCACCTTGTAAGACCTTAATCTCTACAGAAGGCTGATTATCAACAGCAGTAGTAAATACCTCCTGTTTCTTGGTAGGGATAGTTGTATTGGCTTCAATCATCTTGGTCATAACCCCACCCATAGTCTCAATACCGAGGCTCAGCGGAGTAACATCCAATAAGAGGACATCTTTCACTTCACCGGTCAGTACGCCACCTTGAATGGAAGCACCGATAGCAACAACCTCATCAGGGTTAAGGGACTTATTAGGTGCCTTACCGAAGAATTTTTCTACAGCAGCTTGGATAGCAGGAATACGTGTTGAACCACCAACAAGCAATACCTCGTCAATATCGGATGTGCTCAGACCTGCGTTCTTCAAAGCAGAAGCACAAGGAGCAATCGTGCGTTGAATCAAGTCATCAATAAGTTGCTCAAACTTAGCTCTTGTAAGCGTCTTTACCAAGTGGGCAGGAACCCCGTTAACCGGCATGATATAAGGCAAGTTAATCTCGGTAGTAGTGGTATTGGAGAGTTCAATTTTTGCCTTCTCAGCAGCCTCCTTCAAACGTTGCATTGCCATCGGGTCTTTGCTTAAGTCGGCGCCACCATTATCTTTCTTGAACTCATCTACGAGCCATTCAATAATACGATGGTCGAAATCATCACCACCGAGGTGGGTATCACCATCAGTTGCTTTTACCTCGAATACACCATCACCTAATTCAAGCACAGACACATCGTGTGTACCACCACCGCAGTCAAATACAACAATCTTGAGGTCCTTATCGCTCTTATCGAGACCGAAAGCCAAGGCGGCAGCAGTCGGTTCGTTGACAATACGACGGACATTCAGACCGGCAATTTCACCAGCCTCTTTGGTAGCTTGACGTTGAGAATCATTGAAGTAAGCAGGCACGGTTATAACTGCATCCGTAACCTCTGTACCAAGATAATCCTCGGCAGTTTTCTTCATCTTCTGCAGGATAATCGCAGAAATCTCTTGCGGAGTATAGAGACGACCGTCAATATCAACACGAGGGGTGTTATTATCGCCGCGAACGACTTTATACTGTACACGACTAATCTCGTTAGCGAGTCTGTCATAACTCTCGCCCATGAAACGCTTGATAGAGTTTACTGTTTTGGTCGGGTTAGTAATCGCCTGACGCTTAGCAGGGTCACCTACTTTACGCTCACCACCGTCGATAAAACCTACAACAGAGGGAGTAGTACGTTTACCTTCCGAGTTCGTGATGACAACGGGTTCATTACCTTCCATCACAGCTACGCAGGAATTAGTAGTTCCTAAATCAATACCAATAATCTTAGACATAATATTTTCCTTTCTATTTAAATTTCTATTTTATTATTAAGGTTTGTTTCCGGGAATCCTGGGTTCCAGGTTGCCGGACACTCATAATCATTCAAACATCATGCCAAATAAAAAAAAGCGACCCGAAAGTCGCTTTTCTGTCATAAAAGACTGCCAAATTGGCAGATTACTCTTGATTGAGGGTAACGCGTTTGAAATCTGTAATGGTGACATTAGCCTTCTTAAGAACATCTTTAACAAGGGATTTGTCATCAGCGAGAATATATTGTTGCTCAACGAGAGTGGACTCCTTGAGGAACTTAGCGAGACGACCTTGAGCAATCATCTCTACTTTCTTCATATTCATGTTAGCCTCAGCCTCTGCCGGTACGTTTGCGCGAATAGCACGTGCTTGTTCAGCCTGCTCTTCGGTGAGCCAACCTTTAGCGGTATTGGAAGCAATATGTTCATCGCTATCTGCATGCGCCGGGTTGATACCAGCCTTACGAAGAGCGTTCTCAATGGCCTTATTTACCTCATCTTGTTTGGTCTTGTCAATAGCCACTGCGAGCTCACGATCTTTAATCTCTTGAGCTACATGATCAGCATCCAAGGCCACAGGAGCCATAGAAGCTACCTGCATATTAACGCCATGAATAGTGTCATGGTCAGCGTTTGCAGAAGCAGCTACGATAGAGGAAAGCTTATTACCGAGGTGATTGTAAGCATCAACGGTTTCGCCTTTCAGCCATACATAGTCACTCAGTTCCATCTTTTCACCGGTAACGCCGGAACGCTCGGTGACGATTTCTGCTACGGTTAAGTTACCAATCTTCAAAGTCTTGAGAGCCTCAAGGTCAGCCGGTTGATTCTCAAATGCAGCATCGAGAATGAGTTTAACCATGCCCACAAAGTCTTCGTTCTTAGCCACAAAGTCAGTTTCGCACTTTACAGCCACAATGCAAGCGAAACCATTGCCGGCCTTAGCCAGTACACAACCTTCAGAAGCCTCACGGTCAGAACGCTTGGCAGCAATAGCTTGTCCGCGTTTACGGAGGAGGTCTTTAGCCACCTCGAAATCACCGTTGGCTTCTTCGAGAGCTTTCTTGACATCCATCATACCTGCGCCGGTCATCTCGCGCAGTTTCTTAATATCAGCAAGTGTAACAGCCATATTATTCAGCCTCCTTTTCTTCTGCCTTAGGAGCCTCCTCTACGGGAGCTTCTGCAGCGGGTTTGTCCTCTTCTTTAGCAGCGGCTTTGCGAACACGGGTGCGGCGCTCTTTGGGAGCGGGAGCATCCTCAAGATTACCCTCTTGAGCAGCAGCGGCTTCTTCGTCAGCCTTCTCTACCTTACGTTCCTCCAAACCTTCTTGGATAGCGGCACAGATAGCATCAAGCACAACGGAGATAGACTTAGTAGCATCATCGTTGGCAGGGATAACGAAATCAATATTATTGGGGTTCGAATCGGTATCTACCATTGCAAAAACGGGGATACCCAATCTGTTAGCCTCAGCCACGGCAATATGCTCTTCCTTAACATCCACTACGAAGATAGCAGACGGCAGACGGTTGAGATCTGCGATAGAACCGAGGTTCTTCTCGAGTTTCTCGCGCTGACGAGTAATCTGCAAACGCTCACGTTTAGAGATATTGTCAAAAGTTCCGTCGGTCATCATTTTGTCAATAGCAGACATCTTTTTGACCGCCTTACGGATGGTCGGGAAGTTAGTCAACATACCACCGGCCCAACGCTCGGTAACATACGGCATCGCCACAGCCTGTGCGTGCTCGGCAATAGTCTGTTGTGCCTGTTTCTTAGTACCTACGAAAAGGACCTTACGACCGGATTTAACAATGTTCTTGAGTGCCTCAGCTGCCTCATCAATTTTTACGGCAGTTTTGTTGAGGTCAATGATGTGAATACCGTTGCGCTCCAAATAGATGTAGGGAGCCATAGCGGGATTCCATTTGCGCTTGAGGTGACCGAAGTGTACACCTGCTTCAAGCAATTGATCGAATGAAGTTCTCATTTAGTTGATTTAGTTGAATTATTGTATTAATAATTATTCCGTTGCCCCTCCTCCGCAGAGAGTCGCGGAGGCGGAGATTCAGCAGGGAAGTTAATGAGCGTAAATCTCGATTAACGTTTACTGAATTGGAAGTGTTTACGAGCCTTGGGTTGACCCGGTTTCTTACGCTCAACGACACGAGGATCGCGAGTCATGAAGCCTTCTGCTCTCAAAGCGGGCTTATCGTCCGGATTAATCTTAACCAGCGCGCGAGCAATAGCGAGACGAAGTGCCTCTGCTTGACCTTTGTAACCACCGCCGTCAAGGTTTACTTTGATATCATATTTACCTTCCACGCCAAGTTTGGCAAGAGGTTGTTTAACAATATATTGAAGGATGGGACTCGGGAAATATACATCCAGAGGACGATTGTTGATCGTGATTTGACCAGCACCTTCATTTACGTAAATACGTGCGATTGCAGCTTTACGACGACCTAATGCATTAACTGTTTCCATACTTCAATAGATTATTTAAGAGTGTTGATGTCAATTACTTGGGGTTTTTGAGCTTGTTTGTCATGCTCAGCACCTGCAAAGATATACAGGTTGTTAATCAGCTTATTACCGAGACGAGTCTTGGGCAGCATACCCTTAATGACTTTACGAACGAGTTCTTGAGAACCCTTCTTGGCAATAATTTCAGCAGGAGTAGTAAAGCGTTGTCCGCCGGGGAAACCGGTATAGCGAACATACTGACGCTCAGTCATCTTAGCACCGGTAAGTTGAATCTTATCGGCATTGATGATAATGACATTGTCACCACAATCCACGTTAGGCGTGAAATTAGGTTTATACTTGCCGCGAAGGAGCTTAGCCACCTTCGTAGCCATGCGACCCAAAATCTGGTCGGTAGCATCCACTACGACCCAGTTCTTGGTAACGGTTGCCTTATTGGCAGAGACCGTCTTGTAGGAATTTGTTTCCATTTAATTAGTTTGTTTTTAGGGCCATACCGACGGACATCTTTACGGGAAATCACCCACCGCCCAGTATGACGAGTTAATAGTAAATATGTTATTTTTTCGATTTACAGCCGAAAAAGCTCGCAAAATTACAACTATATTTTGATATATACAAATAAATCTTCATTTTTTTGCATTTTTTCATAAAAACTCGGTTTTAACCACCCAAAAGCGTGATTAGGCAGTTGGTAACCGATGAGCAAGTTCTTTTGCTCCTTGTCCAGATACTCACGAGCCTGGTCTTCGGTAATCACCGGTCGGCCATTGACTTCAATCAATGCCAACTCAAGTTCATGTTGCGTAGCTTCTAAGCGCGCCAAAACTTTTGGATATATATGCTGAAAACGCTGAGGATTACGACTATACCACACGAGAGAGGAATCAAAGACGGCTTGCGTGATACCATGCTGCTCCAATATCATCTCATAGTATTTACCAAGCGCCTCATCATGCCCATAGTTATAGCCTGCTTCCTGCAAAATTCCCTCTGCGCGATGGAGGTCATAGAGCAGTGAGCGCATCTCATTGGGGGAGAGGACTCCTTTCGGACGACATGAAACCATTACGCACGCGAGCGCGCAAATAAAAAGGAGGATGATACTATTTCGTAGAAGATAGCGTTTCATTGAGTTCCTTTCTGAAGAAAAGCAATATACATATAACGGCAGCAGTTATATAGGAGTCCGCCAAGTTAAAGACCGGTCTAAAAAACAACACCTCACCGGCAGCATTGCGTATCAAAGGGAAATATAGCATATCAATGACACGTCCGTAAAAGAGAGGGGCATAGTCAAATGCTATACCATAGAAAACACAATCAATAATATTTCCCAACGCGCCGGCGGCAACCATTGTTATCATGGCAATATAACCATTCATACGCCCGGTTCGTTTAAAACCGGTTTCGTCTTTCAACGGAGTTTTGATAACCCTTTGAACAAGCGTCACGATATACCATATTAGCAATCCTATCGCACCTAAGCGGAAAAGCGTTAGCAATAATTTAGAGAACCACTCTATGCCAAAAGCCATTCCGTCATTCTCAATATAACATATCCAGAACCAAGACGTAATCGGCAGCGATTCACCAATCGCGAAATGGGCATGTATCCACAATTTCAAGGCTTGGTCCAAAGCCACTAATCCGACGACTGCTGTCGTTATCCATAAAGCATATTGTAATTCTTTCTTCATTAGTGTAAAATCTTATAAATCAACTCCTGCCATAAAGCGTCTTCTTTTGCTGAAACATTATTAATACCTTTCATACGCGCATCTGTATCGCGGAAATACCCGATTATGCGGAAGGTTTTCATTTGATTCCAACGCCGTGCTGCCGCAGCGTAATTTTTAATAGTAAAGGGTGCTACACCAAGTGCCTTAGCCGCCACATATTCGGATTTGTCCGGCAAGTAGTGGAATAGCATCAGATTAGCAAAAAAAGAATAGAGCATCGCCAATTCCCGCGCCATTGCATGATCCTTCGAATGAGCAAAATATTGGGTTATTCGATTGGCTTTCAGCACATCGCCGGCAATGAGCGCATCCTCAAGCTCAAATACATTATAATCCTTTGAGATACCGATATTGCGCTCCACAAGAGTCGTATCAATTGCAGTTTGTCCCTCCGGCAGCCCGTCTATAAGTTTACGAATAGCTGCCACAACGGTGTTCATTTCAGCCCCTATATAAGCAGCTAACAATTCCGGCACTTTCGGGTCCACCTTAAGTACCAACCCCCGCTCGGCAAGAATTTGTTTGAAATAATTAGCAATCCAGGCCGCCATCTGATAATCCTTCAATTTGTCAGATTGCATAATGACACCTCCGTGTTTCTCAAAGTCCTTCCACAGACTTAGGCGCTTATCCGGACTTCCGTTCTTATAACAAATAACGAGAATAGTATCGGGTTGCACATTCTGCATATAAAGGGCCAGTGCTTCCCATTTTTTGACGGTTTGAGCCTCCTTGAGAATCACTACTTTTTTACCACCCATCATGGCCATGCCGCGCGCCTGACTAATCACCGGCGACACATCATCTGAGGGCAAATCCTTGCCATAAATGACCACTTGGTCAAACGCTTTGGCTGTTTCGTCTAACACATGCTCCTCCAGCCAGTCCGACACTTGGTCAATGTAATACGCTTCCGCCCCGCACAGCAGATAGACCGGAGCATAATGGCCTTGCTGTAATTGGGGCATTATTTTGTCATAGGTTGTCATTTATCAAAAAGTCCTCTTAGATTTCCTTCCTTGCGACTCATCAGCCCGTCCAAATTAAAACGCACAAAGAGTTGTTGCTGCTCCTGAAAGGCTTTTTGGTCATCGAAATGAAAATTATAACTAAAGTAAAAATCCACAAAACTACTTCTATATAAATAGAGGAACAAGTCCACCCTATCATATATCTTAGACTGATAGAACGGGTCGCCTTGGTACATCAAAGCCCCCATATCGTGCCTGAACGGCTGCATATTATCACCGTAATAAAAGGTATTTTTAACTCCTATAAACCACCAGTTTAGATAGAATTCTATCAGAAGTCCGTGTGTTTGATAAGTCACCCTGTTTTTCCGATTCCGCTCATACCCGTAAATATATGCCGCTTGAATGGACAAGGAGTCAAGAGGCACGTACTCAGTGGCATTAAAGCCCACATGTGCACTGAGATGTAAATCGTCATAAGGAGCCATCGAAGCGTCATTAGCCTTTCCGGCAGTATGATTAAGATGGCCTAAGCCGCCGACCATCAAGCCCTTCCACTGAAATTCACCATCTATCACAACTCGGAACATCTCACGCCTCTCCGTAGTTTGTGCTCCGCGCCAGTCCGCCATAGCACTCACATACCCGCGGTGGTTGTGGTATTGCAACAATGCCCCTTGGATATTCGGGTGCATATAGGCTATTGAGTCATAGAGCAACCAGTCCTGTAAAGGTCTCAACCTATTCTCATAAGGTATCGCTCCCATGGATAAGTCAAACCCTTTATACCGCCACCGATAATACGCTGTCGGGTCAAACTGCACATCCTTCCAATTGCCCCCAAGACGCTGCGTATAACGCACACCGGCGACAAAATCATGCTTACCGCCTACCCTGTCACGAAGTCTGACGCCTACAGATGGCGATAATCGGAAATTAAATATCGTTTGCGGTATTGTGTAAGAGGAACGATACTCACGGTTATCAAAATAGGTATCAAAATCCACATCATAGATAAACCGTACCGTCTTTTGTTCCAAAACTTGCTGTTTTCGAATAAATGCCGTATCTACCGCTAACATTTTGGGACTTTTATTATACCGTCCCCAAAAGCCTCGTACCGCCACACTATCTTGTGCAGCTCCGTATAGCGGGAGCAGTACCACAACAATAAGCCCTATATATTTTATAAGTTTATCCATGCCGTATTTTGTGTCAAAACAAAACCATTGTCTATACCTATACAAGCCTTTTGCCCAATAGGAATGTCCTTCTCGGGAACACTAAACACATATTTTTCAGTTCCTAATGCCGGAATAGTATCGCAACCCTGTCGCTCTAAATCCAACAACCCATACCCGTTTTTGCCTTCCGAAATAAGTTGTGCCCGCGGCGGCATTTCCGCATGCTGCCAGAGAAACGCCACTCGGAATGGATTGGTTGCAGTCACACGAAAGTAACAGTGCCCGTCATCAAGCCATAAACTATCTATCCGCATTTGTAAAGCATCCGTTGATTGCAAATGTCTTACATGCCTCCCTGTCATTAGATAAGCTGCCTGACCTTGGTAAGCTATTTCCTCATGCCAAGTCTCAAACTCCGTATGGTTAGATGCCCGCATATCATGCAGCAACACTGCCTTGCCCGGCTCAAACCAATTATACATGGCTGTCGGACCGAATGAGCCGCTAAAGACCATCACCTCCCCTTTGGCTTCTTTATAGAGTCGGTCGTACAAATCTTTCTTATGTGCCAAACCCGTCTGTATCGGTAATACATTGAGGCATAGCAGTATTCGCATCACCAATACCAGCCCCAAACAGGTAAATATACCGCCACGAAACCATTTGTTTTGTTTTGTGCTCAAGGCGGAATCACAACAATACCACTCGCAACCCGATATAATCATCGCCAAGGAACTCACCATCGTCCAATGCGGTTCAACATGTCCGCGAGCAGTCATAAGTCCAAAGAACACACTAAACCCTACTATCTCCCATGCCAAAACCCGGGTATAAATATCTTTTGTCCGCCTTTTTGACCATAAGCAACTTATAGCCAATATCATAGCCGCCACCCACACAATAGGGTTATAGACCACCATTTGGTTAGGGATATATTCCGCCATATAAACTGCTTTGAAAGGCATAGAGCGGGCTATGACCTGAAGTTGGAAAGATGGAAATCCGTTTCTAACCTGCCAAACAATATGCGGTATCAATAGGAGCACTGCCAACACAATGGCCGACCATATCTTTCGGTCTCGCACCCATTGGGGATAGGCGATTGCTGCAAATAGTAAGAACAGCACTGCCATGTACTTCGAATAAACCATCAATGCCATCATTATCCCCAACACACCTGCCCACATCCAAGCATGACGTTCCTCAACTGCTTTCAGGTACCGCTGAAATGCCCATAACCAGCCTGTCCCGAATAGGAGGAGAGGAGCATCCGGTGTTGTCATAAACCCTGCGGCATTAAACATCGCCAAACTACCCGCAATGACATAAAAGGTATAAATTACACCCCTATCCCATAGGAAACCCCGGCTTTCAAGTCGCTCTTTTACTATCGCACCTAAGCCCAATACGGTCAAGCCATGGCATAATACCGTCACTATACGCACTTGCAGATTGCCTATAGGCAAAAGTATTTTGCTTAGTCCTATCCACAGAGCCACCATAGGCGGATGTGCTCTATAGCCCCAAGCCATGTGCTCGCTCCATAGCCAATAGTAACTTTCGTCCGCGTGCATCTCCATCAGTACCGCTGTCACTACATTCAGTACGAGCCACACTACCCATAATATCCAAAACGGCTTCTTCATTAGAACGGATAACCTATAGCGAAATGGAGTGTCATATCATCATTCCAACTCAAGCCGTTAGCCGCGGTCCGCCACATCTTGCCGTCATAATTGATACGGGACGGATCGTACAGTTTAACACCAAAATCAATTCGGAAAAGCAGGAAAGTCAAATCCAATCTTAAGCCTATACCATACGACCAAGCTATTTGCTTATAAAAATCCTCGGTAAACGCTCCTCCCGGTTGGGCTTCATACTCGCGAATAGTCCATATATTACCAGCATCCGTAAACGCCGCCAACTCGATAATCGACCACACCTTCCAACGGTACTCTAAATTGAGATCTAACCGTATATCACCAGCCTGCAAATCATAGGCAGCTCCGGCTGAAATCGGACGATAAGACCCTGGACCTAAGGTTCGCGCCTGCCAGCCGCGCAACGAGTTCGAACCGCCGGAGAAATAGCGCCTTTCAAACGGCACGGCACTCGCATTGAGGTAGGGAACTGCCACGCCGATACCGATATGATAAACCAAATGATGCTTCGGCACAATAGTTTGGTTAAAAGTGAAATTGATATCACCCTTCACATACTGAGAATACGGAATCTTGAAAAGGCTGTAAACGCCTGCCGTATCGGTCGGTAAATTAGCTAATTTAGACAAACCATATAGCGCGTTACCCGCCGTTTCTATCTGGGCATTAAACTCTATATAAGACCTATCAGGTTGACTCTGACGCTTTCCCGAATAAGTTACATTATACGACCAACCCAAAATAAAGTGGTCTTGATAGGTATATTTAAGGGCAACGGATTTATCTATAAATGCCGTCTTAAACTCCGAGGATATCCACGGCAGATATACATAGCTGATATCCACGAAATTGAATCGGTGATACCACCTTGACCGAGGCTTATGAACCGTGTAATTCAAACCGCCGTTGAAGATATGCCGGGTATATTCATTCGGCCGCCGCTGGAAATGGTAGGTCAAATTGATTTTGAGACTGTTGGGAAACTGTAATCCCGCATCGGCCTTAACCTCCATAGCGCGATTACCGTTCTGCTGCCAAATATAATTCACACGGCCGTTAATGGATAATTGCTCAGCACCGTGGAATAAATTACGATTGATATACCCCACGCCGGCTGCAACGCCCCATTCGCCGGCGCTATAGGTTCCTTCCACGTCTGCCGATACGGTATTCATCTTGTTCTTAGACAGGGTCACTACGCACACCAACTCATTGTTGCCTATATCCGTAAAGGCAATATCTACATACTTGACAGGACCAAGTCCGTTGAGATTGGAATAAGCCAACTCGACAAGCCTCTCCGAGTACATATCTCCCTCACGTATCGGACAACGGCGACGAAGAACACGCTCGCGAATACGCAGGTTTTGGTCTAAATTAAAGCGCACGGAAGCTATTCTATACTTGCTATAAATAGTCGCTTTGACACTGTCTGGCAGTTTCTGAAATGCGTCTTGCGTCTTTAGCCTTAATTCCACCTCGTGAGTACCAAATCCGCTGTCAGCCTCATAAGCCAAGAAGTCCTTATCAAAGTAATAATAGCCCCGTGACCGCATCCTCTCGGCGATACGCTCCCTTTCATTGTCCAAAGTCTCGGCATTGAACTGCATGCCTTTATGCACCTCACTCTGACGAGATGTCGCGTATCTTAATAAGTCCGGCTGCTTTAGATCCACATTGTATTCCCGTATCGTATAGGGCTGATTGGCAGTAATATAATAGGACAACCACACTTTTCTGTCTTTGATTCGCTTGGTCGTGTCAACCTTCGCATTGAAATAACCCATATTAAGCATAGCTTTTTGGAGCTGCTCCATAGAAGCAACAGTCTGCTCTTCGTCATAGATAACCGGCGCCTCACCCATTTTGAAGGCATTACGCTGGTGTCGTTTTTTGGCTTTGGTGGTGGTGTCTATGGGCGCTGTGTTATAGACATGCAACTGAAGTTTCCAGAAACCTAAAATCTCTGAGTTTTGTTTTTGACGAAGGTAATTATTCAACTTGGTTGTTGACACGGACTTGTCATCAACCACCTTCACCTTTGTTTTGTAAAGTAGTTGCTTATCTTCGGGCACAAACTTCGTTACATTGCAGCCCGTTAGAGCCACAACGAACAAGACCCAAAGGGTCATCCGTATGGAATGTGCATACCTGCGCATAGTTTTAGCGTGCAAAATTAACATTTTTTTTGGTAATATGCAAATATTTTTGTACTTTTGCAGCAAAATTAACAATTTACACGCGAATGCTCCATATCTCCAAAGCCCAAATCAAATTAGTACGTTCTTTGCAACTGAAAAAGAACCGTGACGAATTTTCCCTTTTTGTCGCAGAAGGCAATAAATGTATTGAAGAACTCAGCAAGGTCTTTAAGCCCTTCCTCTACATAAAAGAAGAGAGCCACACCGGTTGCCTAAACGCGAACAACTCCGTTACGGCAACGGCAGAGGAAATCCGCCAAATGTCTTCTCTCAAAACACCACAAGGCGCCATCGCCATTTTCCATAAACAACCCGCTTCGCCTACCCCCGTCGGCTGCTTAGACGCCAAAACCGCAGCCACTGCGGCAGCGGCACTTACGCTGGTGTTGGATGGCGTGCAGGACCCTGGTAATCTGGGCACTATCATCCGCACAGCCGTTTGGTTTGGCGTCACGGAGATTGTATGCTCACCCGATACTGCGGATTGCTTTGGTCCTAAAGTTGTCCAAGCCACCATGGGAGCATTGGCTCAAGTACATATCACCTACCGCGACCTCCCTTCGTGGCTCGCTTCTGTGCACGAAACACCAATCTATGGCACGCTACTTGACGGCAAAAACATATATGATGTCTTGTCCGACAGTCAACAACACGGCAAAGCCGTCATTATTATGGGCTCCGAAGGCAACGGCATTTCGCCGGCGGTACGTCCGTTCATCACCCACCCCGTTTATATTCCCACGTATGCTGCTGAATGTCACGGCATTGAGTCACTCAATGTCGCCATTGCCACCGCTATTACCCTCTCCATCTTCCGCCGTCAACTACCCTGATGCAGTCCGCTACCCGACACGCAAAATCAAGGTATAGTACCGTAACTGCAACGCACAATAAACGCACAATAAACGCACAATAAACGGACAATAAACGGACAATTCATTCGACTTCACCTATACATAAAGCACTTCTTATCGAATGGTAAGTGCTGAATTTTTCTTTTTGCAAGTAACCAAAGTGCCTAATAATGCAGAAATTTTGCACTTTTATTTGCGTATTATAAAAAATAGTCGTATCTTTGCGCAGTTTTTTGTGTTATAAGTGATTAAGCGCAATGCTGAGCCCGAGAAATAATCGTCGAATTGCTATCTCGCCCGCATGGGGGGGTATTCGCAGACTTTGACGTAAACAATACACAAATAGTACCGGTTTCCAACGGTGCCACATTAGTGTAAGCAGTACTTGACACTCGTCAGGTGCTGCTTCTCTTTGTTTTATTAACATTAAAAGTTGTGCACGACACACATTAGTGCAATTGCTTATGAGAAAAATCTTAACATTACTCATTGTGGTTTTCGTGGCAATCAGCCTGCAGGCTCAGACGAGCGGCACATGCGGCGACAACCTCAACTGGTCGTACAACGAGACCACGAAAACCCTGACCATCACCGGCACGGGAGCCATGACGGATTATGCTGCAGCTGCCGACAGACCTTGGCATACTTTCCGCGCTGACGTCGAATCCATTGTAGTGCCCGATGGATTAACAAATATCGGTGCGTATGCATTCCAAGGCTGCAAAATGGTAAATTTTACTATACCTGAAAGTGTCACGTCTATTGGCAACTATGCTTTTTACTATTGTACCGCATTAACGGCGATTGACATTCCTGCCGGAGTAACGTCCATAGGAAATTTTGCGTTTAGGAGTAGTGCTTTGGTATCGGTTAATCTTCATGAAGGCCTGACATCTATAGGAGTTGCCGCCTTTAATGGTTGCAAGGCATTAACGACAATTAACCTTCCTACAGGAGTGACGTCTCTCGGAGAGGATGTTTTTGGGGGGTGTACAGCTTTGACAAATATTACAATTCCAGGTACATTATCAACCATTCCTGTACGAGCATTCGGCAATGATACCTTATTGACCACAGTTGTACTATCGGAAGGCGTAACGGCTATTCAATACAATGCTTTCTCCAAATGTAAACGGCTTTCCTCTATTAATATTCCGGAGAGGTTACCAGTGTGGTTGCGGGTGCCTTTGATTCAAACCATGCGATAGCAGAACCGCTGTATAATTCTCACCTGTTTGTCTATTTGCCCGGATCATATGAAGGTGAGTATGTAGTGCCTAATGGAATCTCCGTTATAGCAGGGTATGCGTTTAAGGATCGCGCAAATCTGACTTCAGTCATTTTACCGGCGAGTATTGATTCTATCGGAACAGGAGCCTTTGCAGGCGTTTCTTCTTTCAAATACTTAACACTGCTAACTCCAATACCTCCCAAGCATGACTATGTGGTATTCTCCAGCGCATATATGCCTAAGATGGTGTTTGTTCCTTCTGCTGAGGCGTATACGGCGTACACAGGAGACTCGTTTTGGAATAGCGCCTCGTATCGTGTTGGGTATAATTCCAATGGCATATGCTATACTCTCAATCACGAAGCCCACACCGCCAAAGTGGATTACTTGTCCGCCTCTGCTACTGAGCAAGCAGATTATGTCACCGGCGCGATTGAGATACCCTCCGCGCTGAATATCTATGGCACTACCTACACCGTGAATGCTGTCGGAAGAGCGGCCTTTTATGGCTGTACAGGGCTTACTGAGATTACCCTGCCTGCGACCATTGATACGCTTTATGCTCAATGCTTCAAGAACTGCAGCAGCCTGACCAAAATTACCATGCTTGCTGACCATCCTGCCATTCTGCAACATGATAACGGTTATGAGGAGTACTTCGATGGCACGAACAGCAATCTGATGTTCTATGTGCCTGCCGCTAATTTCAATGCCTACAAGCAAAGTGCCCAATGGGTAGCAAGGACCATTGTGCAGGATAAAATCCGTCCGATTGAGGATGTAGAACTTTTCACTGTCACATTCTATTATCGCAACATAAACTTTGGCACCAACTATACCGGTGACGGCACCGAGATTCGTTTCAACTCAGTTCATGCCGGTTATGCTGCGCAAAAAGTGGTAGCAGGTCAGCCTGCCATCGAGCCGGAACCGCTTTATCCGGTTGCCGATGCCAATTATCCATGGGGACCTATACCTACCGGCTATTCCTACGCCGGTTGGGAAGAGGATTTCTCAGCTGTCACTTCGGATATGAAAATCCATACGCGTTATGTGGCTAATCCATATACCGTTACCTTCAAAAACTACAATGACACCGTTCTGGAGGAAGCGCTCTTTGAGTACGGCACCGTTCCTTTCTACAGCAAAGGCACACCCTATCGCGCCACCGATGCGGAATATTCCTATGAGTTCTTAGGATGGGTGAGCTCCGTTACCGGACAAACGGTTCAAGTGTTGCCGGAGGTGACTGGAAATGTTACCTATACTGCTGTCTATTCGCAAGTGGACCGCCAATACACGATCACGTTTGAGGACGGCAACGGCAATGTGCTGCAACAGAGCGATTGGCAGAAGAATGTGATGCCTGTCTATTCAGGCGAAACACCGACCAAAGAAGGTTTGGTCTTCTACGGCTGGTCACCTGAGTTGCTGCCTGCCACAGCAGATGCTACCTACACACCTGTCTTCCGTGCTCGCATCATCTTCAACGATGAATGGGGTCACGAATGGCAGAACAGCCTCTGGGAACTTGGCGCTACTCCTGTTTATTCCGGCGAAACGCCATATAAAGATGCAGATGCGCAGTATACCTATACCTTCAGCGAGTGGCCCACCATCAGCCCTGCTACTACAGGCACTACCTACACCGCTGTCTTTGACAAGACGCTCCGCAAATACCGTATTGCTTTCTTCAACGGCGAGCAACTGCTGCAAGACGAGCAATTGGACTATGGCACCATGCCGGAATACAAAGGAGAAGATCTTACTTATACCGCCGAAGGCGTTAAGTACAACCATGTGGGTTGGACTCCTGAACTTCACGCTGTCACCGGCGAGCAATTCTATTACGCCCGTTTCTCCGAGGTGGCACGCCATTTCGTAATCTTCTATGACTGCGATGGTATCACCGAACTTCAGAAAGGCTATGTAGAAGAAGGTCAGGATGCTGTGGCGCCGACCGAGTCGCAGCAAGCCGGCTCCATCATAACCGGTTGGGACAAAGACTTTACCAACGTGCAGAGCGACCTGTATGTATATGCCGTTTGCGAACTGGAGAAATATACCGTTTCCCTCTCCGCCGAGAATGGCTCTATTGCCGTCACCGACGAGAATCAAGCCCCTGTGGACATCTCTCAGCCCGTAGAGTACGGTACTGTCCTTACGCTGGTGGCGACCGCTGACGAGGGCTTTGTCTTTGACCAATGGAGTGATGCTCACGCGGAAAACACCCGACACATCACCGTCACAGGCGACATCACCTTGTCCGCGTTGTTCAAAGTGCGCACGCTGCAAGTAGTCTTTGTGGACTGGGATGACTCTGTCCTCAAAGAAGCACAGACTGTCAACTATGGTGAAGCCGCTGTTGCCCCCGCAGACCCGACGCGTGAAGGTTATATCTTCACCGGCTGGGATAAGGACTTCTCTTCCGTCAAGACCGACCTTACAGTTAAAGCGCGCTACGAGGAAGCAACCGGCATTGAGGATATCCTTGCTCCCGCAGACCAAGCTGCTAAATTGGTGCTGGACGGCGTACTGTACATCATCCGTCCCGACGGCGCTATCTATAACGCCCAAGGCATGAGAGTACAATAATAGTATCGACTCTCTCTCTCTGACCGTCACGCTTCACCGCGTGGCGGTCTTTTTGTATATCTACTCACTTCATCCATATCTTCTGGCTCTTTTCTTTCGTTCATTCCGCTGCATGAGATGCGGCTTTCCTTCTTTTATTGCGCCTGCATCTAATGCGGGCAACCAAGATAACTAATATTCCCCTTTTTCCATGAAAAATATAAATAAATTTGCATATTCTGAAAAAAAGTCGTATCTTTGCGCGCTATTTTGGCTCTATGGACTATAAGTACCTGAATAATATCAATTCCCCGCGAGACCTAAAGGCGCTGCCCAAAGAGGCTCTGCCCGACCTATGCGCCGAGTTGCGCAACTTTATCGTACAGGAGTTAAGCCGTAATCCCGGGCACTTGGCTTCCAGCCTTGGCACCATTGAAATAACGGTGGCGCTCCACTACGTCTATGACACGCCGGAGGATAAATTGGTCTGGGACGTCGGGCACCAAGCCTATGCCCATAAGATTCTGACGGGACGGCGCGACCGATTTGCCACCAACCGGCAGTTCAAGGGCTTAGCCCCCTTTCCCACCCCGTTAGAGAGTGACTATGACGCTTTTATCGCCGGACATGCCTCCAATAGCATTTCTGCTGCACTGGGTATTGAGATGGCGGAGGAACTCTTGAAACCGGAGTCAGAGCGCAATCACGTAGTCGCCATTATTGGCGATGGAGCAATGACAGGAGGACTGGCGTTTGAAGGACTAAACAACACCTCCATGGACCGCAATAACCTCCTTATCGTCCTCAATGACAACAACATGGCGATTGATCCGCTCAAAGGAGGATTTACCCAATACTTGGTGGACCTTACCACCAGCGAGGGCTATAATAAATGGCGGTGGAACACCTACCAACGCCTCGCCAAATGGGGTATCATCAACGAAACACGCAAATACAAGATTAGACGGTTTACCAACGACATCAAAATGTCCAAACAAACCTCCAATATCTTTAGGGGATTGAATATGCGCTATTTCGGACCGACAGACGGACATGATGTGCTCTCTTTAGTTCGGATCCTCAACGAAATAAAGGATTTCAAAGGACCTAAAGTCCTACATATCGTCACCGTCAAAGGTAAAGGCTATGAGCCTGCCGAGAAAGACCAAACCGTCTGGCACGCACCGGGAGAATTTAATGTGGAGACCGGAGAACGAAAAGGAGGTCACGCCCTGCTATGGCAAGAAGTCTTCGGTGAGACACTCTTAGACCTCGCCCGCAAAAACCCGAAAGTGGTCGGCATCACACCGGCTATGCCTTCAGGCTGCTCTATGACCATCATGCAGAAAGAGTTTCCCAAACGCGTCTTCGATGTCGGCATCGCAGAAGGACACGCCGTCACGTTCAGTGCAGGACTCGCTAAAGACGGAGCTATACCCTTCTGCAATATCTACTCCAGTTTCCTTCAGCGCGCATACGACAACATCATACACGATGTGGCGATTACCAAGCAGCATGTCATTCTCTGTATTGACCGTGCCGGTATAGTCGGCAATGACGGAGCAACACACCATGGCCTGCTCGATATGGCGTTCCTAAGACCCGTGCCCAATATGCAAATCGTTGCACCCAGAACCGCCCGAGAACTCCAAGAAGCCATGCAGATGGCACTCACGCTCGACGGACCTGTCGCCATCCGATACCCCAGAGGACGAATACCCGAAGAGACTTCGCTCACGCCTCTCGCCTACGGTAAAGCAGAACAACTACAAGAAGGCACTAAAATAGCCGTCCTCTCCATTGGCGCTATCGGTAATACCGTCCAAAAAGCCATTCAAGGACTTGAGGTTGCACATTACGCTATGCGCTGGCTGAAACCCTTAGACGTAGAACTCTTAGACAAAGTGGGCAAGAACTACTCGCTAATTGTCACCGTCGAAGACGGTGTCATCAATGGCGGATTGGGCTCTGCCGTCAGCGAATACATGGCGGGAAAAGGGTATAACTGCCACATCACACGTCTCGGCGTTGATGATTGTTTTGTTGAGCACGGATCAACGGCAGAACTTTTCAAAATGTTACAACTTGACGCGGAAGGAATCCGCGCTAAAATACTGGAATTATGCGAATAATCATTGCAGGTGCTGGAGAAGTTGGCACACATTTGGCGAAATTACTGAGCCGCGAAGATATAGACGTCAGCCTTTTGGATGAACGGGCAGAACGATTGGGGGACCTGTCTAACAACTACGATATGCTCACCAAAGTCGGATCGCCTACCTCCATCCACGACCTCAAAGATATGGCGGTCAAGGACGCCGACCTCTTTATCGCTGTCACACCCCAAGAGGCGGAAAACATGACCGCATGCCTGATTGCCAAGAAATTAGGCGCCAAGAAAGCCCTTGCTCGAATCGACAACTACGAATATCTCCTCCCCGAGAACAAACGTTTCTTCGAGGACATGGGACTCAACCACCTCATCTATCCCGAATTTCTGGCAGCAGAAGAGATTGTCGAGTCACTCAAAACCAACTGGATGCGCTACCACCTGACATTAGGCAATGGAGCATTGGAACTCTGCGTCGTCAAGATACGCGAAGGCGCTTCCGTCATCGGAAAAAGCTTTGACTCCGGCATCTATAACCACGGAAGATTCCGTATCGTTGCCATCAAACGCGACAACGAAACCATCATCCCCCGCGGCACAGATGTTGTTATGCTCGGCGATATACTCTATGTCGTTTGCACTAACGAAAATATGGAATTTCTGCGCGAAACAATGGGCAAACCCCACCGCGACATCAAAAACATCATCTTTTTCGGCGGGAGTCGTATCGCCCAAAAAACTGTGCAGAACCTTCCTTCAGACCTCAATATCAAAATTATCGAGATTGACCATGAACGTTGCGTCAGCCTTTCCGAAAAACTGAGCAATGCACTCATTATCAACGCCGACGGCTCAGACATGGACGTCTTAAAAGAAGAGGGCATCCAAGACACTGACGCGTTTGTGGCTGTCACCGAGAATAGCGAAGCCAACATCTTTGCATGCCTTGCTGCCAAACGATTCGGCGTTCGTAAAACCATCGCCGAAATCGAAAATATCGACTATATCTCCATGGCAGAAGGCCTTGATATCGGTCTTGCGCTCAACAAAAAGACGATTACAGCCTCCTATATCTACCAAATGCTCCTCAACGCAAGCGTCGTTGATGTCCATAACCTCACATCTGCCGATGCACAAATAGTGGAACTCAACGCCTTGGAGCATAGCCGTATCACCAGACTGAAAATCAAGGATGTGGGACTTCCACGTGACACCAATATTGGTGCTATCGTGCGAGCTGGAGAAGGCATCCTCGTCAATGGCGACACCCAAGTGATACCCGGTGACAGAGTAATTGTATTCTGCAAAAGCCACGTTATACGCTACTTAGATAAGTTCTTCAAAGAATGACACGGGTATTTAATCTCAAAATAGTATTCCGCACTATGGGCGTGCTTCTGTTTTTTGAAGCGCTCTTCATGACTATTGCCACCGCAGTAAGTTGGTTCTACAACGACCCTGATGTAGGCGCTTTTGTGACCTCCTCACTCATCACGTGGCTCGCCGGCTCGCTACTGTTATTTTTAGGTGCCGGTGCCGAAGAACGGGTCAGTGAGCGGGAAGGATATGTCATTGTTGCGTTTGTGTGGATTCTCTTTTCCGCCTTCGGATTATTACCATACTACCTAAGCGGCTATATTTCCTCGGTCACCGACGCATGGTTTGAAACCATGTCCGGCTTCACCACCACCGGCGCTACGATCCTTGAAGATATTGAACTACTGAGTCACGGAGCTCTATTCTGGCGTTCTTTGACTCAATGGATTGGCGGCATGGGTATTATCGTTTTCTGCATCGCTCTACTACCCATGTTCGGCTTAGGAGGAATGCAGCTTTACTCAGCGGAAATGAACGGCTTAAGTTACGAAAAACTGAGTCCGCGTATCTCCTACACCGCACGACACCTCTACCTCACCTACATACTCATTACCGGCATTGAGGTAGTGCTATTGTGGTTGGAAGGCATGGATATCTTCGACGCCGTATGCCATTCCTTCTCGACCATCGCCACAGGAGGATTCAGTACCAAGAATCTCTCTATCGCCTACTACGACAGTGCCCTTATCCAGTACACCATAGCCTTCTTCATGCTCATCTCGGGTCTTAACTTCGCCCTCATCATACTTCTCTTCCGTGGAAAAGGGATGCGACTCATAAAGGACGAAGAAACACACTGGTACCTCGGTGCCGTAGCCTCTGTCACACTGATACTGACGCTCGGACTCATAGGCGATAGATTCATGGAATTAGGCACTTTTGGTATGAAAGGACAGTTCTGGTCGCTCTTAGAGGAGAATTTCCGAGAAGGACTCTTCACCACCATTGCTACAATGACCAGTACCGGATATACCGTCACCGATTACATGCAGTGGACACCATTCCTCTGGTGCATCGTTTTCTTCCTCATGATGACCGGTGCTTCATCCGGCTCTACTTCCGGCGGCATCAAATGGATACGCATTATCATATTCTTCAAAGCCGGACTTGCCGAGTTCAAACGCCGTGTGCACCCCAACGCTGTCGTACCCATTAAGATTAACGGCAACCCCGTCTCCCAACAGGCCATCAACAATGTCATGGCATTCATGGTACTATATATCTTGACTGTGGTCGTTTCCATTTTGGTATTCTGCGCCCTTGGCGTCAATTTTGACGAGTCCATCGGCGCAGCCTTCTCCGCTATCGGCAATATCGGTCCCTGCTTGGGGCAATACGGACCGGCGGGTACTTTTGCTTCCTTCCCCACGCTCGGCAAATGGATTATGACTTTCGTCATGCTTATCGGACGTCTTGAAATATTCACCGTTATATTACTATTCACACGAGCACTTTGGAAAAAATGAAAAAGAAACATACCGCTCTTACTATCAGTCTAATTATCTTCGCCTGCTTAGCCGTTTTGGCATTGCTCTGCTGGCTATGGCCCGCAAGTGGAGTTCGGGTTGGCAATTTGGAACTTAAATGGCCTACTCTCTCCGAGGTCTTGGGCACACCGAATGACACACTTGTTGCCGATGCCGACACCCTTGAAATTGACCTGCTCAGCGATACCATAGAGTCCGTACCTGCACCCATAGCCTTATCCGAGCCGCAGCCGGAACCCGAACTGGAACAAAAACCTGAATCGGAACCAAAGCCACAACGGGCTGAACAGCCGACAATTACCATTGATACCACAGATTTTGAGAAATCGGTGACCTCTCTCAACTATTTAGCCGCAGCACTACAACAGGCTGACTCTGTTCCGGTACGCGTGGTCTATTACGGAGATAGCCAGATAGAAGGCGACCGTATGACAATGTCTGTACGCCGTGCCTTGCAAAAAGCATATGGTGGAGGTGGAGTTGGTCTCTTGCCGTTACACCAGACCGTAAGTTCTCGCACCGTCATCCAGACCCTCAAACTCTCCGATATTGCACAATCTACAGGTTCCGGGCCGCGTCGATATATGGCTTTCGGTCCCAAATCGGCAAGACGGGACAGTAAAGTCTATGGCCCTATGGCACAATGTGCAGTCATGGATGATAGCCTGCAACACGGCTCAGAGCGAGCACTTTGGACAGCCTATGCCCAGAAGAAAAAAAATACCGAGTCTTACTTCAACCGAGTACGCGTCTTGGCGGCACCCACTATAGCCGTCTCGGTGCATAACGCTCAGAAAATCGGCGCAGGACTCTACGCCCTCAAAGACTCTTCCACCGCCGTCACCGTTTCGCTCAATGGAAAAGGAGATGTCTATGGCATTTGCTTGGAAACCAATCACGGCATTACCGTTGATAATGTACCGATGCGTGGCTGCGCAGGCACAATCTTTACATCCATCAATCCAAAGGAACTACGGGATTATTACCGCTTGACCAACACACGACTTATTATTCTCCAATACGGCGGTAATGTCGTCCCTTACACCAAGACCACCAAACAGGTTAACTCATATATAGAACGTGTCCGCGCCCAAATACGGTTCCTCAAGAAGCTTGCCCCTGAGACAGACTTTGTCTTTGTCGGACCTTCTGATATGGTGGATAAATCCGGCACCGATGTACATACCCACCCAGCCGTTCCCGCCATTGACGCTTCGCTTGCTAAGATGTGCGCCGAGGAAGGGGTGCTCTACTACTCACTCTTCCACGCCATGGGCGGAAGCGGTGCTATGCAGGCGTGGAAAACACGAGGATGGGCAGGTTCAGACCTTGTACATTTTACACGGCAAGGAGCAGATAAAGCCGGAGATATGCTCGCTTTATGGCTCATCGACCGACTCAAAATGGATGACCAACAGCCGCCCGCTAACAACCAATAGCAATCTGCAATAGCCTCATGGAGTTATTTGAGCACATATTTGCCTTTAATCCCAACAGCCCATTACTGTTTACCCAATTCTATTTTTGGGCTTTCTTCGCTATTGTCTATCTGCTTTTCGCACTTATTGTGGAAGGTACACCTGCCCTCAAGGAGCGCACACGCTTGCACTTGAGAAATATCTTCTTGATGTTTGTCAGCTGGTTCTTTTACTATAAAACATCCGGCTCTTTCCTACTGATACTCATCGTCTTGACGCTGACCAACTGGAGTATTGCCTTCGGTATCAGACATGCGCTCGACAAGAACCGCACATGGGCAGCGCGCATCTGGATGGGACTTTCCGTCACCATCAATCTCGCCTTCCTCTTTTACTATAAATATGCCTATTTCGGTGTGGATGTGTTCAACTCTGTCTTCGGTTCCCACTATTCGATAGTCAACCAGATTCTCCTTCCTGTCGGCATATCTTTCTATACCTTCCAGGTCATTAGTTATACGGTGGATATCTTTAGAGGAACCGTGAAACCCGTTACCAATATCTTTGACTTCGGTTTTTACGTCTCTTTCTTTCCGCAACTTGTGGCGGGACCTATTGTGCGGGCATCGGAATTTGTTCCACAACTCTATATGCCTTTCCACCTCAGCCGACGACTCTTTGGGCTCGCGGTGTTCTGGATTGTCAATGGCTTAGCCAAGAAGATTATTCTCTCCGATTACTTAGCCGTCAATCTCATTGACCGCGTCTTTGATAACCCGCTGCTCTTCTCCGGATTTGAGAACCTCTTCGCACTCTTTGCCTATTCGCTGCAAGTATATGCCGATTTCTCTGGATATACAGATATCGCGACCGGCGTCGCTATGCTTATGGGCTTCTACCTGCCCCGCAACTTTGATTCGCCCTATAAGTCCCGTAACCCGCAAGAGTTCTGGCGCCGATGGCACCAATCCCTCAGCCGATGGCTCAAGAGTTATGTTTATATCCCCTTAGGAGGTAACCGTACAATCTTTGGGCGCAAAGTTCCCAAACTATTGGCTTCTAACGTCAATTCATTTGCCACCATGCTTATTGGCGGTTTGTGGCATGGCGCCTCGTGGAACTTCGTCATTTGGGGAGGCTTAAATGGTGTCGGTATGATTGTCAATAAGATTTGGCGGGAATTGGGTTGGTACATCCGCGCGCTCCTCATGACCGGCTTATTAACGGGATTGATTATTTGGCGTTCTGTTGTACAAGTCCCTTTACTCAACCTCGCCTGCGTCTGGGTCGCCATCCTATGGGTCGGCACGATGGTTCGCTTCTTCTACTGGTGGCTCAATGTCATTACACGGCGCGAGAAATTGATAGGCGGCGTGGAGACTACCCTCACCAACGCCCTCGCCAATGTCTGGGCTATCCTACAGACCTTTGCCTTTATTACTTTTACCCGCCTCTTCTTCCGTTCCTCATCCAACCTCGACCCCGCCACGGCGTCCGAAACAGCGTGGCAGACTGCCGTGGATATGATAGGACAAATAGGAGGCGCTTGGAATAACGGAATTATTCTGCCCTTCCTTTCCGAGTACTGGAAGGTCGTCGCGCTCTTCCTCGCCGGTATGATTATACACTGGCTACCCACGGATTTCAAAAGACGATACCGCATTGCCTTTGCCTCACTGCCTATACCGGTGATGATTATCGCGGTATGCCTTGTTATCTTCGTCATTTACCAGTTCGTGACTGCGGACATGCAACCATTTATTTATTTCCAATTCTAACGACTATGTTAATCGGCATCACAGGAGGAATCGGTTCCGGCAAATCCACTTTGGCAGCGGAATTACACCGCCGCGGATATCCGGTCTATGACACAGACCAAGCTGCCAAACATATTATAGTCCATAATCCTGCTGTACGCTCCCAGGTTGAAGTACTCTTCGGCAGCGATGTCTTTGACGGCGATACCTATCGGACTGACGTGGTTGCCAAGGCTGTCTTTCATAACCACGATCTGCTCATGCGGCTCAATGCCGTTGTGCATCCCGCTGTTGCCTTTGACCTAAAGCATTGGTACAATATCCAAAAAAGCACCTTATGCTTTGTCGAATCAGCCATTCTCTACAATAGCGGTCTGCATGCCCTGTGCGATAAAATCATCGAAGTCACCGCACCCGAGGATGTGCGTATAGCACGCGTCATGGCACGCGATGGAGCCGGCCGAGAGACAGTTCTGGCACGCATCAATGCACAGAACCAAGACACCCATCCTGCAGCCGATATGGTGATAAATAACGACGGAACAGCTTCTGTCCCGTCGTTAGTAGATAGTATTGAGAATTTTCTATAGAACTTATTTAACAGCTTTAAAGCTCATATCCAAGCTCTTGACACTATGGGTCAAGGCACCAACGGACACGAAATCCACTCCGCATACGGCATAGTCATGGATGGTATCAATCGTGATACCGCCGCTCGACTCTATCTCCATATGCCGACCCGCGGTCTTCTCCCATGTACGGATAAGCTCTACGGCATGCTTGGTACGCTCCGGCGTGAAGTTATCCAACATAATACGATCTGGAATATTGGTCGCCAACGCCTCTTTGATTTCATCCTCGTTACGGACTTCAATCTCAATGCGTAAATCCTTACCCTTCTCCTTACAATAATCGCGCGCGCGAGTCAAAGCAGCCGTTATACCACCGGCGAAATCGACATGATTGTCTTTCAGCAATATCATATCGAAGAGCCCTATTCGGTGATTCATACCGCCACCGATTTTGACAGCCTCTTTCTCTAAATATCGCAGTCCCGGCGTTGTCTTACGGGTATCCAGCACATGGCAGCCGGTATCATTAATCAATGACTGATAGCGGTGAGCCGTGGTCGCTACACCACTCATACGCTGCATCACATTCAGCATGGTGCGCTCTATCTGAAGCAGACTCAACTCCTTGCCATAGACCTTGAATGCCACATCACCTTTATGCACCTCATCGCCGTCATGGAGATATTGCTCCATACGACATTCGGGGTCAAAGTAGTTGATGATTTCTTTCGCCACCTCGATTCCCGCGATGATACCGTCTTCTTTGATTATCAACTGCTGGCAACCCATCTGGGTGGGAGGAATACAACTCAGCGAGGTATGGTCACCATCGCGGATATCCTCCTCAAACCAAATGGCTATAAGTTTTCTCAATTCGTCTCGATTCATAATACTTGGAAATAGAAGAGTAGATAAATTCCGACTGCTATCAACGCGAGGCACCCGAGCACGATTAGGCACTTAGCCCAAAGCGGCAGACTCTTGTCGCGGAACGGATCGTTATTCTTAATGAGCGGGAACTTAGCCTGCGAGGTCAGTGTTACACCAAACGGCACATTCACGATTGCCTCTGCATTAATTGCCCAGCCATTGGCATTCAAAATAGGTGCTAAATTGCGGCGTCTTAACTTGAAGTACGCGAGCAACATCGACGGGCCCGAGATACACAGCAGGATGACAGCTATGATGATTAAGGTCTTCCACCAAGCGGTAGCAGCTATACCGGCGGCAACGGATGCAAGAGCGGAAGCTATCATGCCTAATCCCATGCCTATCGCAGCAAATATACCGGCGAACTTGGCTATATCAAAGGCCGGAGCTGCGGGTTTCTCACCTGTGGTTGCCGCTTTCTCGGCGTTCTCCGTGGAGGCCTTGAGATTATCCAAACTCTTGGCATCTTTCTCTGCTACGGACTTGTTAATCTTCTCACTCACCCAGTTGGCTAACTTGCGATACGGGGTCCAGAACGCCTGACGGATTGAAATCGGGTTATCGATAATCTTGGTCACCACAGCGTCATAGTCGAGACCGGAACGGTCATAGAATATAGCGTTCTTGCCTACCGACAAATTATGTATATCGCCCTGAGTTACAGCCGCTACAATGGACATCTTCTTGCCCTTGTTCTTATTCTCGCAGTCGCAGAACAATAGGTACATGCCGGACGCTCCTGCCTCGGCTGCCATCTTGCCGGCATCGGCTACACGCACGCATAATTCGCAGGCGCGCTGATCGATAACCAAGCGACCGGCTTGGAAATCAGCTTTCTTCTCAGGATTATAGAAATCTAATAATGATACATAATTCTTGAGTAATGTATAGAAATCGCGTTTGAGTTTCAAGAACTTAATCAGCGGTTGATACTCGCCCGTCGCCGCATTCACAGCCGCAGCATTATCTGCCGTAATCTGAGCCACTTCAGCCTCATAAGCCGCGATAGCAGCCTTCATTTTCTTCCACTCTGCCTCCTTAATCTTAGGTTCGGCCTCGGGATCGGCTACCGCCAAACCCATTTTCTCCAATTCAGAAGCCCTGAACCACGCATCATAAGCCGCCTCATTCTCATGTACGGCTGCAATAATATCGGCTGCGTACGGAGCTTCGGGAAGCGCTTTCTGCTCAACGGCTATGCCCGCCACGGTATCTTGCACGGCTGAGAGAGCAACTGTCGCCTCTTTACCGGCAATCTTACGGGCGATGGTTGCCATTTGATTAGCTTCTGCGTTGTCCTCATTCATGTCCGCGATATTCACCACATCCGTTTCTTCCAACAATATATCGGGATTCTTAACCAGTGAGCAAAGCCACTCGGACGCCGCTATAACCTCGTCTATACGAATATGACTATCAGCATCAGTATCGATTATTTTGAGGGTATCCTCCGGAATTTCAAGACCCGTTGTCGGACAGGACAATACCGTCCACATTTTTTCATCCAACTCCCTCAAATGACGAAGATCTTCACCCTTCGATATAAGCACACGGGGGTTACCGCCAATCGTTGTGAAAGTAAATTTGTAAGCCATAATGAATATTATTTTATGTTTTTTAACTAATTTGCCGCAAAAGTACAAAAATATTTGCACATTTCAAAATAAAATTGTAATTTTGCGCGCTTTTTCGGCAAAATCGCGAAAAAGGCTTTCGGTGGAGACTAACCACCTATGTTTAACCTACAACCCGAAAGGGTTTTAAACTATGGGTAGCGCTAACCCGCGAGGCGAACGCAGACCATAGACCTGTTTAATTAAAATGAAAGAGAATCTCTCTCTCCAGAACTTCGACTGGGATGCCTATGAGAAGGAATCGAAAGGCTCGAAAAATGAAGAACTTATTGCCAAGTATGACGCTACGCTCAGCAAAGTAAAAGCGAACGAAGTCGTTGAAGGCACCGTTACCTCTATTAACAAACGCGAAGTGGTCGTTAACGTTGGTTTCAAATCCGACGGTATCGTTCCTGCTGCCGAGTTCCGTTACAACCCGGACCTCAAAGTTGGCGACAAAGTAGAGGTGTACATCGAGTCTCAAGAGGACAAAAAAGGACAACTCGTACTCTCACACAAAGAAGCGCGTGCTTCTCGTGCTTGGGATCGCGTTAACGAAGCCTGCGAAAAAGGCGAAATCGTTACCGGCTACATCAAATGCCGCACCAAAGGTGGCATGATTGTGGATGTCCTCGGTATGGAAGCATTCCTCCCCGGCAGCCAAATCGATGTTAAACCCATCCGCGACTACGACATGTTCGTCGGCAAAACCATGGAATTTAAGATTGTTAAAGTCAATCAAGACTTCCGCAATGTCGTTGTTAGCCACAAGGCACTCATCGAGGCTGAACTCGAAGCTCGTAAACAAGAGATCGTTGGCAAACTTGAGAAAGGCCAAGTTCTCGAAGGTATCGTCAAGAACATCACCAACTATGGCGTATTCATTGACCTCGGTGGTGTTGACGGTCTTATCCACATCACTGACCTCTCTTGGGGTCGTGTTACCGATCCGAAGGACATCGTTTCTCTCGACCAGAAGATTAACGTTGTTATCCTTGACTTCGATGAGGAGAAGAAACGTATTGCTCTCGGCTTGAAGCAACTCACTCCGCATCCTTGGGATGCACTTGACCCCAACCTCAAAGTGGGTGACAAGGTACATGGTAAAGTGGTTGTTATGGCTGACTACGGCGCATTCGTTGAGATTAGCGAAGGCGTTGAAGGACTCATCCACGTTTCTGAAATGTCTTGGAGCCAGCACCTCCGTTCCGCTTACGACTTCTTGAAAGTCGGCGACGAAGTTGATGCTGTTATTCTGACTCTCGACCGCGAAGAGCGCAAAATGTCTCTCGGCATGAAACAACTCAAAGAAGATCCTTGGCAAACCATCGAAACCAAGTATGCCGTTGGTACACGCCACCTCGCTAAAGTGCGCAACTTCACCAACTTCGGCGTATTTGTTGAAATCGAAGAAGGCGTTGACGGACTGATTCACATCTCCGACCTCAGCTGGACCAAGAAAATCAAACACCCCAATGAGTTTACGCAAATCGGCGCGCAAATCGAAGTCGTTGTTCTCGAAATCGATAAGGAGAACCGCCGCCTCAGCTTAGGACACAAACAACTCGAGGACAATCCGTGGGAGGAACTCGAAGCCAAATTCGGCATCGACACCATCATTGACGGTAAGGTTCTGGAAATCACCGATAAGGGTGCGACCGTTTCTCTGGAAGACGGCGTAGAAGGTTTCTGCACCAGCCGCCACCTCCAGAAGGAAGACAAATCGGCTGTGGCAGTTGGAGACGTTCTGCCATTCCGCGTAATCGAGTTCAATAAGGACGCTAAACGCATCCTGCTCAGCCACCTCCGCACTTGGGAGGAGCGCAAAGAGGCTCCTGCTAAAGAAGCTAAAGCTCCTAAGAAAGAAGCCGCACCTGCTGCTGTGCAACTCGAGAAAGCTACTCTCGGTGACCTCGACGTCTTGGCAAACCTCAAGGCTGAAATGGAAGAAGCTGCTGCTCCTGCCAAACCCGCCAAAAAGGCTGCTGCTAAGAAAACCGCTAAAAAGGACGAAACTGAAGAAGCTGCTGAGTAAGAACATGCTCGCTTAAATTGAGTAGTCACTACCCTGGTAAACAGAGCAAGCCACTACTCAATTACTTTGAGCAAATAACTACTCAATTACTTTGAGCAAGTTCACTTTCAGTTAAAAAAGGAGTTCAACTTTTCGGTTGAGCTCCTTTCTCTATGCTGTTCCACTACCTAACGCCACCTATTTTTCACACTTCCGCTAATCTCCGATCCCCCTCCGCTTATCTGCCCTGACGGTAACGGGACCACAACGGGACCACTCCGAACCCTCAACGTATTCCACGTTATAGATCCGTTATGGATCCGGCTTCGATATCCCTACATTCTTTCCGGCATCTCAATACCGAGCAACGAGAATGCACTCCGTAACACCTTGGCGACACTCGCGCTCAATGTGATTCGCAAAGCACGTATAGCCTCATCTGTTTCGTTCAAAATAGAATAATCGTGATAGAAGCTATTAAAATCGCAAGCCAAAGCATAGGCATAATTGCATAGCACTGCAGGACTGAAGTCATCTCCGGCTTGTTTTACCGCAGCAGGGAACTCCGTCAAACGCTGAATCAGTGCCAGTTCCTTGGAATTGATAGGGCGTAGAGGCTGCACAGCCGCTGTCACTGGCGACACGGCAGCTGCCTTACGTAGCACGGACTGGATGCGGGCATACGTATATTGGATAAAGGGACCTGTATTACCATTGAAATCAATAGACTCTTCCGGATTAAAGAGCATATTTTTCCTCGGATCAACCTTAAGAATAAAGTACTTCAATGCGCCGAGTCCGACTTTGCGCGCAATCTCGTTAGCCTCCTCTTCCGTCACATCGGGTAAGGTATTGACCTTGTCGCGGCTGATTGCACGGGCATCGTCTATCATCTTCTCCATCAAGTCGTCTGCATCAACCACAGTACCTTCACGGCTCTTCATCTTGCCGTTAGGCAACTCGACCATACCGTAACTGAAGTGAACCAACTCCTTGCCGAAGGGGAAGCCCAAACGGTCTAATAGTATCGACAACACCTTAAAGTGATATTCCTGCTCATTACCCACTACATAAACCATCTTATCAATGGGATAGTCCTGGAATCGCAATTTAGCAGTACCTATATCTTGAGTCATATAGACGGAAGTACCGTCCGAGCGCAGAAGCAGTTTCTCGTCCAGGCCGTCTTTGGTCAAATCAGCCCAAACGGACCCGTCGGGTCTGCGGTAGAATAAGCCTTCTTCCAATCCGCGTTCCACTTCCTCTTTACCTTCCAAGTAAGTATTGGATTCATAATAAATCTTATCAAAGCCGACACCCATCTGTTTGTAGGTCTCGTCGAAGCCGGCATAGACCCAGTCGTTCATTTGTTTCCATAATGCGCGTACTTCGGGATCGCCTTGCTCCCATTTGAGTAGCATTGCTTGAGCTTCCTTGATAAGAGGAGCCTCTTTCTTCGCCTCCTCCTCATTCATACCCTGCGCTTTCAACTCCTCTATCTGCTTCTTGTACTCCTTATCAAAGCGCACATAGTAGTCACCTATAAGGTGGTCACCCTTCTTACCGGACGATTCGGGCGTCTCGCCGTTACCGAACTTTTGCCAGGCTAACATGGACTTGCAGATATGGATACCCCTGTCATTGACGATATTGGTTTTAACAACCTTCCAGCCGTTTGCCTCTTCTATCTTGGCGATGGCATAACCCAACAGGTTATTCCTTACATGCCCTAAATGCAGGGGTTTATTGGTGTTGGGGGACGAATATTCCACCATCATCAGTTTGCCGTTCGCGGCTTGAAAACCATACTTCTCATCGCCGGCAATGGTCTCTAATTGATGCAGCCAATAACTCGTTGCCACCGAGAGATTCAGGAATCCCTGGACGGCATTGAATTTCTCTATCTCGGTACTGTTTTTAACAATATATTCGCCTATCTCTTGAGCAACTTGGACCGGAGCTTTGCGGGCTGCTTTTACGAATGGAAATACCACCACTGTCACCTGACCTTCAAACTCAGGACGGGTCTTTTGGAGTTGAATCATCGCCTCCGTTGCCTCTAAGCCATATAACTCTTTGACCGCAGCAAGGATAATGGGATATAAAAATTGATAGTTCATAATGCCAATTTACTTTTCAATAGGAGTACACTTATTCTTGAGCCAAGCCGCTTCGTCAGGACTCAATCTATCCGCCACCTCTTTATATACGCGCGCGTGATAAGCATTGAGCCATTCTTTCTCAGAGTCGGTCAACATGGACATCTCCATCAGTCGCTTGTCATAGTAACATAGCGTAAGAGTTTCAAACTCATAGTATTGCTCCCCTGTTGAGTGCTCAAAAGCAGGAGCATCCACCACCGTCACAAGGTTCTCTATACGGATTCCGTATTCGTTGGTGCGATAGATACCCGGTTCATCAGAGAATACATTTCCTTTCCGCATCGGGTTGGGATTATTGTCGGTTCGGATATTGGCGGGACCTTCATGACAACCCATGAAATGCCCTACGCCATGACCCGTTCCGTGCCCGTAAGTGACACCCTCAGTCCACATAAACTGGTGAGCCAATACATCCAACTGATTTCCACGAGTACCTTTGGGAAAACGTGCTTTCGCTAATGCGATATGCCCTTTCAGGACAAGCGTATAATCGCGCTTTACCTGCTCAGGAATAGCGTCCTCTTCCCCTATCCATATAGTACGGGTAATATCGGTTGTGCCGTCTAAATATTGTCCGCCGGAATCCAAAAGCAACACACCATTGGTATCTATCTTGGCACATTCACCCGGCTCGGCATGATAATGCACGATAGCACCGTTGCCCTTCCAGCCGGCAATCGTCGCAAAGGATTCGTCTGTAAAGTGCTTACCCATAGCCCTAAACTCATGCAACTTATCAGCTAACGTTATCTCGTCTTGGGGTGTTTGGAAAGCCTCCTCTTCGAGCCACTTGAAAAAGCGTGTCAGCGCCACGGCATCTACCTTCATGGCTTCACGTTCACCGTTGAGTTCCACTTCGTTCTTCACCGACATCATCACTTGAAGCGGCGAAGGGCTCACATTCACACGGCGGGCTACTGCGGGATTGATAGCCTCATAGAGAGCTTCGTTGGTACGCGCACCGTCATATAGTATCGCCTTCGCGTTCAGCCTCTTAAGTGCATCAAACACCGCTTCATAAGGCATAACTGCTATACCTTTGGCGGCTAATGCACTGCAGGTTTCTGCATTCAATTTACGGGAATCGATGAACAACGTCGCCTTATCCTCTTCCACTACGGCATAACTGATAACACAAGGCGTGTAATCCACATCGGTACCTCGCACATTAAATAGCCAGCCAATCTCATCAAGAGCGGCAATAACCATCGCCTCACAGCGGCGTTCCTTGAGCGCGGCCCTTAGACGAGCAAGTTTGTTCTCTACCGTTTCGCCCGCATACGCATCATCGTAGATATAGAGAGGATTCATCGGAATCTCCGGACGCCCTTCCGTCCACAAGGGACGAATCAAATCGAGCGATTGAATCGCTATATCTCCATCGGCAAGGGTATCTCTTAATGCCCGGAAGGCATTGACTGAATACATTTCAGGATTAACGCCTACCGTAATAGGAGCCGCAGCATATTGCCCGACAAGCCATTCCTCTATAGTCGGGCAATCAATATCCGACTCTCGCATCAACTCAACCGTCGTGTCTGCCAGTTCTTTTTCTGCCTGTAAGTAGTAACGGCTATCGGTCCATAACAACGCCTTGTCAAGGGTAATAACTGCCGTACCGGTTTCACCTAAAAAACCGCTTATCCAATTCATCTCACCCCAGTGCGGAGCCATATACTCCGACGCATGAGGGTCATTACCCGGAATAATATATGCACCAATCCGATGCTCTTTCATCAGCGCACGCAGCGCTGCCAAACGTTCTATTATCTTCATATTCTATCTTTGTTTCTTGGTCTCCTGGCATCCTGGTCACCCGGTATCCTGACATCCCGGGCACCTGGCATCCCGCCTACAACACACCTAACTTCTCCCTATATCCGCTCACCACGCTGTCAAACTCAGCCTTATAGGCAGCCGGCACCGGCTCCACAGGAGGCGACTCCAACTTAAGCGGATCCACGGGAGTGTCGTTCTTCCATACCCGGAAATCAAGGTGAGGACCCGTGGACGCACCGGTCGAACCGACATAACCTATCACTTCGCCTTGGCGGACATGTTTACCCACCTTTAATCCCTTCGCATATTTGCTTAGATGCAGATAAGCGGTAGTATAGGTCGAGTTATGCTTGATCTTAATGGTATTACCACCACCACCTTTATAGGCTGCGAAGGTTACAACGCCGTCACCCAATGCCACGACAGGCGTTCCTGCCGGAGCCGCATAATCCACACCGGTATGCGGTCTGACAGTCTTATAGATAGGGTGCTTACGGGCATAAGTGAAATGCGACGAGATACGTTTATAGTTAAGTGGGGCTTTCAAGAACGCCTTACGCAATGATTTACCCTCACCATCGAAATAGGAGTGAATATCCCCCGCCTCGAAATAATAGGCTTCTTGCCATGCGCGAGCGTGGTAGAATTGGGCAGCATAAATTCTTCCTATTCCAATACGGGTATTGTCCACAAAACTTTCGTCATAATAAACGCGAATCGAATCCCCCTTCTGCAATCCGAAGAAGTCTATGGTCCATGCATAAATCTCGGATAGTTCCAGTGCCAGTTCTACCGGCAGGTTATTATCCACCATAGCATTCCACAAGGACGACTCAATCACAGCCTGAGCTTGACGCGATTGATAGGTGACCGGCTTCGTTTGACGCTCAATGTGCACGGGGTCTGTCAAATGGAATACCGCCGCCTCGCGGATAGAAGGTTTATAGATAAAGAAACATAACTGTTCCACACCTGTTGTATCAGCCTGATATAGTGCCAGATATTGTTTCCCTGCACGGATTGAGCGTACATCAAAGCTATCGCGCGGAAGCAACATAATCTGAGTCTGCTGACGCGCCGTAGCACCACAGCGATTGAGAATGCCGCCTAACGTCTCACCCTCACGGACATAACCGGTATCAATCCGGAATGAATCAATCGCTAATCCATACTCGTACCGCACCGGCTCTGCCTGCTGTTCCTCTTCGGCTGGAGCACTATTCTTTTTACAACTGACTACGAGTGCCACCATGACACCCAATAAGTATATCACGTATTTTTTCATCTCTATTATAATTTCCCTGGTTACCCGGTATCCTGGCATTCCGGTCTCCCGACATCCCGATATCTTGGTATCCTGGTGCCCTGATATCCCGGTTACCTGGCTTCCTGGGGTATCGGATACTTCCTGAACCAACTGGACACTTTCAGCCGAATGACCCCGAAAAGGGCTTCCGAGAATATACCCCCGCTCATTTTGGAGGTTCCTAACACGCGGTTCACAAAGACAATGGGCTCTTCCTGTATTTGGAAACCGCACTTATAAGCGGTGAACTTCATCTCTATTTGGAAAGCATAGCCTTTGAACCGTATTTTATCTAATTCAATGGTCTCTAACACCTTTCGTTTATAGCCTACGAAACCGGCAGTGGTGTCATGCACGGGCATGCCCGTAACAAAACGCACGTACTTCGATGCAAAATAAGACATCAAGACGCGCCCCATGGGCCAGTTCACGACATTAACACCGGTCACATAGCGACTACCGATAGCCACATCCGCACCTTGATTAGCCAAGCGGTCATAGAGTTTAGGCAGGTCATTGGGGTTGTGACTGAAATCTGCATCCATCTCAAAGATATAGTCATAGCCATGCTCCAGCCCCCACTTGAAACCGCATATATAGGCAGTGCCGAGTCCTTGTTTACCGCTACGCTCTACGATAAAGAGACGGTCATTAAACTCTTTCTGCATCAAGCCTTTCACGATTCCGGCTGTCCCGTCGGGGGAACCATCATCGATAATGAGGATATCAAATGCCACCGGCAGACCGAACACTGCACGGATGATAGCTTCTATATTTTCCTTCTCATTGTAGGTCGGGATAATAACTAAACGTCTCTGCATATAGTATTATTTAAAGTATATAACGGACTGGGGTTAAGGCGGTCAAGAACCTTCAGATACACATCTTCGCGGGGCATGATACCGATTTCCAGCAAATGTTCGGAAACTGTATTATAGGCCACTTGCGGGTCATTATTTTCCTGCGATAAGTGGCAGAGCCATATATTACGGATTCCGTCATGCCAGTTACGCTCCAACAGTTCGCCGCAGGTTTCGTTAGACTGGTGACCTCTATCCGACAGAATACGCTCTTTGAGATAGGTCGGATAAGGACCGTTGAGGAGCATCATCTCATCATGGTTAGCTTCTATCACAATATGATTGGCAGTACGGATAGCAGCCTCCATTTGCTCATTAGGGCAACCGCAATCAGTCGCTATCATAAAACGTTGCCCGTAGGCGTCAATCACATACCCCAAGCAATCCGTGGAGTCATGACTGATACCGTAGGTGTTAATCGTGAAGTCATCCAATTGCCATTCCTTACCTTTCTCAAAATACCGGCGGGAGGTTCTTAATTTCTCTTTGAGACCGTAGTTACGGTCTATGCCTCCGTGAATCTCAGGCGTTGTATAAATAGGGATATGCACACGTTCGCCTAATGTACCCACGGCGCGGATATGGTCGGCATGATCATGGGTCACAAGCACAGCAAGGATATTCGTAAAATCCAAGCCTATTGCCTTCAGGTCTTTTTGGATAGTACGCGCCGAGATTCCGGCATCTATCAAAATGCCTTTCTCATGTGTACCAAGATAGTAGCTATTACCGCTACTGCCCGACCCGAATGCTTGAAATATCAGTTCTTGTTCCGCCATAAATTATGCCGCTGAGGGTTTCCACCCATACAGCCTGCAAAGATACAAAAAAAAATGCACTTTTCCAAAAAAAAGTGCGTATTTTGTGAAAAACACGCACTTTTAGAATTTTGTAGTTATTCTTTTAGCTGTCTCTATAACATTCTCACAATGGTCTTACAACCCCGCCGGTCCGACCTCTCCGCCGCTGATACGCCCGGGAGCACCACCTGGCTCGGAATGACTTGGTGTATTAACAACCATCACCCCTTCGCCTATAAGAAGAGTCATGGTCTCTGTTTGCGGTATCGTATAGGTCTTTTTCATTATCGAATTACAAGTTATTGTCATTCCAAGGTGCAAAGTTAATACTTTTTTGCGATATATCCAAATAAAAGTGCAATTTATTTTACTTTTTTACCCATAGCGTCGTATAATACGCCACCTTTATTGATATAGAGTACGCCATTATGGATAAACTTCTGCATTGGAGCCTCACTACCGACTTGCTCTACACCGGTCGCGGTATTGCGCGCTTCGCGCACGAGTTGTAGACCATAATTAGCGGTCGTACCTTTCATGAGTGAGAGGGTATAAGCCGACTCAGATAGGTTCCAAATCACGGTGCCGTCATAGGTCAGATAGAGGGTAGCATCTTGAGGTGCATCAACTATATCGAGCACATAGTTACCGGTTTTCGGTGCATAGAGACCTACCTCAAAGAAGGCATTTTCATTGACTAACGGTTGATCTATATCGCTCAACTTATTGCCATAAGCATTAGCCCAAATTTGTGCAATAGTAGCCGAAGTAGGTGTACCCATCTTAAGTAGGTCGCGCCCAATAACATACTCGTTTACAGATTCTTCAGTTGCGCCAACATAGAGATAATCCACCGATTCACTATTCTCTGCCGTAAAAGCAAGTTTGAACTCTGTCTTGTCCTCTTCACCCGTTCTGCTTGGAGCACGAAGAGTCAAGTTCTCATCAGAAACAGGTTTTTGGAACGACACCTTTGCCTCGTTATTGGGAGCTTGTACAAAGAAGGCAGAACCAATAACAAAGGTGCAGGCATTAATATCTTCCGTAGTATAGGAGTTTGTAGTGTGATCAAACAACTGAATCTTAGTTATTTCTCCATTCGCTTGCAGGTTAGCATAAGTCGTTAGGCCATTACCCAAGCCGTTCCAACCGATAAATTTAGCTTCGCCTGCTGAAACGGAGAGATTCATCTCAATCGGCTCGGTATAGGTGGTGCCATTATGTTTCTTGAAACGATATACATTACGCCCATTATCCGTGGCAATCGTGTAACAAAGTCCCGGCGTCATGATACCTGAGAAGTTCTGCCATCCCTTACCACCTTGTGCTCGACGCGCTTCATTATAGGTTTGGATAATGTAATTGTCATTTGTGGCTAATTGAACATCGTTCTGGTCATATATACCATTAGCAGCAGACACAGGGAACGGCACGGTAAAATCATACCATCCATCAGTCGTAATGCCGGCAGGATCAAGTGCCAAGTCGAAATAGGCATCGGCGTGAACATTTACATTCTCAATATTCTCCACTTGTGAGGAGCTTGCTTGGAATAGCTCTTGTGTAGCTGCATTTCTGCCGCCTATGGCCGATGCTATATAGAGGTTATTAACATCTAATGTGCCATTGTTAAGAATAAGTTTACCACCTTGTTCCACTTTGACATCACCATATTGTTCGCGGAAGTAAGAGTCGTCGTTACCAAGGGTAAGTGTAGCTCCATCTTTGATAGTTACTGTAACACCCTCGCGTATAGTCATAGCCTCCACTTCAACCTCGCCTTTTATATCCACGTTGGAGAGGATAACTACTTTGTCGTTGCTATCGGTTGGTTTGTTATTATCAAGCCAGTTCTCGCTCTTTTCCCAGTTGGTATTATCTGTGCCATTGAAGACGAATCCGCTAGTAACAGTGAGCGTTGCCGTGCCTGCTACGGGTGTGGGCAGGTAGTTGGGGTCGGACGGGGTGAAGATGACAGGCAGTGTGTGTGTGCCTAATTCGTAGTAGTGCATCATATTAAGGCTGCCGTCCCAAGCCAGTGTGCCGGCTATGAGTGCCGTACCGCCGTCTATAACACCGTAGGTGGTGTTTGTCAGTTGTGCCTCAGAGAGTATCTGTCCGTAGAAAATCTGTGATGTAGCGGTTATTGCGGGCAGTTCGGCGGGCAAAACAGTAAGAGGTATGTTGAACTCGACAGTCTTATACCAATCTAAATTATTGGGAGTGAATACCACGGTAGCATAGGACGGACTGCCGGCGTTAACTATCTCGTCCGGTCTTTTCCAAGCATAGGTGCCTTGCACGTCTTCTTGCGGGTTCTTGATTTCGTCACGGGCACTGATAGTGCCTGAGATTGTTGCGTCGCTCAACGGCTGACCATATATGATGGTAGAGCCTGTAAGCGACGGATAAACAGCAGGAGCATATTTTTCCACTACTACATTCATTTTATCGCTCACCGTGTTATACCAGTTGGTGTTAGCGGGGGTGAAGATGACCGTGCGTGCAAATACGCCTGCCTCATTTTCTACAGTAGTATTTCCATCTTTCCATGCAAAACTACCCTCTACCACCACGCCGTCCAGTTTCACTATGCCGCCTGTGAGCGAAGCATCGGACAGCAGACGACCAATCAGCATACTCTGTGCCGTAGGTAGAGTGACTATCTCCGGTGTGAAGCGGTTGATAATAAGCGTTTTGTTCACAACGGTTGCGGCAGCATAGGTGTCGTTTCCGTCTTGATGAGCTGTGATGGTGACTTCACCGCCTTTGATGATAAGCAGGCGGTTTGCTTCATCCACGTATGCTATCGTAGGGTCGGATGAGGTATAGCGTACATTCAATCCGCTACTTGCAGTGGCATCAAAGGTGAAGTCGGCATTGCAGAGCATCTCAGTGGTCGTAAAGTCCCATGTGATGGTCTGTGGAGTCTTCAGTATCTCAATATCTACATGGCAGGTTACGGTGTTATACAATTTGTCCTCTACGGGGGTGAATACTGCCGTATAGCCACTATTAATACGCTCGATGACCGTTGTCGGTTCAAGCCAGTCAAATGAGCCTTCTATCAGCACATCCACGCCGTCCATATCCACTGTTACGCTACCACCATAGAGCGGTACAGTTGCCAAGGTAGCGGGAAGGATAGTCGAGCTTGTCGGGCATACTTGAACAGTAGGAGTGGCTTTAGCGATACTATATGTACGGCTTGTAGTGGTACTTTCATAGTAAGTATTACCTGCCTGCGTTGCAGTAATGACCACATCGCCTGATTGCTTAATATTGAGCCACCATCCGTCACCATCCTGATACGGCTCTGCGATGCTGTTGTCGGCTGAAGTGAAGATGACAGGCAGTTCACTGGTAGCCGTAGCAACCAATTGCACCTTATTCGATGTCAGTATGTTAACCGGTGAAACGACACTCCATGTTATCTGTTGAGTAGTCTTGATGACGTTTGCGCTGATGGGAATCTCAAGTCGCTGGTCGTGGTTGGATATAACGATGACGTTGTCTTCTGCACCTACGGTACGTCCTGTGCAGCGAATCTGCACGACAGCGTTCTTTTGGTAGTCGCCGCAGTCTTCGCCGAGAGTAGTCGTGCGAACTTCAAACTGGTCGCTCGGGTTTTGTAATTCCACATCCAAAGCACCGGTCAGGTTGGAATAGTTGACCGTAAACTGCTGCAATTCTACCTGTCCGTATTCCACAGCAGAGAAGTCCATATTGTTCTCTTGCAATTCAAGATACTTGGCGAGGGTTACTTCCACGTCCTTAAAGGTACGTGTCAGTGTAGCGCCAGTCTCAGTGTAAATCTTCACTTTGGTGGTATTGCGATTGAGCACGTATGGCCCATAGTGTCTGTAATTTTTGTTTATGTCGCCTCGCGCTATATATTCAACCTCGTGCCAACTGCCGTTGTAGTATTGGCCAACCCATAGTCCCCAGATTGCTGCATCATCGCACTTGGCATCAAACTCAATAGTTGCCGGTTCGCCTTGCAGTGTAAACTCCTCGCTGTCGATGGTATGCAGAGTCTTTTCTTCCGCTACGTCTAACACGAGCGGACGGCAGCCTGCTGCGGGGTCGCGGCTAACGAGCTTGTGTGTTGCACTGACTGCCACATAGTCGTCGTTGCCTGCTTGGCGGGCGGTGATATAGCCTGTGCCCCAGCCGGTGATGGTCAGCGTGTTACCGCTTACCGAAGCAAAGGCACTTGCGGCGTCATCTAACTCGTAAGTGATAGGCAGCGTATTGTCAGCGTCTGAATATGCGGTTAGGGTCTTTGTGACGGTCTGTCCGTCCTCGCGTTTCACATTACTCAGTTTGTCGGTCCAGATAATATGTTGCACATGCTTGTTGGTTACCTCCACGGTGATGGTCTCATTGACAGCCTCCCATTTAGTATCGCCTGCTTGGGTTGCAATCAGACGGGTGGTACCTACGCCTATACCGGTTACGCGGTCGCCTTCTATTTCCAATATGCCCGGAGTTTCTGCGATCAGCGTGACAGCCAGACCGCTGGTAGCATATGCGGCACCCGAATACGGTTCGTCTAACGGTAGCGGAGTGATATCCTCGCGCCAGACAATCTCTTGTATGGCTTTGTTGGTTGTGCCGGTGAGGGTGATATCAGCTGTTTTTCCGTCCTCGCTCTCAATGTGCAAGGTAGCCGTATGGTCGCCTGCCACTTCGTGCAAGTAGCGCACAATGAGATTGGCAGTGCCGTAGTTATCAATGGACGAAGCGATGGTGTTGCTGCCTTCGGCTATTTGGAAATATGCGGCATTAGTACCTGTGAGGCTGACTGTACAAGTCTTGACGTTGTACCAGTCCACGCTCACGGTGCGTTCGGTGGGGTTGTTGCCTATATACCCGCTGCCAAAGGCTTGTGAGGAAGGGGCTACAATCTCTTTTCGCTCAGTGATTTTGATATTATTGAAATGGCCATATACCGTGCCATAATAGCGGAGTTTGATATATCTTGTTGAACCTGAAAGTGGGATACCGGTAACATCGCGTGACTCTTCTTCCTTATTGTATGACCAAATGGCGTTTCCCCAGTTGCCGTTGGTACTGCTTTCATATACCTCAAACAAGCAATCACCATCCACGGGGAGTTGTCCCAAATATTTGTCACATTTTTTTGTGAATGACAACTTATCGGGGATTCCTGTCAAAGCTATAATGATATATGAGTTAGGAGCATGGCTTAAAATCCATTTGTCGTCGCCCATCTTATAACCATTATTATCCCATGTAGCTTTGTTTTCGGTGGCTATCACGATGTCGCTTTTGTTGTCGCTGGTGATGGTAAACGGCACGTGGTTTTGCGGCTGATAGACCTGTATGGTCTTGCTCAGGTTGCTGCTCGCATCTTTCCATTTGTAGTTACCGGCCTGCGTGAGAGTGAACGTTACGTTGCCAGTTTTGTTATATACCTCAATGCGTCCGTCCACATAATTTGCTATTTCCGGATGGTTGGAAACGACAGTGAAGGGCAGTTCTGTGTTGGATGACACAACGGGTTCGCTCACTTGTGCACCCCACGGGTAGTTGTTCTCAAGGTTCCATGTGATAGTCGGTGTTTTCTTTTGAACGGTGATGGTAGCAGTGATAGTGTCGCCTGTCCAGTAGTCGTTGTTGGCTTGGGCAATAGTCAATGTGGCTGTACCGGCATTCTTAGCACGCCACATACCGTCCGTGAAGCGGATGATGTTCTCATTGGATGAGGTGATGACCACAGCGTTTTGTGCTGGCTCGCCCTCAGCGGGAGCATTAACGCTGTAGGCATCTTCCGTTGCTACAGCGTCCTCTACATCGCACGTGATGCCGTCAAGCCATGACGACAATGTGGTGGTGTGCTTGCTCACATACACATGTATAGAGCGGGTATGCTTGAAGATAGTGGTTGTACCTTCTTGGTCGAACTGTATTACCTCATCGCCGGCTACTGTTCCTGTGATAACACCTGTATGCGCACTACTATTGTGTGTATAACCGACATACTGCGGATTGATAGGGTATCTGAACCAGCCGTTGCTCTCATCGGTATTCACGAAACGCATCGTTGCCGTCTCGCCGACCAATAAATGCAGTTCTTGAACAGGATCAGCCGGCAAGTTTATTGTCTCATTCAGCCAGAACTCCGGCGTAGCTTTCGGTTCAATCAAATAAGTATGCGAAGCCGATCCTGCTTCATAATACGGTGTTCCTTCTGTAGCGACACTGATTGTCACATTCGTTGCCGTAAAACCTGCATTTTGCACACGCAAAGTAGTACCATCTGCGACAACGATACCGCTGTTGGACTCATAACTATAAGTCAATCCGCCCACATCATTCCCATTATACTTCGCTTGCGCCACTTTTTCCAACACATCACTCGCATAAATATGCGTCGCCCCATCGGCATTCCACCACTCAAATGTCGGCGTACGCTTACCAACAACAACATCAAACTCACGTGAAACAGCTCTATATTGTTTCGTTGCTGCGTAGGTAGCACGTACGCGGTACGTCCCTAATTTAGTTGCCGAGAAATTATTACCGGATATAGTAGCGTTGGATACTGCCTCATACCCTGCTTTCGTTACCTTCTCAAAGGTCAAAGTAGTACTATTTCCATCATAACCGCTGACTAACTTGCTCAAATCGGCAGTTACAATATCGTCTCCGATAGAAATATCTACACTTCCATCAGTTGCCGTAAACGACGGAATCAACGGATTTACTGTAATGGTCAAATTTGAACTCCATGAAGATGCCTCATGGCAATTATTTTCGGCTTCAATTCTTGCTTTAATCTTATACGTTCCCGAATCAGTAGCATAGAACATTCCGTCATCAATGACTCCCGATTCTCCTTTGCTATCGGTTCTCTCAAAATGCCAATAATCACTAAAATGCCCAGATGTTGTAAATGCAGCGGTCAAATCCACTGTTTGCGGCTCATTCTCTTCTAAGTTATCCTTATTCATTGTCACATAGATAGTCTTTGATTCTTCCGGTCTTCCCGGGGTATTCGGCTTAAGGGTGTATGTAATCACAAGCTTCTTAATACGATACCTAAAATATCTATCAATAAGAGCATTATTTTCATTCTTCAAAGTAAGCTTTATTCCAGAGGGAAACGTACCTGATTCATTTATCTTGGCAAAATCACCATCGTTGTAAGATAGAGAAGCTGTTCCAACATTGGTAGTTTTATCATTGAAAACAATTTTTCCCTTACCCGCATTGAATGCATCTGAGTTATATGCCGTACACCAGAATGCAATATTGGTTACTGTTATTGTGCCACAACTACTGCTCCAGGTAAAAGTATAATCTAATGTAGATTTGTTATAAACCGCTGCAAGTTTAAATAGTTTATCTTCCGATTCATAAGTTACGTTAGCATCAGAACTCGCCAATGTGAAAGTTGCATGCTCGTTTGTAATTATGAGTTTCCCATCAACTACATCCGAACTTGCGTATGCCGGCGTCGCCTCATTTCCCCAAGCCTCACTATTCCAGCCGCCTAAGAACAGCAAAAACATGAGTGCGAGCAGTCCCCGCTGCGAGCGCATAGAACTCAAAAAAGCCGACACATACGAGACGGATACGGGACGATAGAGGGAGTTTTTCATCGCTCGGTCGAGCGTGGCACCGTAAAGCCAATTGAATATACTTTTAAAACTCATCTTTTTCATAGTTTTTATATTATATTTATCAATCGTTTTTGTTCTTATTTATTGGTGATATTCTTTCGGACATCTATCATGTCATTTATTGTGTCATTTTTTCTGCTCATTGCTATTAAACAACTATTTATCAATTGAATATGTCAATTTCTTTCCTATCATCTTTCATATCATTCTTCTTGAGAGTTATCTTTGGGCAAATGCGGTATTGTTAACACCCAGTGTCCATATCGACGACCTTCTACACGTGACAAGAAATGGTATTTTTGCAAATAATCAAGTTCACGGCTTAATGTTCGTTGACTAATTCCTGTCTTTCTTGCCAAATCCGGTATCGTTATCTCGCCATTATCGCGAATAACTCTTAATATAAGATATTGTCTTTCAGTAGGTTCCTTCACGCCATTTGTCTCTTCCATCTTGCCATCCTTCCCGCCATTGGTCTCTGTTTTACGCTGTAAGGTCACGATAAAATCTCCGCTATCCTCACGATACGTAATTTCCAATCCCGGGAACTCCGCTAACGCACGGCGGATTCCGGATCCCAAGCCACGGTAAATCATCATTTCCTCACAAAACTTAGCCAGCAGAGGGTTACTTTGATAGGTTGCACCGCGCAAAATAGTTTCTACCGACATTCCTCTTCCGAGATGACAGGGATTGATAATTTCTACCCGGTCATCAAATATGAGCAACCGTATCGGAGCCGGGGTGAGATAGTCTCTATGGACCAAAGCATTTTGCAGCAACTCTTCCAAAGCGACTTGCGGAATTTCCAATATCCCGAGAGAGTTAAAGTTCTGCCCGGATTGCACGGCGTGCAGATTATTCTTCAGAAACGCCAAACCCTGCTCATACATCTGCGGAATAGTACCCGAAAAATCCTTACTGTCTCTATATTGTGTACCGCCTATGCTGTTTCCGTAAAAAGCAACCGCCTTGATCACCATGCTCGGCATGTACATTTGCGGGTTCTTACCGAAGAACAGCAAACCACCCATCGTCAGGCAGCCGCTCTCATCCATAATCTGCATATTACGGAGCAACTGCTCTTTAGGAAGCGAAATATCCACCATAGATGACTTCTTCTGTATGTATGACTCCAATAATCGTTCATCCAAGTCACTCATTCCGGTACGTAACACAGCATGCTGATCCGGATAATAAGCACCTGCATCTTGAAACAACCGTAGTATTTCGCTATTCTCCGTTACACGGCGTTTGTCTGCTCCCTGCTTCACCCAGATTGTTCCCTGCAAGTCTTTGTAGGGCTTGTTTCTCCCTTCCTCCACATGAATGATCAAAATCTGCTTTTCATCTTCTGTCAAGGTTTCTGTCTGAACATATAGTGCCGGACGTATCTGCTCGTTGGCGATATTGCCGACCTCACGAGAGATAGTTTGTATCTCCTCATACGTAAGACCTATAATCTTCCCTGTCTTATCCTCAATACCAATATAAAGATCGCCGCCCTTTGTGTTGGCAAAAGCAATCATCTCTGCGGCTACCTGCCGAGAGGATGTCCACTCTTGCTTAAACTGCACACGGCTGTTCTCTCCACAAGATATTATATTTTTGATATTCGGTGTCATTATTTTATTCCGTCCTTGTTTTTCTGCAACGCTGTCGCAGATTTGTCACTCAGTGCGTGACGAATTTGGAACAATTGCTATGTTGAGTGTTTATTTTATTCTTTTGGGTCAAAAATTACCAAAAATTATAAAAAATGTATTTTTCTTTCTTAATATTTGCATATCTCATTTTTTGTTGTACTTTTGCAGCACGAACATTCAGCGAGTCTGAATTTGGACTGGGGTGTCCCCGGTTGGAAAGGGTTGTCAGTTCTGGCAATTCTTTTTTGCTTTTATTTCTTCTTGGGGAGTTTTTGAGATTCTCCTAATGCTTTTTCTTCTTTCGCAACGCGGCGCTCCACCTTCTTTATATCTTCAGCCGCGGGCAACTCCTCAGGTCGGATACCTCGCTCACCCAACATATTCCGTACCGTGCGATTATTTTGCACATGTTCCGTTGTAATAGACGGTTCTCCGTAAAGGTTCTTTGCCTCCACATTATAGTTCGTCATCTCAGTCGCAAGGTTCTTGGCAGCAATTGTCACTTGCGGAAGATGATCTGCCAAAGCACCGCTTTTCACGCCCAAGCGTTTTTTCATCTGGTCTGTCGTTACACCGCCAAACAACGCAGCGTCGCCTTTCGAGCGAATTCTCCCGAACCCCTTATCGTCCACTCCTCGCTCGTAAATATTCTGCGACAGACGCTTTTCCGAAGCCCGCAACTCTTCCCGTTTCTCCAACCGCTGTTGTAGTTGCAAGCGCTCCGCTATCAACTCCGCCCTACGTGTCTGCACGGCAAAATAACTCTGTGCGAAAGCAATCTCTTCCTTCTTCGGGTCACCATTCTGCGCAATGAGATAACAAGCATACCGGGTAAGAAGGACATCGTTAATTTCACGTTCAGAGCCACTTCCAAGAGAGACCATTTTCGTGACGTCACGAAAATGGTCGTCAATATTGATATTCTGCGACTTACATGATTGTTTAGCACGCTCGATTGCTACAGAAAAGTTCTCCCAACGGCTATAACCGCACACGCTTTGCAACTCGCGGGCGTACCATACTTCCATTGTAAAACCATCATCCGCCAATATCTCATGCATGATACTGTCAAACGTTGATTTATATGTTACAATGCTCTGTGCATCCATATCTTCAATTTCTTAAATTTTCTATATATATGAGACCTTTTTGTGTTAATTAGTCACACGCTGGGTGATAATTTGGAAAGTTTTTGGCGACACTGTCTCCAAAATGTTTGGATACCTCTGATAAAATCAGTCTTGTTATATTTAATCAGTTCTGACATTATTCTTTTTGTCCTTATATTTCTCTAATTATTCGTTTCAGTACGAGCATTTTGCTACTTCTATTTAACAAGAGCCCGCTTTTTGGACGCTACAAAATTACGACAATATTTCAAATTGTGCAAATTTTTGGTGCTTTTTCCCAATATATGGGCACACAATCTTAAAAAAATACACCTTTTTGGGGTGTATTTATAGTTAATATTTTCGGTTAACCTTAAAATTTGCTACTTAGATATTGCAAAGAATTAGCATTCATAACGGATAGTAGCCTGATCCGTGCTGTGGATTACGTTTGACTTTCGATTGACTTTCGATTGACTTACGTTTGACTTTCGATGAATATAGGGAGTAAGGAGTAAGGAATAAGGAGTCAAGACTAAAATGTAATGGGAGGAGGAAGGTATCAGAAGGGGGAAGAAGATATCCGAAGTTATCGGAGTAAAATCGGAAATTATAATAATGGTACGCCGAAGGGGCAATTAATAATGGTACGCTGAAGGGGCGATTGATAATGGTACGCAGAAGGGGCGATTGAATAACGGGAAAAAACGCAATGCAATGAAATACAATGCGATGCCATGCAAATAGCGCACAGGATGTGCTTATTCCGTTACAATGCCGGCGTCAAGCCATTGTCTGATGGTTTTACCGGCATCATTGAGCGCTTGCTCATAGGGAAGCGGGGTATTTTCGTCTATTTGATACTCCTCCATGAGCCATTGCGCCATCTGTTCAGCGTCAAAGTCCTTATTCGGGTCCTCTGAAGCACGGCGCCAAAGGTAAGCAGCCGTCTCGTTAAGAGTCAGCATTTTATTGAAATTGACGAGGTCAATAGACTCGCCCACAAGAATAAATTCATTACCAAGCTTGCGGAGCTTGAAACCGGGGATAGTTTTCATTGTTGTTTATGTTTTTTTGTCGGGGGACCAGTTGCCGTGGCGGCAGGTCCCGCGTCTGTGCAGCCGGTGTGGCGGCGGTAGCCAAGGGATATCTGCGATACCAGGACGCCAGGATGCCAGGATACCAGGATGCCAGGATACCAGGATGCCGGATTTATAATTTTATAATATGTCGATATATTTTAAGTAGGTATTTGCGGAGGGGACGCATGTAAAACCATAATCGACCACGCGTAAGCGGTTTGCGACGCCCTCGGGGATTCTCTATACGAATTACCGTCCCAATGACATCCGAAGCGAGGCATTGCTCGGTTGCCAAAAGGATGCCGTCGCCCTGGAGGGTTATGAGAGAGGGGTGAGCGGTTAGGGATGAGGGGTCAGGTGTGACGGCAATGACACGGTGGAGAACATATCGTGTACCAAGATCGCAGAGGCAGATATCCCCTACCCTAACAGACGGCATATGACGGAGGATAACCGCATCCTTGCCCCCTTCAATAAACGGGCGCATTGATACTCCCGAAGGCGTAAAACGTACATCCCTTCCCTCCAAGAGGATAGTGCGAATCTCCGGAATCAATATATCATTATCCACTATATGCGACATGGTTATCCGTTATAAAAACCTATTTTTTGGCGCAAAAGTACAAAAATTTTTGCATATCTCCAAAAAAAGTTATACTTTTGTAGCAAATTTAACCAATAAAATTTTTTATCCTATGAAGAAGAAATTTATGTGCCCTATTTGCGGCTATGTTTTTGAAGGGGAAGTTGCTCCCGAGCGTTGCCCCCAGTGCAAACAAATCGTGACATGGAAAGAAGTCGATGAGAGCAAAGGTCTCACATGGGCTTGCGAGCATGTAGTCGGCGTTGCCAAGGACTGCAAAGACGAAGAGATATTGGAAGGTCTTCGTTCCCATTTCCACGGCGAGTGCTCGGAAGTAGGTCAATACTTAGCCATGTCGCGTCAAGCAGAGCGTGAGGGTTATCCCGAGATAGCAGAAGCCTTCAAGCGTTATGCCTTCGAGGAAGCAGAGCATGCTGCCAAGTTTGCTGAGTTGTTAGGCGAAGTAGTTTGGGACACCAAGACCAATGTATATAAACGGATGTTGGCAGAGCAAGGTGCATGCGAAGACAAGTTGCGCATTGCCAAGAAAGCCAAATCCCTTGACCTTGATGCTATCCACGATACTGTTCATGAGATGGCAAAAGACGAAGCGCGTCACGGTGCCGGTTTCGAAGGTCTGTACAACCGCTATTTCAAGGAGCCCGAGACCTTTGAGGATAAAATCCGCAAGGGGATTGAAGATGCCAAGAAACTGTTTGAGTAATTGTCAGGAGACCAGGTGACCAGGATGCCAGGTTACCGGCTGCTATGACGGCAGGCCCAGCGTCTATGCAGCAAAGGATGCAAAGATGCCAGGTGTTCTATCAAAGAATGCAGAGACTCAAATATATCGCGTTGACCATTCTATTCAGCATAGGGGTGCTTTACTCCTATGCTGATAGTATGCGCGTATATGGGTACGTGGTCGATTCCGACAACAGAGGTATCGAACTCGCGGAAGTGTATATCGAAGAAACCGTCAGCGATGCCTCCCCAATAGGCACATCGACCAACCGCAACGGGTACTACGACTTGATGATTCACGATTTGGACTCCTTCACGGTCGTATTTTCGATGCTTGGTTATCAAACCGTTAAGCAGCCCGTCAAAGTGCATGATCCTGCCGCCGATTTATCCAAAAGCATGCATAACGGTGCAAAGCAAGATGTGCTGAATATCAATGTAGAATTAGCCACGGACGAGCAGGTTTTGGAGGAAGTGGAAGTCGTTGGAATCAGGCACCAGCAAGGACAGATGGAACATATTCAAGCCGATGTCGCCCGCGTGATGCCTGACGCGACAGGCGGTTCTATCGAAAGTATCCTCATCACTTTCAGCGGTGTCAATCAAAACAACGAACTCTCCAGCCAATATAATGTACGCGGCGGGTCCTTTGACGAGAACGAGGTGTATGTCAACGGGATAGAGGTTCACCGTCCGATTTTGATTCGCAACGGTCAACAAGAGGGACTGAGCTTTGTTAATCCCGAAATGGTGGATAATGTATTGTTCAGTGCCGGCGGTTTTGACGCACGGTATGGCGACAAAATGGCTTCCGTGTTAGATATACGGTACAAGACCCCCACCAAGTTTGAGTCTTCTCTGAGCCTTAGTCTATTAGGGGCAAGCGCCTATGTCGGGCATGGCGATTCGGTATTCAGTCAGATGCACGGAATACGCTATAAGACAAGCCAGTACATGCTTGGAGGTCTGAACACGCAAGGCAATTATAAACCTAACTATGTTGACTATCAAACCTATTTGAACTGGCGCGTCTATAAGGACAAAGTGCACCCCTGGAGAATGTCATTTTTGGGGAACTTCAGTCTCAATGATTACCAATTTGTGCCGGACGAGTTAAGCGAATCTTTCGGTGGAACGACGGATAGTAAGACCTTGAATATCTGGTATGAAGGGCAGGAGAAGGACCGCTTCATTACCGCTTTCGGGGCACTGAGCGCCTACGGGCAGATTAACAAAGAAATTGAATTGGGTTTTGACCTTTCGGGTTTTTATACCAACGAAAGGGAGACCTTTGATATAACCGGCGATTACGTGCTGTCCTCCGGTGGCGCTGATGTCAATAGCAGTATCAATAACGGCATGAGCAGCCCAAGCGGCGGAGAGAGCAGCGGTAGTACGGTACTAGGAACAGGTACCTACCACGAGCATGCGCGTAATCTCCTGCAAGCGGGGGTAATCACCCTTTCTCATCATGGTTCATGGACACGCGGCAGGAATGAGCTCAGTTGGGGTATCAGCGGTCAAGCGGAGCTTATCTCCGACCGTATCAGCGAGTGGGAGTGGCGCGATTCAGCAGGCTACTCGATGCCCAATAAGGAGCGGGAGATGAATCTCTACTATGCAATGCGCGGAGAGACAGACATGACTTCCGGCAGACTGCAAGCATATATAGAGAACACGCATAATTGGCAAACCGCGCAGTGCAAGGTCATTTTCACGATAGGCGGCCGGCTCAACTGGTGGTCTTTCACCAATGAGGTTCTCCCCTCCCCCAGAGCGTCTGTGACACTTCAACCCGGGTGGAAGCGGGATGTCAATTTCCGTATTGCAACGGGTCTCTATTACCAAGCTCCGTTCTATAAAGAGGTGCGCGATACGCTCACGACGGAGGGTGTGACGCGCGTGACACTGAACAATAAACTCAAAGCCCCGAGGTCGGTACATTTGGTTTTCGGAGCGGATTACTATTTCCGTGCCTGGGGACGGCCATTTAAGTTTACCGCTGAAGCATACGGCAAGTATATGGACCGGCTGGTCAGTTATACGGTTGATAATGTTCGTGTGCGCTATTCGGGTAAGAATGACGCCATCGGTTATGCAGCCGGTTTGGACCTGAAACTCTATGGGGAACTTGTTCCGGGTGCGGATAGTTGGATCAATTTCGGGGTAATGTCCGCCCGCCAAAAACTATTAGACCACCCCGAAGCGGGCTGGTTACATAGCCCCAACGAGCAGCGGTACGCATTCTCGATGCTTTTCCAAGACTATTTTCCAAAGCTGCCGCAATTACTGTTCCATATAAAGTTTATCTGGTCAGACGGCCTCCCCTTCTCTGCCCCGCGTAATATTTTGGCGCAAGGCAGGATGTCACCCTATCGACGGATTGATATAGGTGCGACTTGGTCCTTCAACCGCAAAACGGCTAAGTTCATGCGCGCAGCCAGTGCTAAACATGTTAAGCAGTGGTCGCTGCAATTGGAGTGCTTCAACCTTGTAGGGTGGAACAATGTCAATGGCTATTTCTGGGCAACGGATGCTGACGGCAATCAATGGGCGAGCCCTGAGTATCTAACAGGGCGAAGGATTAATTTCAAAGTGAGGGTTGATTTGCAATAACCGCCGAGGCACGGTCCCGTTAAGTTGTGTATTAGGGTTACCGGGATACCGGGATACCAAGATTTCTTATTTCCCGACTAATTTCTTTATTTCCGCTAATTTATTGAGGGCTTCAAGGGGCGTCAAGGCATTGATGTCCATTTTGGTCACCTCATCCCGTATTTGTTCCAAGACAGGGTCATCGAGTTGGAAGAAAGATAGTTGCATACCTTCCCTGGTAGCACCGGCTTTGGAAAGCGAAGCCGTATGTTGCAAATTCTCATGGCGGTCAGGGGCAGAGCCCTCCAATTCCTTCAGCACCTCATTGGCGCGCGCCACGATAGAAGGCGGCATGCCAGCCAGTTTAGCCACATGAATACCAAAACTATGCTCCGACCCGCCGCGGATGAGTTTGCGCAAAAAAATGACCTTGCCATCAACTTCCTTGACAGAGACATTGTAGTTTCTAATTCGGGTGAAGGAAGCTTCCATCTCATTGAGTTCGTGGTAATGCGTTGCGAAAAGAGTTTTGGCGTGTCCAGGGTGCTCGTGAATAAATTCCACGATAGCCCAAGCGATGGATATACCGTCATAGGTTGAAGTACCTCGTCCCAACTCGTCGAAGAGCACTAATGACCTCTCGGACAAGTTATTAAGAATGGATGAAGCCTCATTCATCTCGACCATGAAAGTAGATTCGCCAAGGGAAATATTGTCCGATGCACCAACGCGCGTGAATATCTTATCGACCACCCCGATTGATGCAGAGTCGGCGGGCACAAAAGAGCCAATCTGCGCCATCAAGACAATGAGTGCGGTTTGGCGAAGCAAGGCAGATTTACCAGCCATATTCGGGCCGGTTAAAATAATGATTTGTTGACCGTTATTATCCAGCAGCACATCGTTTGGGACATATTGCTCGCCAAAGCCCATTTGGGTTTCGATGACGGGATGTCGTCCCTGCCGGATATCCAATACCAGCGAGTCATTGATGTCCGGGCAGATATATTTATTGCGCGCTGCCGTCACGGCGAAAGAGAGCAAACAATCCAGTTGTGCAATCACAGAAGCATCGTTCTGAATAGCCGAAACGTAATCAGAGACGGCGATGAGGAGTTCGTTATAGAGTCGGCTTTCCAAGGTGCCAATCTGCTCCTCGGCACGTGCTATTTTCTCCTCATATTCTTTGAGTTCGGGCGTGATATAACGCTCGGCACTAACGAGTGTTTGCTTGCGAATCCACTCCGGCGGCACTTTATCCTTGAAGGTATTACGCACCTCTAAATAGTAGCCATAGACGGAGTTATAGCCTACTTTAAGGGAATTTATGCCGGTTGCTTGTATTTCTCTCTCCTGCAGTTGCATGAGATATCCTCTGGCATTATTTTGCAGGTCGCGGTACCCGTCCAGGTCCTTGTTGACCCCTCGGGCAATTGTGTCCGGTCTGCCCTGCACAGTCGGCGCATTGAGTTCAATCTCATTTAGGATACGCTCACGTATTTGGACGCACGGATTCAGTTGCTCACCGAGTTGTGCCAGGTAATTATTCGACCGGATGGGCTCGATAAGTCCCTTTATCACCTCAATAGCTTGCAGTGCATAAGCTATCTGCCGTAGTGCTTGCGGTCCGATTCGTCCGGTAGAGACTTTGGATATAAGTCGTTCCAAGTCTTGAATTTTATCGATTTGTTCCCGAAGGCTGTCCCTCAACTCGGGGTGTTTGAAGAAACACTCCACGACCGACTGCCTGTTTCTGATAGGTTGTACCTTTTTCAGCGGGAAGGCGATCCAGCGTCGCAGAAGGCGGTTGCCCATAGGAGAAACCGTTTGGTCGAGTACATCGAGGAGGGTCTTGCTCTCGGGTGTAGTGCCCTGCACCAACTCGAGGTTGCGAATCGTGAAGCGGTCAAGCCATACATAACGCTCCTGTTCAATGCGCGCCAAATGACGGATATTACCGGTCTGCAAATGTTGTGTCATATCAAGATAATGGAGAATAGCTCCAGCGGCAATGACGCCATTGGGCATATCGGAGACGCCAAATCCTTTGAGGTTCACCACCCCGAATTGTTTCTCCAGCCGCTCCGTTGCGGCCTGCGGCGTCATCATCCACTCATCCAGTTCAAAGGTAAAGAATCGGTCCCCAAAATCCCCGATAAAGCGGTCTCTGTTTCCTCTTAAAAAAAGCACCTCCTTCGGTGCAAAATTCGCTATCAGTTTGCTAATGGCGATCACCGGTCCTTCGGCGATATAAAACTCTCCGGTCGTGATATCGAGGAATGATGCGCCGACGCGGTCAAAGTTCTTCTCCTTCGCATAATAGACGCAGCTGACAAAGTTATTTTCCTTATTGGTGATGGTAGTATCGGAATAGGAGACGCCGGGGGTCACCAATTCGGTAACGCCACGTTTAACCAGTTTCTTGGTGAGTTTAGGGTCCTCCAATTGGTCGCAAATAGCCACCCTACGTCCTGCCCGAACTAATTTAGGCAGGTAGGTATCTAAGGCATGAAAAGGGAAGCCCGCCATCTCAATAGGCGCGGCCGACTTGTTGTTTCGATGTGTCAGTGTAATATTCAGTATCTTGGCTGCCGCAACGGCATCCTCACAATAAGTCTCATAAAAGTCTCCGCACCGAAAGAGTAATAGTGCATCCGGGTATTGCTGTTTGATGTCGCGAAACTGCTTCATCATCGGTGTGGATAGCGGGTCTTCGTGTACCATATTATTTTGTGTTTTGCATTTCTACCAGTTTGTGATAGTATCCGTTTAGGGCCATTAGTTCTTCGTGGCGTCCCTTTTCCACTATTTCGCCTTCGTGCAGCACATAGATTATGTCTGCATTTCGAATTGTTGATAACCTATGAGCGACAACAAGGGTCGTTCTATTCTTGAGCAGGTGATCCAGCGAGTCTTGAACGAGTTTTTCGGACTCGGTATCAAGCGCGGAAGTTGCCTCATCCATAATCAAAATCTCCGGATTCTTCAAGATAGCGCGGGCGATAGAAATGCGCTGTCGTTGTCCGCCGGATAAGCGTGAGCCACGGTCACCGACAACCGTTTGGTATCCCTCCGGCATCGCCATGATAAAGTCATGGGCATTGGCAATCTTCGCCGCTTCAATAACGGCCTCTTCCCAACTCATGCCATTGGGGGCAGGTCGTGCAGTATCAACGCCGAAAGTGATATTATTATAAAAGGTGTCGTTGAAGAGTATCGCTTCTTGGTTGACATTGCCCATGATAGCGCGCAAATCATGCGTTTTGACCTCTCGTATATCCACTCCGTCAATCGTTATTCGCCCCTCATCCACATCATAGAACCGTGGAAGCAAGTCCGCCAACGTTGTTTTGCCGCTTCCAGACTGACCTACCAACGCCACGGTAGCGCCTTTGGGTATCTCTAAAGAGACATGACGAATAACAGGTCGCTCTTTTTGGTAACCGAAAGAGATGTTTTCATATCGAATAATGTCCTTAAAATCCGGCATAGGTAGCGGACTCTCTGCCTCCATGATATTCGACTCGGCATCCAAAATCTTATCGATACGCTCCAACGAAGCCGTTCCGCGACGAATAGCGTACGCGGCACGAGTCAAGTCTTTAGCGGGATTGATAATCGAGTAGAATATAACGAGGTAATAGATGAAATTAGCCGCATCAATGGTGCTGTTTTCATTCAGGATAAGCGATCCTCCATACCATAGTACTACCGCAATCATCGCCGTCCCCAAGAACTCCGAGACCGGATGTGCCAAGTTATACCGCATCGCTATATGGGCAAAGGTTCGACGTGTTTTATTGTTTTGCGCCTCAAAGCGCGCCTTGAGTTTTTCCTCGGCATTAAAGGCTTTGACAATACGCAAGCCGCCTAAGGTTTCTTCTATTTCAGAGAGAAGTTCCGCTGTTTGTTCCTGCCCTTTGGTCGAGCGACGCTTCAAACTGCGCCCCACCAAACCAATCACATAGCCCATAGTCGGCAGCAAAATAAGCACAAAAACAGTCAGTCGCCACGATACCATGAAGAGCGCTACTATATAGACGATAATCAGTATCGGGTCTTTAAAAAGCATATTGAGCGACGCCATGATAGATGCCTCCACCTGCGAGACATCATTGGTCATCCGCGACATGATATCCCCTTTGCGCGCCTCCGTGAAATAGCCGACCGGTAAGGTAAGCACCTTATTATATAGTTGGCGTCGCATATCCCGCAGCACGCCCGTCTCAATCGGAATCGTAAAGAAAGCTGCGAAATACGATGCCGCACATTTCAATAGCGTTGCCACAATCAGAAAGAGTCCAAGCTCCAGTAGCACCCAGCCAGGACCGATGGTACTCATCTGCTCCTGCAGGTACCAATAGAGATTATTGACCAACACATCCCCTATTTGGCTCAACGACATCCCTTCCCGCAAGGGGATATAGACATTGTCCGCCTTGACGATACCGAACAATATTCGCAAAATCGGGATAATCGTTGAGAACGAAAACAGCGTCAGTACCGCCGACAGCAGGTTGAAGAATATAGAACATCCAACCTGCCAAAGATACGGTGATATGAATCGTCGCAGCAATTTCATAAACCTGCATGCCGAATCTGCTCGGCGACAAATGCCTTAATCTTGCGATTAAATTCCGCCTCGTCCTCCCTGAAATCCGGATAAATCGCCTGCGACACCATCTTAGCGCGCAAGCTCTCCGGCAACACCAAACGACCAAAACGGGAAGCATCTTTCTCCGTCGTAATGACTGCGTCGTAATGCTCAGCCGTGGCGGCGATACGAGCGATATCCTTCTTGGAGTAATTATGGTGGTCGGGATAAACAAGTTGGTCCGCTTCAGGAGCCTTTGACCGGATGTAATCGAATAAGTAATCGGCATGGGCGATACCCGTCACCACCAACGTTTTGTCCGGCACGTTCACGGGTTCATACCGAATATGTGAGAAAAAGAGGGACTGAAACGCCGCTAAACGCAGATGATTGGCAACCACGCGCTTATCTATCGGTTTCATACTATCGGGACATTTGGTCACCACCACCACTTGCGCCCTAAGTGCCTCTGAAGCCGGCTCGCGAAGCCTACCCCACGGCAATAGATGATCATGCTGATAAAGCCGTTCGTATGGCGTCAGCAAGATATACATATCGCAATGAATCGAACGATGCTGAAAAACATCATCTAACAGCACCAATTGCACCTCGGGGTGCATCAAATGCAGCTGCTTAACGCCCTGAACCCGATTGGCACAAACGGCCATGGGGATATCCGGGAACTTCAAATGCATCTGCATCATCTCATCTCCAATCGTGGAAGCATCCGAATTGCGGTCCGCCATCACAAAGCCCCGCGTCTTACGCCCATAACCGCGCGAGAGAACCGCCACCTTATAACTCGGGGACAAAAGCCGTACTAAGTATTCAATCATCGGCGTTTTGCCTGTACCTCCTACCGCCAGATTACCCACGCCGATGGTCGGAACAGGCACACGTGTTGATGGCAAGATATGCTCATCATAAAGCATATTCCGCCACCACACGATATGGCGGTAGATTAGGCTAATCGGTGCCGCCCATATACTATGCCACACGCCGTTTTTCATATGCTTTAATACACCTCTACTACCGGTGCCAAAGCCATCACACGGGGTTTAGAGCAGAGTGCACGCAGTTCCATCATGAGCCGTTCTTCCTCCGGCATCTCGCCCGCAAACAGTTTCATCAACTCCTCAAAAGAGTCTTTCTTTGCCGGATAACTAACAGTCGCAAAATCGGTGGTCAGGCCTGCTAATTGCGCGGCTTTATTGATAGCATCGTCTATGGAACCCAAGTTGTCCACTAAGCCTAATTCCAACGCGTCAGTGCCGAGCCACACACGCCCCTCACCAATCTTCTTTATCTCAGACTGGGGCATATGGCGACCTTCGGCGCAACGAGAGGTAAAGAGTTCATAACCACGCTCTACCATCTTCTGCATCATTGCCTGCTCCTCTGCGGTCATGCCACGCATCGCTAACGAGCCTGCCAGCGATGTGTGCTTATTCGTACCCACCTCGTCTATATCCAAGCCCACTTTCTCACGTAGCGCACCCACATCCGGAATAGTCCCGAAGATACCTATCGAACCGGTTATCGTGTTCGGCTCTGCGTAAATATAATCGGCTCCACAAGAGATATAATAGCCTCCCGAAGCGGCATAATCACCCATCGATACCACTACCGGCAAACCTTTCTCGCGAAGCAGTTGAATTGCGTGCCATATCTGCTCGGAGGCATCGGCAGAACCGCCCGGGCTATTCACACGGAACACGACCGCTTTCACCTCATCGTTATTCAGCACACGCTTAAGCGTCTTGACCATCTCAGTGCCGACAATGCCGTCACCTTCAGTATCCGTTATACCGCCTTCCGCATAAACAACAGCTACCTTATTCTTGGACTTATTGGGCTCCCGTTTCACATTAGTCATCGCACTATGCGACACCAAATGATAGTCTTTGGCACCCACCCATTGCGCCAATACGGAATCCATTCCCTGCGAATATGTCAAACTATCCACCAAGTGATAGGCTATATACTTCTCTTGAGGCTGAAGTTCCATGAACTCATCGGCATAGACATTGAGCTGTTCTTTCGATATTCCGCGTGCTTCGCTCACAGCGGCAACGGTCTGATTCCAGAGACCTTGGATATAATGGAGCGTTTGAGCCTTATCTGCCTCAGACATAGAGGTGCGGAAATACGGTTCTACTGCAGATTTGAAGGTCCCTACTTTGACTATCTGCATCTTAACCCCGATTTTTTCCAATAACCGCGTGTAGTACATCTTCACCGCGCCATAACCGTGCCACTCTACCGTACCCGTCGGGTTCAGATAAATCTTATCTGCGACGGACGCCAAGTAGTAATTGACTTCGCCATAATGAGACGAATAGGCAATGATGAACTTACCCGACTCCTTGAAATCCAATAGGGCATCGCGAATAGCTTTCGCCGTAGCCTGCCCCATTGAGAGTTGACCATCGTAGAGATAAATACCTTTGATGTTGGCATTTGTCTTGGCTTCCTTAATATTGCTCAAGATGTCATTCAGCCCATAGGTTGTCTCAACGCTCCTGCCCGGCACTTGCCCCATCAACGCCTGAAAGGGGTTCTCTTCATTAATCCGCTCTACCACCGTACCGTTAAGCGTCAACTTATACACCGAGTTGTCCTCCAATGTAGTCGCCGGCGTGGTCATCAGTGACCGCATCATTAAGGTCTGTAACGCACTAAAGCAGCATATTGCGGCTATGATTATCAGGGTCTTACCTACGCAACCCATCTTACGACGAGGAGCATCCTCGTTCCGTTTCTTAAATATTACCATAGTATTTTCTTTATTTTCATCTAATTACAATGCAGTTACATAAGTCCAAATACCCCAGATGAGCCATATCATCAGGATAACAAGTCCGATTGTCAACATCATGACAAACATCTTACGAGGCATGCAAAGGGGTTTAGATTCCTCTATCGGCTCCACATCTTCAATGACCGCTCCCGGCTGCAGGAAAGAGTATCGCTGCGAGACATGTATATCGCGCTCATAGTGCTCCCGAATCTTCTTGCGCGAGTGCTTCAATAAATACCAGCAAAAAACATAGAAACACAACACTAAGACCGCACTGAGACCCGTCATTCGGCTCAACGGAGTCCCTGCCATAAACAGCACCGAGTCATATATACCATGCAACAATACCGGCATCCAATAAACACGCGAGGCGTAACGGGGACTCATGTCCTTAAAATATATCATCGAATAGAAATATCCCATCGCCACCGCAAAACCGAAGTGTCCCGGCACCGCAAAAATCGCACGGCTCACCGCTACCGACTGCCATGAGTCTATATTCGACAACAGGTAAATGATATTCTCCGTTCCGGCAAAACCCATACCGATACATACCGCATAAACGATTCCGTCAAATCGCTCATCAAAATACCGGTTATTGCGCAGCAACAATATCAGCATCGTCAATTTAGCAAATTCCTCAGGAATAGCGGCTCCGACAAAGCCCTTAAAAACAGCTCCCAACCAAGTCACCGGTTCTGCCGGAATAATGGGGCTTAACAGTGTCTCCAACAACATCGCTATTCCTGCAGATAGCACACCGTAGAGCACACCCTTCACAATCTGCATAAATGGCTCACGCTGATTCTTATCGCGCCAATAAATAAATAATACCAATAAAAATGCCGGCAATATCGCCGCAAAAATCACTCGATAGAGATTTACAGATTCCATATTACACTTAATTAGCTTGCAAAAATAGTGTTTTTTTTTGAGATATGCAAATATATATGTAAAATTTTTGAATAAATACTTAAATAATGCACTTTTATTTGCATATATTTAAAAAAATACGTATCTTTGCGGCGATAATTGGAAACCTGTGTAGAAAAACTATAATAATTACATAAATATAATGATTACGATTAAATTTAATGACGGCTCTATCCACAACTGGGATGAGCCGGAAACCAAGCACGCCTTTTGGCACACTTCAAGTCACCTCATGGCAGAGGCACTGCAGGAATTATACCCCGGCATTCAGTTCGGTATCGGTCCTGCTATCGAAAATGGTTTTTACTACGATGTATATCCAGCCGAGGGACAGGTGATTAAGGACTCAGATTTCCCCGCTATTGAAGCCAAGATGATGGAGTTGCACAAGCGCGGAGAGGTCTTGGAGCGCAAAGAAATCAGCAAAGCCGATGCCCTCAAATTCTTTGGAGACAAAGGGCAGAGCTATAAGTGTGAGCTCATCAATGACCTCGAGGACGGCACCATAACCACCTACACCCAAGGCGCGTTTACCGACCTTTGCAAAGGTCCTCATATCTACTCCACCGAGCCCATCAAAGCCATTAAAATACTCTCTGTCAGTGCCGCCTATTGGCGTGGCGATGCCAAACGACCTATGATGACGCGCATCTATGGCATCACCTTCCCGAAAAAGAGCATGCTGGACGAATACTTGGCATTGCTCGAAGAAGCTAAGAAGCGTGACCACCGCAAAATCGGCAAAGAGTTAGAACTCTTCATGTTCAGCGACATGGTCGGCAAAGGACTTCCCATTTGGTTACCCAAAGGTACGGAGTTGCGCAACCGTTTGCAAGAGTTCCTTACCCGTATTCAGCGCCGCTATGGCTATCAGCAAGTTATAACCCCGCACATCGGCTCGAAACAACTATATATGACCTCCGGGCACTGGGACCATTACGGCAAGGATAGTTTCCAACCCATTGAGACTCCCGAGGAGGGCGAAGTTTATATGCTCAAGCCTATGAACTGCCCGCACCACTGCGCCATCTACAAGAACTCCCCCCATAGTTACAAGGATCTGCCTTTCCGCTGTGCGGAGTTCGGTACCGTTTATCGCTACGAGCAAAGCGGTGAGTTACACGGTCTGACCCGTGTAAGGTCCTTCACCCAAGATGATGCACATATCTTCTGCCGTCCCGACCAAGTCAAGGATGAGTTTATGCGCGTGATGGATATTATTGAAATCATCTTTAAGAGTCTCAACTTTGAGAACTTCGAGGCACAGATTTCGCTTAGAGACCCTAACGACCACGAGAAATATGTCGGTTCGGACGAGTTATGGGCACGCGCCGAGCAAAACATCATTGATGCCTGCAAGGAGAAGAACCTTACCGCCAAAATCGAATACGGTGAGGCAGCTTTCTACGGACCTAAATTGGACTTCATGGTCAAAGATGCCCTTGGACGTCGTTGGCAGCTCGGTACCATTCAAGTGGACTACAACCTGCCGGAGCGTTTTGAGCTTGAGTATGTAGGGGAAGATAACCAGAAACACCGTCCCGTGATGATTCACCGTGCGCCCTTCGGCTCCATGGAGCGTTTCGTCGCTGTACTGATTGAGCATACCATGGGTAAGTTCCCGTTATGGCTCACGCCCGACCAGGCCATTGTGCTGCCTATCTCCGAGAAGAGCAATGAGTACGCTCATAGCGTCAAACAACAGCTCGAAGCCATGGGTGTGCGCGTATTGGTGGATGACCGCAACGAGAAACTCGGTCGCAAGATACGCGACAACGAACTGAAGCGCATTCCGTACATGTTGGTAGTCGGCGAGAAAGAAGCCGAACAGGGACTCGTCGCTGTACGCCAACAGGGTGCCGCTGATTTAGGAACCATGAGCGTACAAGAATTTGGTGAATTTGTTTGCAAAACGGTACAAGAACAAATGCCGGCGTAACGCTAAGGTAGCTACGCTGCTGCATTTAGTTCAGTCAAGAGTTTCATTAGAAAGTAGAAATGTCTAAAAATATAGTAATACGTTTTTCAGGCGACTCCGGTGACGGCATGCAACTGACGGGCAATATGTTCAGTTCGCTCAGCGCCGTACTGGGTTGCGAGATAAGTACCTTACCCGATTTTCCCGCAGAGATACGCGCGCCGCAAGGTACTTTAGGAGGAGTCAGCGGATTTCAGGTCAAGGTTGGTAACGGTGTGACCACTCCGGGCGACAAAGCCGATGTCATCATAGCGATGAACAGTGCCGCCCTCAAAGTGTGCGTGCAACGCCAACTCTTTACCGACCACGCCATCATCATTGCTGACACGGATAGTTTCACCAAAGCCGACCTCGAGAAAGCCGGCTACAAGACAGATAACCCGTTCACGGAACTCAATATAAAAGAGTCCGTGCAGATAGTGCCTGTACCGGTAACGAGTCTCACCAAGGAGGCACTGAAAGACAGCGGGTTAGATATGAAGAGCATTCTCAAGAGCCGCAATATGTTCGCCTTTGGTGTCGTGTGCTGGCTCTTCGATTTGCCGATTGAGAAAGCTATACAGTATTTAGAAGGACGGTTCAAGAAGAAACCTGCCGTCATTCCCGCCAATGTCAAAGTACTGACAGACGGTTATAACTACGGCAATAATTTAGCCCTTTCCGTCAACAAGTTACACCCCGATAAAGCAACCGATATGCCGCATGGTCGCTACACCTCCATTGCCGGTAACAAAGCGACAGCCTGGGGACTGATAGCCGCAGCTCAGAAAGCCGGTAAGCACCTCTTCTTAGGAGGTTACCCGATTACTCCAGCGACCGATATCATGCAAGAGTTGGCGGCGCGCAAGGACATGGGCGTGATGGTCGTTCAAGCAGAGGATGAGATAGCGGGTGTCTGCACAAGTATCGGAGCGAGCTTTGCCGGTGATTTGGCATGTACTTGCACCAGCGGTCCCGGTCTGAGCCTCAAGAGCGAAGGTATCGGTTTGGCCGTTATGGCAGAATTACCGTTAGTGGTCATTGATGTGCAACGCGGCGGTCCGTCAACAGGTCTGCCTACCAAGACGGAACAAACGGATTTGCTCCAAGCCCTTTACGGGCGCAATGGAGAGTGTCCGTTAGTGGTACTGGCTGCCTCTACGCCTGCTAACTGTTTCCAATATGCCTACGAGGCGGCTAAAATAGCCTTAGAGCACCAAACGCCGGTTATATTACTGACCGACACCTATTTGGCGAACGGATCATCGCTCTGGAAAATTCCCGTTTTAGCGGAGTTGCCGGCGATAACACCTATTGACATGCCCCACCCGGGTCAGGAAGGGCGTGCCTATCGCAATATGGGTTTAGAGCACGATGCCACGGCGGGTACTATCTCGACCGACCCTGCTAATCACCAAGTTATGGTGGCTCGTCGCGCCAAGAAAGTTGCCGATGTAGTCAACGATATCCCCGACTTAGTGGTCAACGGCAAGCATGATGCAGACACTTTGTTAGTCGGTTGGGGCTCCACCGAAGGACACCTTCTTGAAGCCGCCGAGGACATGGGCTGCGCCACAACACAGTTCCACTACCTCAACCCGCTTCCCGCCAATACCGCCGAGGTATTGCGGCGTTATAAACGCGTAGTGGTGTGTGAACTTAATAGCGGTCAGTTGGCGGCTGTTCTCCGTAGTCAAGTGCCCGGAGTAACCATTGAGCAGTACAATGAAGTGACAGGACAACCCCTGCAAGTAGGTAAGTTAGTAGAATCTCTTAAATAGATAATATGGAAGCAAGTGATTATAAGAGTAACCAGTATGTGCGTTTCTGCCCCGGGTGCGGCGACCATGGTATATTGATGAGTTTGACCAAGGCAATGGCTTCCATCGGCATTGCTCCAGACCAAATAGCGGTCATCAGCGGTATCGGCTGTTCGAGCCGCATGCCGCACTATTTAGCCCCCTACGGGTTTAACACCATTCATGGGCGAGGAGGCGCTGTAGCTACAGGTGTCAAAACCTCCCATCCCGAGTTGACGGTATGGCAGATGAGCGGCGATGGAGACTGTTTTGCCATAGGCGGCAACCATTTCATCCATGAGATACGCCGCAATGTGGACCTCAATGTGTGCGTGTTTAATAACCGCATATACGGTTTGACCAAAGGGCAATACAGTCCAACAAGTCCCAAAGGCTTTGTTTCTAAGTCCAGTCCCTTCGGCACAGTAGAACGACCGTTTATTCCGGGGGAGTTAGTTTTAGGCGCCGGCGGAACTTTCTTTGCCAGGACCTTAGATGTGGATGTCCCGACGACCCAAGACTGCATGGTTAAAGCCCATGCACACAAAGGAGCGTCAATCATCGAGTGCTTGGTAAACTGCGTCATTTTCAATAACGGGGCACACGCCTGGATAGCCGACCGCGAGTTACGGGCGGAACATTCTATTGTCTTACGCCATGGGGAGAAGATGATTTTCGGTAAGAATAATGATAAAGGTATTGCCTTAGAGGGTCTAAAGTTAGTGGTTGTTCCTGCCGATGACCCGCGCGTACTTGTCCATGATGCCCACTGCGAAGACATGACACTTCACCATATGTTGGTAAGGATGGGACAGAGCAAGTTCACCGATGTCAATGGGGCTGAAGACGGTCTTCCGGTAGCGTTAGGCGTCATTAGAGATGTCGAAGCCGAGACCTACGATGCAGCTGTCAGCTGCCAGATTGATGAAGTTCGCAACGCTGCTAAAATACATACTTTTGATGAGCTGACGGGTACCGTCGAACAATGGAATATATGACGATTGTAGATAACATCATTTCCTGGTACACTGCCCACATGGGGTATGGTTCCATCATGGCCTTGATGGCTGTAGAGAGTTCTTTTATCCCATTCCCCAGTGAGGTTGTCATTCCCCCTGCGGCTTTTGTCGCTACCGAACAAGGTAGTGCATTAGCCGTCAGCGGGAGTTATCCTATTGATGTGCTGCTCATTATTCTCGCAGGAACCATTGGGGCACTCATCGGTGCGTACATCAATTACGGGCTCTCCGTTTGGCTCGGAAGGCCTATCATTTATAAATTAGCGGACAGCAAAGTAGGTCATCTACTGCTGCTCAGTGGCGAGAAAGTGCTCAAAGCCGAAGCGTATTTCGCCGAACACGGCAAAGTGAGTACCTTTATCGGCAGGCTCATCCCCGGTATCAGGCAACTCATCAGCATTCCCGCGGGGCTCAGCCGCATGCATTTCGGGCAGTTTACGCTTTATACATTCTTAGGTGCCTTCATATGGAACAGCGTTTTAGCCGGTATAGGTTATCTCGCAAACGGGCAGATGGAGTTGATAAAAGAATATAGCCACGTATTATCCGTAGCTATACTCCTTATTGTGACTCTTGTTGTGGTATTCTTTATCGGACGAGTTATTTACCGCCGCGTAAGAAAGCAATAATCTCTTTCCTACATACAAGGCAGCTGCCCAATATCACTGCCAAAATCCAACCGACTAAGCAATTGACAATCAACCGTACAATGGGATGATAATACAGTCCCGTTGTTGCTGTTAGATGGTCCTCCAACACAACCGGTGCCGTCGCTCTCTCATAACGGATATCGTCTCGCATGGTGCGATCCATATGCTTATTGATATCATGTAAGAATAACGACATCTTCCTATTTCCGATAACCACATCGTTCCCGCGACGGTCACGCTCTGACATGACCTGTGCAGTCGCCGGCTGACTGAAATAGAAAACACTCGTCAGTGAGTCTAACTTCTCCATTTGCGTGTGATTAAATCGCACACGACGCTCCATATTAGCCATATATGCCTGATACTCTTGCTGCATCATAGCATCGGAGTTTAAGTAACGGAGAAGCCCTTCCTCCACTTGTTTCAAACTGTCCAAATAGGTTTTGAAGGTGAACCGGATACACGCCCTATCCTCCATACGGATATTCGAGGTATCCGTCAGAGCCGTATATTTATAGTCCACAAAGTCCGGTGTGCCGTCCTTACGGGCATCTATAACCGCAAAGCTCTGCAGTTTCTGGAAGTGCATGGGCTTGAGGTACGGGCAGCCTATCAATGCCCCTATCTGCGTCTCAGGCGTAGTGCCTGTAGCACGAACTAACGTATTGCACCGCTGCTGAAAATGCTCATACGTAGGACCATTCAGGAGAACAATACCCTCCACTTCGTACTTGATATTGGAGGGTCTTTTCCACCAATATAAGGCGACAACCAAACAGCACATCAGTGGCAATATGATATACCAGCGCTGATAGGTCAGCCTTATAGAGCCTATTAACAGGTTTACGACCCACTTACAGAGTCGGACGATGCCCCGCCATATACCGACAAAGACATCTAAGAGATTCATTTCTTGTTGCATATTATTAATTACTGCGTGTTGGTTACTGCGTGTTAGTGACGGCTTCGCTGAGTTGTTTCGGGAGACCGGGTGCCCGGGGTACCGTTATAAGAAGGTATCAACTTCTTCTCCCTCTGAACCAGCCAAAGCCCGTGCTCTCGGGTTTCTTCTCCTCGCGCGGCTCGTCATCAAAGGTTATCTCTATCTCACTGGTGAAACGATTATCATCCTTCGTCCCCGCCGGCGTAACGCCGGTGTTAGCGACGCCACGAAGCTCGGCACTTGGCTGCTGCCCCGCCCGGGCTCCGCTTTCGCCTTTTTGCTTTTCACCACCCTCTCCTTTATCCTCATACTGTTTCTTGATGGCTTCATCAATGGAGACACCTCCACTTGCCGCATTTCCGTCTCCGGAGGCCCTGCTCTCGTCTGCGACATCCTTCAATGACGGTATATCCGTCACTTCATAGCCCGTGGCTATAATGGTCACACGCACATCTTCGCCCAAACTATCGTCCAATGACGCACCCCACTGCACCTCCACATCATCGCCGACTTGCTTTACGAACTCATGAATCTGGTCTATCTCAGGCATCATGATAGCGTGCTCCTTCGAGCAATAGAATTGCAGCAAGATACGCTTCGCGCCACGCACATCATTAGCGTTGATGAGCGGCGACTCAAGCGCATTCTTAATCGCATTGGTGATACGTTCTTCGCCATTCGCCTGCCCAACATTCATAATCGCCACCTTGCCGTTCCTAAGCGTATTGCGCACATCGGCAAAGTCCGTATTGATATACCCGGGCACAGTGATAATCTCCGCTATCGCTTTCGCCGCATTGCAGACCACATCGTCCGAGCGGGAGAAAGCATTGAAGAGATTGAGGTCAGGATATATCTTACGTAGTTTCTCGTTATTGATGACCAACAACGCGTCCACATGTTCTGCCAATGTCGCCACTCCGGTCATCGCCTTCCGAATCTTACGTTGTCCCTCAAAAGCAAACGGAATAGTCACTATCCCGACGGTGAGAATGTCCATGCTCTGGGCAACCTCAGCCACCGTGGCGGAAGCACCGGTACCGGTACCTCCACCCATACCCGCAGTGATAAACAGCATCTGCGTACCGTCATCAAGCGCTTCGTGAATACGGTCTCGTGACTCTTCGGCATACTGATGCGCTTTCTCAGGGTCACCGCCCGCACCTAAGCCCGGACCCATCTGCAACTTCGCCGGTACAGAGGATTTATTGAGCACCTGCTTATCCGTGTTGCACACCAAAAAGGTGACACCCTGAATACCCTGTTTATACATATAATTGACTGCATTACAGCCGCCACCGCCGACGCCCATCACCTTAATGATAGCGTCGTCCTTAATAACCAATGGTAATGGTAATAATTCTTCCATATTGCTTCTGACTATTTTCTTCGTGTTTGTTTCTGCGTGTTGGTGACTATGTGTTATCATCTATTCTTTTGGGGTGTCAAACATCGACACCAGTGTATCTTCTACTTTCTGCTTAAAGGAGGGTTTCTTCACCTCCTCGCCGGGGTGTGTCAACCGATAATCAGCTCCCAATAAGATTGTCCCTACCAAAGCGCTATAGCGAGGCTCATAGTATTTCTCTTCTACCTCGCCGGTCAAGAGACGGGCATGAGAGCCGTACAGCACCTCTAAGGAGGTCTTCTGCTTGAGGTACGCAATAATTCCGTTAAGCATACTTCCGCCACCCGTCACATACAGCCGCGTTATACGCGACTCGAAAGGCTTTAACGCCTCCAATAATGGCATCAATATCTCGTCTAACTTAAGGTTAATCTGATATGCCAACTCTTCACCTGTCACAACCAGTTGCCCTCCGACCTCAGGCGATGCCGGCACACGCACTCTAAAACTCTTATCCACCAGGTCCGCCGCAGCATAGCCACATTCTGTCTTCAACCTCTCTGCCAAATCAAAGGTTATTCCTTGGTCCTCTATCGCCCGTGTGATATGAAAGCCGCCTTGCGGAATGACCTTGCACAGCAGATATTCCTGGCCCTTGTAAATGGATAGCGTGGTCGTCTGTGCTCCCATATCCAAGATGGCGCAGCCATCTTTCAAAATCTGCTCACCATCGGCAGTTGAGAAGACGGAGAACAATGCTTCAGGACGCACAAACGCCGCCTCGATAGAGCGACCCGCCTGGTTAAAGGCTTTCTCTAATTGGGTCTGCATATCCTTGGTCGCCACAAAGGCCGTATAGAACGCCTCCACCATCGCCACCCTTTTGCCGTCCGTAGGAAGCGAGTCCGCCTCTACGCCGTCCAAGCGATAATAGACCGGCACTAAGGCGGGTACACAAACCGTAGGATTATGGTCTTCTATCTTGCGACGACAATCCTTCTCCATCCTATCCAATAACGCCTGCGTCACTTCGCGCTTGCGCACCTGGTCATACGCATGACGCACATCGACAATCTTCATCGTCCGTCCGCCTGTGGTAATAAAGGCTGTCGGAAGCTCGGTCACCCCGATACGGTTCGCCAATAACTGCAAGACCCTGCTGATAGCAAATCCAGCATCGCTGCTCGGCTGCTTGATGATACCATGCTCCACGCAGGATTTATGTATCTCCTCTACACCCAAGATACGAACCATATCATTGTCAACACACTCCGCCGCCATCGCACGGATGCTGTCACTCCCCAAATCAATCGCAACAAGGGGTAATGTCGATGCTTGTATTTGTGATTTTCTTGCCATTATCATATGTTTATTTCCTCGCCACCACCTGTCCTCGATACCGCGCATCTAACTCGCGATAGAGGGTGTCAGAGGTATGCTCGTTCTCGTAAAAAGCCCGCAGTTTATGCAACTTAGCTTCATAATTACTTGCCTCGCCCAATAATAGCGGCACCCCTTCCTTCTGCACCAGGACGATATTATCCTTCGCGCGGACCAGAATTTTCTGCACGCGCTTATTCCAGAAACGGCTATCCTCTATGTAGTTTCTCATCTCCTCCACCGCGGGTTCGCTCTGTCCGACAATAGGCACGGTATGCGGTACGACCGTGGTGATGATTGTCCCGTCTGATTGACGATAACAATTGGCTTCCCTAATCATAGGGTCTGCTCTCAAACTATCCTCTCGCGCTTGATATGAGCCGTCTAAGTGGCGATTAGAGCAGCCGATGAGCAGTAATGCAATCCATATGACATAACTCCATTTGGTCATTCCGTTTTTGCTATTTGGCTTACCAATGCTGTTTTAACAGGTTCCACCAAGTCACTAATATTACCGGCGCCGACCATCAGCACTGCCGTGGCGGAAGCCCCAGCGTCTTTGCAGCCGGAACTCTGCGGTGTCGCCGTCACCGACGATCCGCCGGCTACACCGCCGAGCGTAGTGATTATTTCGCCGATAAGGTCTTTCTTTTCGACAACGCGCGCATGACACTTAGGATTGCGCTCAGCAGCAAGACGGCTCAGTGCCTCCGATGTGACGCCCTCTATAGGTTCTTCCCGCGCCGGATAAATAGGCAGCAGCAACAACTCATCCGCCCGACTGAGTACCTCCGCGAACCCACGCATAAAATCGCGTGTACGACTATAAAGATGCGGCTGGAACACCGCTATCAGGCGACTATGGGGAAATAGTTCATGCACGTTATCAATAGACCCTTGCAACTCAGTAGGATGATGGGCATAATCGTCAATGAGCACGAGGTTATCGGTCTTCAGTTTGACCTCAAAACGTCTCTCTACGCCATTGAACGACTCTAACGCTGCTTTGATCTCAGCATGGGTCACACCATTGAGTCGGGCGATCGCAGCAGCAGCCACAGCATCTTCTATATTGGTACGAATAGGCACTTGCAGATGGATATCCTGTAACGTATTGGCGGCGGTGAAATCCGCCGTATCACTCTCGACGGCATAGGTATAGACTTTGCAATGTTTCGACGCCTCGCTTCCGGCACGGAAATGCACAGAGTAACCTTCTTTGACAATAATCGCCTTCTCCACCAAAGAGGCATAATCATCAAAACCCTGCTGATAGCCGGTAGCATCTCCATAGATGTCTAAATGGTCAGGATCAATAGAGGTGATGACGGACATATAGGGTCTGAGGTGTAAGAAGGAGCGGTCATACTCATCTGCTTCCACCGCCACATAGTCGCTATCATCTATCAATAGGTTTGTATGATAATTATTGCTTATGCCGCCTAAGAAAGCACTGCCGCCAAGATGGCTCATGTGCATAATATGCGCAAGCATGGTGGTAGTAGTTGTTTTGCCGTGCGTTCCGGCGACACAAAGTGCATTCTTACTCCGAGTCACCTCGCCGAGCAGCTCTGCCCGTTTCATTACCCGAAAGCCGTTCTCAACGAAATACCGATAAACAGGGTCGGTATCGTGAATAGCAGCAGTTCTGACCACTATGGTGGTTAAAGGTGGCAGCGCCATACTTTGGGCGATGAGCGTCTCATAATCATAGGCAATGGTAATGTTCTCTTCGGCGAGTTCAGCGGTCAGTTTCGTCGCCGTCCGGTCATAACCGGAGATGGACAAGCCTTGTGCCCGAAAATACCGCGCTAAAGCCGACATACCAATGCCGCCAATACCCAGAAAAACAATATGTTGAAAATCCGCATGCATAAATCACACTTTTGGCGCGCAAAGATACAACTTTTTTTTCAAATATGCAAAACTATTTTAATTTTGTCGCCATTTTAATAGTTTAACAGCGTAACAGCATAACATCTTCGGGCACCTGGCATCCCGGATACCCGGTAACCCGGAAACCTTTAACAGCTTAACACAAAAAGCCTGCCAATTAGGACACCATGATAATAACTCCGTCTGTCGTCAATCATTAGTCATAGTATCGGAACTGCAACGCACAATAAACGGACAATAAACGCACAATAAACGCACAATAAACGCACAATTCAGTATGGATGGGTTATTCATCAAGCAGGTTTGTCCGGGAGAACGGGTGCCCGTGGCGGGAGCGAGACGGAAACTGTCGGAGGAACGTAGAGAGAGTGGAGCCGGAGTATCAAGAGTCTCGGGATATAAAGTGTACCGGGTATAAAGAATGGGGCCGCCATATGGCAGCCCCATTGGATAAATTGGTTGACGCGTCTTAACGAACGAGTTGACCTTGTACGTTATAGAGCTTGTTCTCACGACGGATATAGAAGTGTCCGTTATAGATGAATTTCTCTAAGCCGTTGTTCATGAGGATTTGCTCAAGACCAGAACCCGCTTCTTTATTCGGGAAGGTAACAGAAACCTTAACGCCATCGGTGAGGTCAAGGGTGAACGTGTATTCACCGGCGACATCAGCATTAAGTTTGGTATTGTTATCCTCACCGTCAAGAGCGATGAAACTCCAACCGGTGCAGTTCTCACGGGTCATGGTACCGGTGTTCTCATTGGTGAGCCATGTCCGGGCTTCATCAACCGTTTGAACAACCTTGAAGTTGTACTCTTTCACCTCGGTGAGGGTGACCTTAACTTGATTATCAACGAATGCAGGCATGTCTGCAACATCCCAAGAGGTCATTTCACCAGCGAGGTAGTAAGCCACAACGGGTTGCGGTTCAACGCTCTCGCAAGCGTCATCAAGGGCTGCATAAGCAACTTCGTTATAGTAGTAAGGCTTACCAGCTTCGATAGCGAGGTTAGCGGTTTGGTTACCTTCGCCGCCATTACCGTTATTGAAGATGATGGTCTCAAAGCCCTCTGCAATCTCGATGCTATAAACAGCACCGTTAGTGCATGTAGCATTGGTCAAGGTCATGGGTTCACCGGGCCATTCTGCATTCTTCTCAGCACCCTCATTCGCATAAGCGTAGGCATAAACGGTCTCCCACTCCATATTGTTGATGAAGTAGTAAGTAACCTTCTCTACAGGAATTTCAGGAACGCCTTCGATATAAATCTTATCGTCAACGAGCTTAATGGTAACGGTAGCCTCCTCAGAGAGTACGAAGCGTACATTGTTATCAGTTGTACCATCGCAATCCAAGTGCTCTGCATCCTCAGCAATGTTGTTGCAGTCTAATTGACCTGCTTGATTCCATGCTTTGGTAGCCACAATCTTGAAGGTGTATGTACCGGCAGGTAAGGTGAGCGTTATTTGGTTATTCTCCATCAGAACAGCGTTCTCAATCTGCCAGTTACCCATCTGAGCATCAGAACCGATGATATAACGAGTATCAGGAATTACGATTTCGCCATCAGGAATACCTTCAACAACGACCTTACCATCAACTACCTTAATTGTTACCTCAGCGGTAGAAGGCATATCGAAAGCAATATTGGTGCCATCGGCATGCAACTTGGCTTGACCGTCTGCCTGATCACCCCACTGCAA
>DFEE01000032.1:0-911 GCA_002368645.1 Bacteroidales bacterium UBA3810
AAAAAACACACTGCTGAATGTGTTGAACAAGTAAAAAAAATATATGCCAACATATAATATTGAAAGATTGACGCGTGAAGAAATATTCGGAGGCAGATTGATTGCTCCGATGCGCCAATGGTTAAAGCGTCAACGACAAGAGACAAAAGGATATAATCAAAATGCAGATATGGCGATTATTACGCATTATCTGCAAAACAAAGATATTCCTGCCGGTCAGCAACTGGAAGCAGAGGCTCTACGATTGATGACCGAATATTACAGAGCTACGCATACAGAATTGGCTCCGGATGCTCCGGTAGACCAAGAGGCAGCGGAAAATCTTTTTGCTGCAATTTTTGAAGCACCGGTATACCAACACTTCAGAAACAATCATGCATTTACTTTTGTTGATTTGTTTGCAGGTATCGGCGGCTTTAGAATTGCATTAGAGCAATTGGGTGGAAGATGTGTATATGCGTCTGAATTTGACTCCAGTGCTCAAAAAAGTTATGGCATGAACCATGGTGTTATGCCATTTGGAGACATCAAGTTGCAAATAAACAAAGACCGTATTCCGGAAGGAATAGATGTGTTATGCGCAGGGTTTCCGTGCCAACCATTCTCTCTGGCGGGTTTACGCAGAGGCTTTTCTGACAAGACAAAAGGAACTCTCTTCTTTGATCTCCAACAAATTATTGCAGAGAAGCATCCACACGTGATATTCCTTGAAAATGTACCGGGACTTTTATCTATTCATAATAGAGATGAGGAAGGTAATAAATTAGAAGAAAAAACAATAGACACAATTCTGCATATACTAAGAGAAGAATTACACTATTATGTTCCGGAACCTAAGATAATCAACGCAAAAAATTTCGGTGTTCCTCAAAATAGGGATCGAGTATTTATCGTCGGTTTTAGAGATGAGG
>DFEE01000032.1:1019-90436 GCA_002368645.1 Bacteroidales bacterium UBA3810
CTATTCGCGAACAACTGAGAGTCGGTACCGAGTATTACATGTCAGAGCGATATTGGCAGACATTAGTCCGGCATAAAGAAGCACAGCGAAATCAAGGTAGAGGATATGGATACCGCATTATTGAAGATAACGATTTCGGTCATACTTTAATGGTGGGAGGAATGGGACTGGAGAGGAACTTGGTTCGTGATGACAATAATCCCTTTGTAAACGAAGTAAAAGACCCGCGTGGAGAATTAAATCATGAGCACATACGCGTATTGACTAAAGAAGAATGCGCGCGCATGCAAGGCTTTCCTGATTATTTTAAAATATGCGTAGGTAAATCACCGGCATATAAACAGTTTGGAAATTCTGTAGCAATACCAGCAGTCAAAGAAGTTGCGAGCACTTTGTTAGACTACGCAGGCATTGAACATCAGGACTTACTATAATCGCCACACATCGCACTATATTTTGAAAATGTAGTGCGTTTTTTATAAAATATTCGTATAAAATTAAAATATTTTACTAAAAATTTGGTTGTTTGAAAAATTTTGTATAATTTTGCAGCAGAATTTTGAATATTTTAATTTTATAGTGTATGGAAAAGACAGAAAAACGACAAAGATTTGAGAAAGTAGCAGGTGCGCGAGTACAGAAAGTGCTGGATACCTTACAGTTACTAAAAAATTGTTCTAACCGGAATAATTATGAGTACACAGCATCTGACGTGAATCAAATGTTCTCTGAAATATCTAAAGCCGTCAAAGGAGCACAGGCCGCATATGTCAGCGAACTAAATAAAGCCAACAAAAAAGGATTTACCTTTAAATAAAAACACCATGGACAATTCCTATATTTTCGGAAATCACACTTGGAATTTCTCTAAACAACTTGGCGGAAAAGATAATGCCGGGGATGTCGCAGAAAAATTATTTCTAAAAGATTATGCTCATTTAGTAAGAGAATCCATCCAAAATTCTCTAGATGTTGCTATAAACAAAACTATTCCGGTTAAAGTTACTTTTAGATTTGGAGAAATCACACTACGACCGGATGATGCCTTTTATAAATTGGAAGAATGGGTTGATGGCGGAATGAGAATGTATTCTAATCCTTCGACCAGGAGTTATAAAAATCTCAAAAATGTCAAAGAAGCTCTGCTAGAGATTAAAGAAAACGGTATTTTATATTATCTGGAAGTTTCTGATGAAAACACCAGAGGCATGGATTATACATCCGTAAAGAGCAAACAATCTGACACTCGTTTCTATTCATTTGCTCACAGCGAGGGAAATTCTTCAAAATCCTCAAAAACAAGTGCCGGTTCGCATGGTGTCGGAAAGATTGTTTTTTACAAGATTTCTAAATTAAACACACTATTTGTGTCGTCCAAATGCGCAGAAAACGATCAGGTCCTGTTTGAAGGAATAAGCGAACTGTGTACTTCACTAGGAAAGGACGAAGAAACCAAATATCAATCTACCGGTTATTTCTGTTTAAAGCCGGATGAGGAGCCAACAACCGCGTATGAGCTTATACCGGAACCTTTTAGACGTTCTAATTATGGAACCTCTGTATTTGCAATGGGGGTAAGTGGCGATGCAAGAGAAAAAGAGCGCAGCCTAAGGGCTATTGAAAAAGCAGTACTGGACAACTTCTGGTTATCTATTTTGCAAAACAAATTAACAGTTCAAATTGGTGATACAGAGATAAAGGGGGATGATATTTTAACTCTCGCCGACAAAATATACGGAAACCCAGAGTTATATATGACAAGTGGCTCTATAGACCCTCGCCCTTATATTGAAGCGGTTGCTTTTGCTGGCAACAAAAATCATTTACTAATCACCGACACGCTACCAGATTTAGGAGAAGTAAGTCTCTATATATCTAAAGATAAACAAGGAGATAATTATATCCAATTCATGCGTGAGACAAGAATGCTCATAAAAAAAGAAAAGCAATCAAATTATGGCTTCTATGGAGTCTTTGTATGTGATGGCGAAATTGGAAATATTAATTTGCGAAATTCGGAAGATGCAACTCATACAAAATGGAACTCAAGCGAATGTGAAGATGAGAAGGAACGACTTAGTGCTCGAAGATCTATTCAACAGATGAACAAATTTATTGAAGAAAATTTAGTTAAAATTTTTGGCGGAGCTAATGCCGGGAAATCAGATATCGCGGGTGCAGAAGAGTTTTTATATATGGATGTTGCGTATGACGAGTTGGAAGATTCGGACATGGAAACCATAGTTGGTAAAACTAATGGTGAACTGCAAAAAGAAGAAAGTTCTTCCCAAACTACATTGTTTGATGATATCTCTTTCGGCAAAAAGAACACGGAACAACATGGATATGTCAGTGTTGACAAAATCACAACAGCTTCCATTGATGAAGAAGGAGATTTGCAAGGCGGGCGTTCAGACACCCCACATATTCCAAATCCCGGTCCAATTCCACCTCCAAATCCCACTAACGAAAACAGATTCGCAGAAAACGAAGATGGTATTCAAGGACATTTTGTAAAAAATATACATGTAAAATATCGTCCTTATTTTCAGAAAGAAAACGGCACAATTTATCATTTTATCAGCCTAACTCCGTCGGAAGACTGTGAGAACGCTACAGTTGAAATAATGGTCAAGGGTGATGAAGACAAGGATAAGGACATAATATTTATCGAATCTGTCTCTATTGGGACACCACATGAAAATAAAATAACAGACCTTTCATTTACCAAAGGTCAAAAGGTGTTGTTAAAGGTAAAATTTGAGGACAATCTTTTACACTCATTATCATTAAAAGCATATGAAGACAAAAGATAAATTATTACCATACCCTGTTCTTGGGAATTACGATGCAGTATATCCATTACTGACGAGCGATGCCGTTGTTTTTCCAGTTCCTGAAAGAGATGATAATGACTATATTTTTCATATTGAATTAAATCAGCGCAATCAAGATATTACCAAACTAATCAAGGAAGGGAAAGCGGAATACCTCTGCGAAGTGTATTGTAAAAACACACTACTTCGACAACGGTACACATCATCTGAACCTATATTCGACTTTCGATTAGGGCGTAAAGTTGTTAATGGCCATGTAGATTTAGAGTTTTATGTAGTCCTTACACAAGATATTCGATACACAAATATCGGATTTAACGATGACTTTGCCGGTTTATCATTTGATTTAGAGAGAGGCAATATTCTTGTTGCATTTCCTTCTGCTTGGTTTAATGCAAAAATTGAGAATGAAAAAATGTTTGCATTAGGTTCTTTCGTAAAGGTGATAGGCGCAGATGTACAAGATTTAAGTATTGATTTTGGCAAAAATGAAGCTGTTTATATACAGTTACCACGAAGGATGTATGAGCAGTACGAAAATACTATCAAACCAGACCGAGATTTTAAAGAAATTATAATTTCATCTATTCTACATGATGCTTTAATAAGGATTATTACTAATTATAATAAAGAACGAGACGATGATAAAACCTGGGCAGATGCCCTCAAACGAAGAATTGAAGGTTTGAATGAAAAATCACACAAGACCTTCAGATTACGCCCTGAAGATGCTATTGACATTGCCGATGGCCTTCTTCAAAATCCTTATCCAAGACTATTTGATTCCCTCATCGTTCTTCATCAAAGACTAAAAATGAGTAATACCCAATCAGAACCTAATTCAGAGCAATAATTATGGAACTGCAAAAGATTTATAAAACCAAGTATGTCAACTATTTAAGTGACAATTTTGTAAAGGAATCTTACCTTCAGGATAAATTTATCGCAGAAAACCCGCAGGTTTTACCACTGAAAGATATATACAATAATGCAAGTGTATTAATAGAAAAAATGATTCCTGATAGTAAGCATGACTTTGAGTCTGCTGTTGCACTTTATGAAGCATATCCGAATCTTACTCCCCTTGTTGCGTCTCAGGCTTCACTTTGGGTATATTTAGCTCACAACGAACTATTTAGTTACGTTCAGAAACGCTGGAAAGTCTCTGCTAATTCAACAGAAGAACGTATGAAAAAACAATGGTTTGATAATGGAGAAAGCGGAACATTATCCGGTTTATGGTGGGCTGTATATTTAACTGTGGATGAGGATAGAGAAGATAAATACGAACTAACAAGAACATTATTCCAGAATCAAACTTTCAGAACTCGAACGTTCTTTACTTACCGTATAGGTAAATGTAGGGAAGCGCTACAAGGTGTTCTTGGTTTTATGACTGACAATAAAGAATTATTTAAAGGTCATGAAGAAGCTCGAGCAACGTATGTATCTCTATATTTCAGCCGTCTTGGGACTACTAAGGAGTTGCCATATATGGATAAAGAATTCTTCTATAACGAATTAAATAAAAAACGTAGAGCAATTGAACTGGCTGTAGACAGAGAAAATGTCCGCCACAACCATGAAATTTGGAATATATAATACACACACCTATGAAAAAACTATTTATCCTTTTAGCAGCGGCGATGATGATATTATCGGCATGCAACAACAAGTTAACCGTAGAACAGGCTGAATCGGCTGTGATGCAAGGCGAAAAAGACAGACTGCCATTACTATTGCAGACACTACCTTTCTTGGATGATATTACCATTGATAGTATTCGTCTAAATATAAAAGATGAACCAATGCAAGGTTATCTATATACCACTTGGAAAAGCGGCAAGAAAGAAAAGTTAATCATTGTACCGGTAGATAGTATTCAAACGGATGCCACTCGCAAAGATTATATCCAATGGCAAAGTCATTGGGATGATGCTGCGCGCGCATACCTCATGAAAAGTTTAGGACTTTAGCACCCGCACAACCCCCCAAAAAAGTTGTTTTTAAGGTGATAGATTCGGACTCTTTTTTGACTTATATATGGAGGGGTATATAAAACACGAATCTATTAACACTAAACACAACCGCACATGAACACAACAACACATTTTGACCCTTGGCATGACAGGCACACAATCAATATGGAACCGGAACAGATGGACAGGTTCTCGGACGAGGACAGCCTGTTTGCCGGACAACCAACCGGAAAATGCACCGCCATGCCCTTGCAGCACTCACAAAACATATGAGTAATAAACTAAACATCCTTGTATTATGACAAACAACTACACCGAAGGGAGCATACGGGAGATTGTTGCGGCGCAACGCCGGTTCTTCCGCTCCGGCGCGACCCTGCCTGTCTCATGGCGTATCGAACAACTCAAGCGGCTCAAAGCGGCAGTCATCGCCTATGCGGACAGGTTTACCGCGGCATTGACAGAAGACCTCGGCAGAAGCGAGGTGGAGGCATACCTATGCGACGTAGGACCAAACATTGTGGAAATCAATGAAATGATTAGTCATCTCCGCCGCTGGGCAAGACCGGAGTTGCATTTCAGCGGTCTGATGTGTTTTCCCAGTCTGTTCACAAAAGTATATAAGATGCCATACGGCGTAGCGCTCGTTATCAGTCCGTTCAATTTCCCGATCTTCCTGACTATCGGCGTAGTGGCAGCTGCTATGGCGGCAGGGAACACCGTCGTCATCAAATCAAGCTCCAAGTCCGCAGCCTGTACGGCGGTGCTGAAGCGGTTCTTCGCCGAAGCCTTTCCGCCGGAATACATCACGCTCATTGACGGTGGACACGACGTAGCGGATATGTGCCTGGCGCAGCGGTTTGACAAGATTTTCTACACCGGCTCCCCTACCGTGGGCAGGCATGTAATGGCGGAAGCTGCCAAGAACCTGACGCCCGTAGCGTTGGAGTTAGGAGGAGAGACGGGTAACTGGGCGGTCGTTCGCAAGGACGCTGACCTCAAGGACACGGCGCGCAAGATAGCATGGTTCAAGTCCGTCAATGCCGGACAGATATGTATCAACATTAACCAGATAGCCGTAGCGGAAGAAATAGCAGAACTGTTCCTGGAGGAGCTGAAGCGCGCTTTTGTACAGCAGTTAGGCGAACATCCGGAGACGAACGATGAGTATCCGAAACTCATCATCGCCGCAGCGTACGACAAATGTGCACGAGAGGCGGAAGAGTACCGGGAGCGAATCATCTTCGGCGGGGTAGGAAACAAAGAGACGCGCAAGTACGCGCCGACCATCATCTACCCGGTGGGAATCCATGAGCCTGTTGTTCAGCACGAGTTGTTCTGTCCGCTGCTGCCGGTAGTGCCCTTCAAGGACGCGGAGGTAGATGCACTGATGGACGTGATAGCGGACCGCGAACACCCCTTGGCGATGTATCTCTTCACAAAAAACAGGAAGTGGGCGGACCGCGTGATGCAAACCCGGCAGTTCGGAGGCGGCTGCATCAATGAAGTATGCATTCATATGATGGTCAAAGGAGTGCCGTTCAACGGTACAGGGCACTCGGGAATGGGTGTCTACCACGGCGAATGGGGATTCAGGGAGTTCACCCACCCGCAGACAGTACTGCGTGGCAGCACAATCTTCAACCTGCCGCTGCGCGAACATCCCTACGGCGGAGAGAATGGCAAACGGAAAATGAGGCTGCTGAGGCTTTTCGAACGATAAATAACAATACTATGAAACGATTTCTTTATCTAACGGCAGTAATGGTATTAACCATCAGCTGCCAGCATTCGGCAGATAGTCGTCCTGCTCCGCAGGCAGGCAGGGTAGAGCGGGACACATTGGCCGGAGTGCCTTGCTGCGTGTATCTGCCTGCCGGTTATAGCCAAGTGGCCGGGGCACAGAAATTTCCGGTGCTGTACCTGCAGCACGGGATGTACGGAAACGAAGATGACTGGACGTCAAAGGGTCGTTTGGTAGAGATAATGGACTCGCTGCTGCAGGCCGGCGAGGTGAAAGAGATGGTGGTAATCATGCCGGATAACTGTCCGTCTTATCCCACGTCGGAAGAGGAGCGTGCCCATGCGATGAACGGTGAATGGATAGCACGTTTTGTGGATTTCATGGCGGCCTCAGAAGCCCGGTACGCCATCAGCAGTGCGCCCTCGCAACGCGCCATCGCCGGGCTCTCTATGGGCGGGTTCCATACGATGCATGTCAGTCATCATCTCGCCGGAGAGTTCGCGTATGTAGGACTCTTCTCCGCGGCTATACTACCTGTTGAAGCCCATCCGATATATGACAACTGGGAACAGGAAGTGCGCGAACAGATGCAGTCCACACGGCTCTACTGGATAGGTATCGGGCGAGAGGATTTTCTGTATGACTTCAATACCGAATACCGCCGCTGGCTGGAGCAAAACGACATCGAATATACCTACTACGAGAGCCTGGGCGGACACACATGGGACAACTGGCAGAAGTACCTATGCCGATTTCTGAAGAAAGTGACCTTTTAACTTGCAAACAACAAATAATATGAAACGACTATTCTTTCTTTTCGCCGTTGCGGTAGTGGCTGCAGGAGCAATGGCACAAGGTCCTCAGGGGCCGCGTGGGCATCATAACGACCGGCACGGGCATGGCGACTCGCACCGCCGGCCGCCGATGGAACAGCGGTATTACGATTGCGCATCTGCCGAACAGATGCAAGCGGTCATGGACGCACTCAACGGACAATCGTTTGACGACAAGAAACTGGAGATCGCCAAACTATGCGTCACCATCGGCTATTTCTGCACGGCGGACATGGCACAGATGGCCACGGTGTTCTCCTTCGACGACAAACGGCTGGAGTTCCTCAAATACGCCTACCCCTATTGCCTCGATAAAGAGAACTACCCCACGCTGCGCGAGAGTTTCTCCTTCAAGTCGAACTTCGACGCCTTGCTGGACTATATCTACCCGAATATGCGGAAATAATCCTATAAACACCAACAACTATGTCCTGTTTACAAGTTCTATTAGCTGTTATCTTTCCGCCGCTGGCGGTGATTGACCGCGGATGCGGATCGGTACTGATTGTCTTTATCCTCACCTGTCTCGGATGGTTGCCGGGAGTGATTGGCGCGTTAATCATTCTCAATAAGAACAAGTGATAACGAAAACAATGAGAAAGACCATTGAGGTTGTAGCGGCGGTTATTTTTGACGAGCAAGGACGAATATTTGCCACGCAACGAGGCTACGGAGAATGGAAAGACTGGTGGGAGTTTCCGGGAGGCAAAATGGAAGCCGGCGAGACGCCCGAGCAGGCTTTACGCCGCGAAATACACGAAGAATTAGCCGCGGAGATAGAGGTTGGTGAGTTGCTGAGGACGATTGACTATGACTACCCTGATTTCCATTTGACGATGCATTGTTTTATGTGCAGGCTGGAGGGGCGCGTTACGCTTCTTGAGCATGAAGCCGCCAAATGGCTTGCACCATCTGAACTCGATTCAGTACGCTGGCTGCCGGCAGATGAGGAGATAATCGAAAAACTGAAATAGCAGTTTCTCTTCATTGCCGATTATTAAGATTCGGACGAGATACCAACATCCGTCTAACTCTGCATAAACAATCTTTTTCGCTTATATTTTCCCCTATACAGGCAATGTATGAATAATACGGAGATTTCTAACCGTAATTTAATGCAGATTTTCACTAAAATACGAATAAATAGCTCTAAAAACCGTTATTTAGTGCAAATTTGCACAAAAATACGGATAAACATTTGCACAATTCAAAAAAAAGTAGTATCTTCGGCACGCCCCTTAAAAGGGAACCCTCCGAAAATATGGTCGCATTATGCTGAGCATACGCGCTCATAAAAGTACATTTTTTTCGCAAAAGGGATGTATCCCTTCTATTTTATATCTGCTGACGGCTTATGTATGCAAGCATCCAAATCCGGCAACTGATATAAAATAATAGAATGAATTCTATTTTTTGCGAAAAAAAATGTACTTATATTTGCGTATGTGCAAAATTTGTTGTATCTTTGCACCCGAAAGCAAAATAACTCATTCTATTGAGTAAAAATACTAAGTGTATTGAGTAAAAATTTGAAGTATGATGCAGCGTACTTATTTTGAATCGATTACGAAGCGATTAAATGAGCCAAGAAAGTTCATTCAAATCATCGAAGGACCTCGTCAGGTCGGTAAATCAACGCTTATCAAGCAAGTACTAAAGAGCCTTTCGATGGCTTGGGTGCATTTCTCTGCAGATAATGTGCCGGCAACTCGTTCAGCTTGGATCAGCGATTGTTGGGCTACGGCGCGCAATAAACTCCAGATGGAGAAACTTCCCGAGTTGCTGCTGGTTATTGATGAGGTACAAAAATTACTGAACTGGGGTGAAGTCGTCAAGAAAGAGTGGGATGACGATTCCTTCAATGATGTGCCCATCAAAGTAGTGCTGTTAGGTTCGTCCCGCGTACGTTTGGAAAAAGGACTAAGCGAAAGCCTCAAAGGACGTTTTGAGACCATTAAAATGCCAAACTGGTCTCTTGCAGAAATGCAAGAAGGCTTTGGGATGACCATCGACGAATATATCTATTTCGGGGCTTATCCGGGAGCTGCTGATTTGCGTCATGACTTGGATAGATGGCAGGAGTATATCAGTAGTTCCATTGTGGACGCGACGATAAACAACGACATTTTGATGGACACTCCTATCGCCAAACCGGCGTTGTTACGTCAGACTTTTGAGTTAAGCAGCGCTTATTCCGGACAAGAAGTGTCGCTGACTAAGATGATTGGACAGTTGCAAGACGCTGGAAACACCACTACACTCGCTCATTATTTAGATCTGCTCAAGCAAAGCGGCATGGTTTGTGGGCTTACTAAGTATGCCGTTGATAAAGCACGCCGCCGTAACTCTATCCCCAAGTATCAAGTCTATAACAATGCATTGATGAGTCTCTATTGCGAGCATGATTTTGAAGCGGCAAGGGCTGATCATAAATTATGGGGGCGGTTGTTTGAATCCGCAGTCGGAGCACATATCATGAATTGCGCTTATACCGGGCGGTTTAATGTTTATTATTGGCGCGATGGAGGAGATGAAGTAGATTTTGTATTAGTAAAAGATACAAAGGTCGTGGCTATAGAAGTGAAAAGTAATCACGAAAAAGACACTTCCGGTCTGCATACTTTCCAAGAGAAATTCCATCCTCATCGATCTGTTCTGGTGGGCGAAGAAGGCATTCCTATTGAGACTTTCTTGGAATCAGACTTAAAAGAATTGTTTACGTAATTCAATGATTTGTAGCACTTTTGTTGTGAAATAAGGCTTACAATCCTAAAACACACGGGCGACTCATTCTTTGAGCCGCCCGTGTGAATAAATCTCAAATTAGAAAGTTCGCTTGCGTAAAACGTGTCCCTCAGGGCTAAGAATAATCGTTCGAACTATGCGAGATAAGAAATCCTCAAATTTCCAATGTAAAACTTTTGGCCGTTACGGTTTATAACTGATTCATGCTCAGGAAATGACGCAAATGGATGTGTTTGATTCCTTCCACATCAGAGATAGAATTGAGCGGATTCATTGAAATGGCCATCTTCGGATAGTTGTTTTTGATAGCTTGCAGATTTCCAAACTCTCTCTTCTCGGTCTCTTCGTCAGCTATTAAATAGGCTACTTGTATATATATGGTCTCTTCTCCTTTTTCTGCCACAAAATCAATCTCCGCATTCCGTAACTGCCCGACATGCACGGTATAACCCAACCTCAGAAGATGCAGATACACGGCATTCTCAATCCGCTTCTCAATATCATTCGTTTGACGCGTACGGACAAGTTTGTTGCGTATTCCAAGATCCTCGAAATAGTACTTGTCATTGCTCTCTAACAGTTGTTTGCCATGAATGTCATACCGCTGAACCCGATAGGTGAGATATGCATTGCAAAGGTATTTGAGATAATTCTGAATAATGACCGAAGAAAGATTCTCTCCCTGCGAACGAAGGTATTTCATGATCGAGTTTGGAGAAACCAACTTGCCGATAGTATCGCTCACAAAACGGCTGAGATTGATAAACGAGGTGACATTCCGTATTTGTTCGCGCTGCACAATATCCTTCAACACTATGGTGTCATAAACGCTTTGGATATAGTTCTTTATCTGCTCCGTATGTTCTAGACCAATAAGTCGCAAATACGGCAGACCGCCCCACAGGAGGTATTTCTCCAAGGCTGCATCGCTGTCCTGCAACTGATGAAAATAGAGGAACTCGGTATAACTGAGCGCGTGAATAGGTATCTCAATATACCGTGCAGCCAGCAGTGTGGACAATTCGCTACTGAGCATCTTCGCATTGCTGCCGGTTATTACCACATCCGTTTCTGGCTGTTTGATCCAACTCCGCAACGAACGCTCGAACCCTAAAATATCTTGTATCTCGTCTATGAGGATATAGTTGTGTTTACCTTGCGCAATATGAGCGGATAGGTACGCATTCAACTCCTCATGCGTGGTGATTGTATCAAACGCAGCGTCTTCCTTGTCAATATAGATGATATTGGCATTAGGATCTGTCTGCTTCTCTTGCGCCAGCAAACGCAGGCACATACTTTTTCCCACACGGCGTTGCCCCGTGAGAACGATGATAATTTGTTTGCCGAGCCATTGAGTGATTGCTTGCGTGTAGTACTCTCTGTGTAATAGTTCTTCCATAGTACTTTTTTTTAAAATCGCTGCAAAGATATAAATTTAATTTAATATATGCAAATTATTTTGCAAAAATCTAAAGTATATTTAATATTTTATGTGTTTTTGTCGAAAATATTAAGTATATTTACCATTAATACAACACACGGGCGACTCATCGAGCCGCCCGTGTGAATAAATCTCAAATGTGAAATCTCAAATCTAAAATGTAAAACAGAGTTTACCTTACCTCTTGTCCTTGGAGAGTATATACCATCAGCGCAGCGTCAGCGCAAGGTTTGCTGATTTATGGTCATTTGAAACGGGATGGATTCGAGATGATAGCGGTAATGGTTAATGATGACTAAGAATATATAAGAACAACTAACGCTCAATTTTTGAACATAGCGTTCGAAAAAAAATGCTCTGCTCTATTTGCACTACTGCACTTTGGAGGGGGAAAGTGCAGAAAGTGCAACACAAAAAAAATCCCACATATGCAAATATATGCGGGACTTTTTTGGTGAATTATACACAATTTTGTGTAATATTACCACTGTACTGGGTTGACGGTAGAACCTTTATCCATGGTCATATTGGCACTTCCGGGGTTCATCAATGCCGAACTTTCGATATGTGCTACTTGCACTTCGGGTTGATTATACGTACGTTTCATAAAATCTCAAATTTTAAATTTCAAATATCAAATTTATTTGATCACCTGGCCCTGTGCGTTGTACTTCACACCGTTCTTGATGATGAACAATTGACCATTCTCGATGACCTTCTGAGAGCTGATAGCTGAAGGCTGAACGCTCTCCATGCCTGTTGCGGTCTGTTCCTCGCTGAAGACGAAGCGCAGACGACGCGGTGCGTTATTAGCACCACCGGGCAGGTTATCGAGGTCGATATATGCCTTGTGTGCCGAGAGTGTATACGGAGCTGACAACGGATAGAAACCAACGAATCCGTCTGCGCCACTCAATACGTAGCAATGCTCAGAAGGAACTTCCATATTCACATCGGTACCGCGCAAAGCGTTGTTCTCTACGGAAACCGGACTTGCTGCACTCGGGGTGAGGGTGAAGTCGGCCTGCGATGCTCTGAGAACCACAGCCGTTGCTGCAGGCAGGATATCGCCTGCACCCGCCACTTTCTTGAGCAGCATCTTGTCACCGCTTACGGTAGCTGTATATGCCTCTACATTAGCCGGCAGTTGCAGCTGACGCGAACCGTCATAGAACGTGCTGTAGTAAACACCATCGTTCACCGGATCCGGTTTGGCTGTGATATCGACATTCAATGAAGCATATGCATCTTCGGCATCAGTCAGCTTCTGAAGCGTACTTGCATCTATGAGATTTTTCTGAGCCTGCGTCAAGTTGTTATAAGCCTCACGTGCATCCAGTATTTCTTGGTGGCATGCGTCTGTATAAACAACCGGGTCGTCAATAGCGTTGATCAGATCGATAACTGCATCCGCAGCCGCGTGATCAGCCACTAATGCCGCATAAGCAGCCTCGGCATCGGTCAGTTTCTGAAGCGTGGTTGCATCTACGAGTGCTTTCTGTTCTGCGGTCAGCGCTTCATACGCCGTGCGTGCGGCCGTGATCTCGTCATGACAAGCGGTGGTATAAACAACCGGGTCGTCGATAGCGTTAATCAGATTGACTACTGCGAGTGCGGCTTCGGCATCGGTCAATTCGCTACAGTTGGTTACATAACCCTTTTGTGTATCGGTCAGCGCGTTGTAAGCCGCACGTGCATCTTCGATAGCCGTTTGGCTGGTAGCAGTAATCGGCGAACCGATAGCATTAATCTTATCGATCACTGCATCCGCAGCCGCGTGATCAGTCACTAAGGTATTATATGCGGCTTCCGCATCGGTCAGTGTAGCGTAGTTACCCACCAAAGCTTGCTGGTCGTCGGTCAGCGCGTTGTAAGCTGTACGAACGTCAGCAATAGTAGAACCGCTACTTAAAGTTACCTCTCCGATGGCAGCAATCTGATTGACTACTGCGAGTGCAGCCTCGGCATCGGTCAGGGTGCTTAAGTTACCTACCAATGCTTTCTGGTCATCGGTCAAGTGGTCGTAAGCGTTATGAGCGGCATCGATAGCCGTTTGGCTTGCTGCGGTAATCGGCGAACCGATAGCATTAATCTGATTGACTACTGCGAGTGCTGCTTCGGCATCGGTCAGGGTGGTGTAGTTGGTAACCAGTGCTTTCTGTTCTGCGGTTAGCGCATTATATGCCGTACGAGCGGAAGAGATAGCCGTTTGGCTCGCTGCTGTAATCGGCGAACCGATAGCGTTAATCTGAGCAATAACGGCATCCGCTTTCTGCTGATCACTCTGGGCGATGGTCACTTGGAAGTTGGAACCGCTGTTACCGTTATAATTGGTGTTACCTACTACTTGATAATACACGGTATAGGTGCCCACGTCCGTTCCGGTAGGAATAGATGTGCCCCACGAACCGTTGCCTACCTTATATTGCATCGTACCACCGGTAGTTGAACCGGCGTTGACCAATGCTTGTGCCGAACCGGTGTATTTCAATCCTGATTTAGCCGTCGGAGCAGTTACCGACGGATTGGCTTTGGCGATTGTAACTTGTACACTTCCTGTTCCACTATCTGAAGCACCACCGGTTCCTTTTGCATAGTATTGAACGGTATAAGTGCCGGCATTGGTAGCTGTAGGAATAGATGTGCTCCAAGAACCGCTGCCTACCTTATAATACATCGTACCATTCGAAGCTACACCGGCGTTGACCAATGCTTTCGCGGAACCGTCATAAGTAAGACCGGTCTTAGCTGTAGGAGCAGTCGTCACCGAAGCTTGATTGACTTGCCAGTTAGCGGTGTAACTCTTGTTGCCGGTCGAACCTTTGGCAATCGAAACGCTGGTTTGTTTCGTATTACCATTACTTCCAGTCCAACCGGTAAACGTGTAACCGCTACGCGTCGGGTTCTTGAGCGTAAAAGTAGCGGTCTCGATGTTATAACTCGTCGGGTTACCACTTACCGTACCGCTGTTGAGCGTATAAGAGATCGTGTAGTTTACAGGCGCATAGTTAACCTGTATCTGGTCGGCAATGTAGTTACCATAGGATGACAAGGTAGTGCTAGTGCTGTTGACATTGCTGACGGTAACGGTGGTACCCGCAGTAGGGTTGGTGTTACTTAGGGTTCCCGGAGAAGCATTGATATCGTAACTATTATCATAAGCAGAATAAACTCTAAATTCAACTGAGGTAATAGTATATCCCGCCGATACGGAAATCTCTACAGGCATACTCATTAAAACTTTATTAGCACTAACTTGCCAGCACTTCACAGTAACCGGAATGTCTGTATTATCGCCTTTCACAAAACTGGTGAACGTCTTGGTGCCTGCCCACATACCCTGCGCTATCGCTAATAGCGCTGTTAGTAAGAAAAATAGTTTAACTTTTCTCATAATTGAAATTGTTTTTAGTTAATATTTAATTAGCTATATATACACGAAAAAAGCGTGCGTTTTGCGTTCGCTTCAATTTGATGATTTGAGGTCCTAGACTTACCTTAACTATTCAAATTTACGCACGGAAAACTCACGCTGACACGTGAGCGTGCATAAACCGTGCTTGAATAGTTAATGATTTTGTAAACTTGTCTAGGGTTTCAAATCATCAAGTCGGGCTTATTACGCTTAAGTATGTATGTGGCGCACGCTTGCGCCAACGATGCAAAAATCCTTTGCGCTGCAAAGGTACACAAAAAAAATGACATATGCAAGAAAATATGTCATTTTTGTATATTTTTAGTGTTTTTCGGCTTATAACGCTATTTATGGCGCACGCTTTGCGCCTATTTGCTATGTCCTCCTGTTTAACGTCAGTGAGTGACGGTGGTTTATGCTTTGGGCAATTGAGGTAGCCCAGAGATATTGTTGGTTATTGCATTTTGCGCTGCAAAGATACTATTTTTTAATGAGTTCTGCAAAAAAAAGTGAGAATTTTGCACTTATTGGTGCAAAACGTTGCAAGAAAGAAAATAAATGTATATCTTTGCAGGCAAAGATGGATTGTGTAGGCGCGTAGCTGACGTTGCTTGCAGCCGACGAAGAGAGACAGATAGGTAAGAGGAGAAAAATCAGAGGGTATCAGAGGGGAAAGGTAATGATTAATGGAGATGCGGCGTTGAAGCGGCTTAGCCAGGGACCATGAACCCAAGTACCCTATATTAATGGTGACAGGTGAAGGATGAAGCCTATATGATAAGTGCATGAAGAGTCGGGGATCTATGCAGAATTGTGCGTTTATTGTGCGTTTATTGTCCGTTTATTGTGCGGTTATTGTCCGGTTATTGTGCGGTTATTGTGCGGTGTGGTCGCGTTACAGTCAGCGTGATTTTCGTTATCAGGATACCGGGATACCAGGATACCAGGATGCCGGGTAACCGGTGACCGGAGTGGAAGTCATAGAGGCGGGATGTAAGGAGTCGGAGAAGTGGGAGGTTAGAGAAGTGGTAGAGTTGGAGAAGTGGGAGGTTAGAGAAGTGAGAGGTTGGAGAAGTGGGAGTAGTAATAGTAACCTGCGGTGAGGGCGATGGCGATTTGGAGGATGAGGATGAGCGGGATGCCGATTCGGAACTTGGTGTGGAGGGTTTTATGGTGCCAGAGTTTCATGCCGAAGAGAGCACCCATACTTCCGCCGGCAACGGCTATCCAGAGTAGTGCGGCTTCCGTGATGCGCCATTTGCTATGTTTGGACTTCCATTTATCAACGCCGTACAAGAAAAACGCGACAATGTTCATTGCCGCGAGGTAAAGCAGTATGGCATACAGTAGATATTGGCGCATTCAATAGGTTACTTGTTCATCAAAAGACCATCCTGCCAATTGAGCGTGGGGTAGTTTTGGCGCAAGTATTTGACCGACTGCTCGATAGTACTGCTGCCGCTGGTGGCAAATGGAATGAGTGTTTTGCCCTCCAACTGCGGCAAGTTATTGTCAAGCCATGAGTTGATTATTCGCGGGCAGATTCCCCACCAGATGGGATAACCGAGATAGATGGTGTCATAGGGTGTAATGTCGGTGCATTGTTTGATAGCTGGTCGCGCTTCGGGGTCGCTCATCTCCAAAGAAGAACGTGACTGTTTATTGCGCCAGTCGAGGTCGGCAGCCGAATATGGTTCGGCGGCTTCAATCTCCCAGATGGCGGCGTTGTGTTCTTTAGCAATCAGTTGTGCTGCGGCTTTGGTTGTTCCTGTCGCGGAGAAATAGGCAACTAATGTTTTGGCTTGCATGCCGGTTGTTAACAAGGCGGCTGCAAAAAGGATAAATAATTGTTTCATATGGAGATTCGTTTTGTAGTCGGCAGCAAAGTTACTACATTCTTCTGAGATATGCAAATAAATTAGCAAAATTCATTCAATTTACTCCTTTTTGGTGAATTATGCCGAGATTTTTCTTTGCGTTTTCGTGCATGGAATACAGTAAGGTGGTAGTGCGAGTAAGTGAAATGACAAGACGGGTAAGAAAAATAAGAAAATTTTTAGTAAACAATTGAATTTCATCGGCATTTTTTTAGGGCGGGTAAGTAAAAAATTTGCATATGTCAAAAAAAAGCAGTAATTTTGCATCGTTTTTTGATACTGCAAAAACTAACTTTTCACAATAATGAAACAAACTATTTTTAACGTACTAACAGTTCTCTTGCTGCTCAATGCTGCAACATTATTTCATCACGCGTATGCGCAAGGACTCGAAGACTATACGTGGCGGCTCGACGCGATCCGTAACAGGGATTCTTATTATTACGATGAGGCATCGGGTGATACTGTGAAAACCGGGAGTATAACGCGATTCCACTATGACTCTACTTCCTTCTATACGCTAAATTTTAGGGGTGTGAGTGAGTGGGCTGACTCCGTAGAAGTGTTTGGGCGTGCTGAGCAGACAATCTACAGCCATATAGGCCCTAACGGAAAGCATATGGAACAAGTTTTAGTCATACGTGGTTCAGCTAAGGTTATGTCGGCGGATTCGTTTGCGGCATATAATCCGTTATCGGATACCATAGTGCGCAATAATAAGTATAGTGATTACAAGTATGACACTTATCGCAATGTGTATGACGCCAATGGGGCACTCATCCGGCAAATCCGTAACTATGATGTTATAAGCTACACGTTGGACTTTGATTCGCTGATAGTCGTGCTATCAGATACCGCACGGCATTATACGGATGAGGAGGTGTTGGCGTTGTATAACCGCTTGCCGTACTACATCAACGGGCGGACCATTGTCACACAGACAGATTCCACGGCAGAAGAGGTCAATTTAATTCCTTATTATGATTACGAAATAGACTCCTTCTATGTTTCCAGCGAGAAGAAAGAGCGCTATGAGCAGCAACGGTGTGTCTATTCGGAGAGCAGGAAATATACTTACTATAATGGCAAAACAATCACGACGACTATTAATGAATACAACCTCTCCGGTGCAACCACCGCCACGGGTACCATCACCGAAAAATGGAGCAAAGACTCGTTGCCGACCAATTATACTTTGAGTCGTCAAGAGTTTGATTTAGGTATAAAGACGCGTGACTTGTACGATTGGCGCACCTTTTCCAACGGCGTAATGACGAAGAAATCTTATACGGATATAGTCTATGGGCAAGACAGTATTTGGGACTTGAGAGAGACCTATAGTTATACCTATGACTCGTTAGGTATGGACTCTTCCATCACACGCACAGAACGAATTTATGACCGTCAGACGCAAAAGGACCTCTATTTGGCTAAATCCACCTTTGCCAACGGCGCATGGCGGCTCAATAGCGTGCAGGCATGGCAATTATTCCCTGCGCCACAAGGTGCTGTCACTAAGTTGACACGCGATTATGCCTACCATTGTATGCAATATCATCCAAGATATACTTGCTACGTTGACAAGGATTTGACCTTTGCCTATGACCGGGACGGCCAACTGACCTTCGCGCAAGATTCATCGTCATATCTGAAATCAAGGTATGTGAAAGACAGTTTAGGAGTATATCACTGGTATTATGACACTATCTATGTCTATAGCAATAGAGTTTTGGAAGGCGGTAAACTCACGCACGGACAGAACTACCAATATCATTTCTTGGACGACCTGACCTTGGTCAATGACACTATTGTGACTGATGCGTACACCCGGATAGCCGTCATTAATACCCAAGATACCACAAGAACCACTACCATGAGTTATCATATGCCCTTCGGCGGCAGCAAAAGTGTGAAAGAGAAACGCAATGCCCTTACCGGCGAATGGGAATTGGTGTCAGAGAGCGACTATACGGTCTTGACCAATCAAAATGGTGTGCCGCAATCCGCCACTTTATCTACGGTTAATGCGAATGGTGAAATAACCGATGCAGACTACTATCTCTTTAAGCCTTGGGATAATGAAAAACAATGCTATACCCGTAACCAAATCGGGTGGGCTTATTTGTATAAAGGTGAATTGCATACCCATTTCTATGACAGTGAATCCTATACCTTCTACAACCGCCAAGGGGAGGTGACGGGTAGCTTCCATAATACCTGCTCAAGTTGCGAACTGACCAACGTAAATATCTATGGTATCTATAAAAAAGAGCAACGCGACGAATCGGGACGAATAGATACTGTCAAATGGTACGCTTTCTACGGTGCGTGGTATCCGATACGGTATGATGTCTATACCTATGTGCCGGAAGGCGACGGAACAGATGTGGCTTCTATTGCCCATTATACCATCGACGCCTCCAACTATTGGTATGAGTCGGACTATAAAGTGGATAATGAATGGTGCGCCGGTTGGTGGCACAGACACTTGAGAGGTGAGGAAGAAACTACCGATATGCACCATTTCCGCACGGATAGTCTCGCCCACACCTATAGTACCTATAACGAAGCAGGTTGGGTCATCGAAACGCGTCAATATAAAGGAGAGTACGGCCCCGTTGTGCGGCACCCCAATGTATTTACCTACAATGAGCAAGGGCGCGTCACAGAGCATATTACCTACACGGACACACTACCCACTACCCGCAAACTGTATTTCTACGACGAGGCAATGACCCAAGACGCTGTAGCATGCGTCACCTGGAGCAAATATGATACAGCTACTGAGACATGGAAAAGTCCGTCGGCAACTATCTATGGTGCGTCTATCTATGACGAAGCGGGCAGAGTAACAGTCTCTGTGCAGTATAAAGCGAGCAGTGATTATTTGAGTATTCAACCCACCGAACGTTATGAGTATCAGTACGAAGGTGATAATCGGGACTGGGTCTTGCGCGATTATTATAAATGGGCTAACGACCAATGGATATGCCAAACGCCTACCTACCGCGGGAAAGATCTTAATCCGGTAGAGATGGACGCAAAGGGCAATTTAATATCCCGCTCTACAGGCACAATCGGATGCGGAGGTGTACACCAAGCTCAATATTCGTGGCGGTTCGACTATGACACCTCGCTTGGCGGCAGCCAACCTATTCTATCTCCGGCAGCTTATGGGGTTGAGGAGTCAACAATCTATGGTCTTTTCAACGGGCATCATAATGTCTCGCGTCCTGTGAGTGGCGCCTATCAACGCGGTACAAGTCAGGAATACGACATAGAATTCCGCTACACCCAATTGAAGAACCTGCCCGCAGACACCATCCCCGAGGAGATTATTCCTTCCGACACCATTGCTACGGACACCATTCCTCAAGAACCGCAAGAACAAATCGGATATGTCACGGTAGAGCCCGCTGAGACAACTGCCTATTTCACATGGCCGACAGACGAAGCGGCGGAGAAGTATATCATCGATATCCGCAAAGACGGTGAGGTGTTCTGCCACTTGACATTGGACGCGATAGGGCGACTCATCAGCATTTCCTTTGCTCCGGATAGAGGAGGCTCGCAGAGCGTAGGAGAAACAATGCGTTTCTTGGTGACCGGTCTTGCCCGAGCGACCAAGTATAATTACACAGTAGCCACTCTTGGCGAAAACGATGTGGTGCTGCATGTCTATCAGGGTGAGTTTGCGACATTGGGATATAGCGGTCCGCTCAATCCCGGGGGTATAGAGGTGACTCCGACTCCGCCTGTAGTGCCTTATGACCCGATGGAGATAGAGTCCGGAATAGAGGAGACCATTCTCTCGGGACCTTATTCCAAGGCGCTCTACAAAGGTCAGATAGTCATCATTCGTGACGGAAAGTGGTATAACTTACAAGGTGTGCGGATACTATGAAAAAGTTGGTAATAGTACTCTGTATAACGGCACTATGGGGGTGTAAGGGCGGCAAAGAGGCTGAGCCTCAGTTCCGAGAGAAGGTGATGCAAGAGATAAGCCTTTTCCGGCAGGGGCAAGTGCCCTCCGACAGCACCATCAATGCGCTCCTCCGGAAAGCACGTGAGACAGGCGACTCCCCAAGCCTCTGCTATGCCCTATACCTGCAAGGAAGCGTGTATAACTATACGCTACGGTTCAATCAGGTCATAGAACCCTTGAAAGAAGCGGAAAGTCTCATCCCCTCACTGCCAGATGGTGACCCGATAGCCGGTATGATTTATATGGTCCAGGGCTCAGCGCTTGAACAAAATGACTACCTATGGGCTCAAGCGCGTGAGAAGTACGAAGCGGCTTTACCCTATTTTGAGCGAATCGGTGATACGCTCAGGTTGGCATCGTGTTACCGAGATATCGGACGGATGAGCCTTTGGCGAGGCGACACGGCACTATACGAAACGGCATTCGGGGAAGCGATTCGTTTGGCAGAACGGCAACCTAATCGGCTCATTTATCACGATATATGTATCCAGTACCTGCTTAATCACCTCCCGGCAGATACCGCGGCGATGATGGCCGAAAGTCAAATTCTATGTGACTCATTCGGGCTATATCGATACGCGTGGATTGAAGCGGAATACTATCTGAGGAAGGGTGATGCCGAAAACTCAGCACGGTGGATTGAGAGCTTTGCTGCCGACACGGCATATTCTCGGTGGAGTTTGGAGAAATATCATCAATTACGAAGTGCCTTACTCAATGAAAGGGGTGACCCGCAGGGGGCTTATAATGAATTGAGGCATCTCTATGAGGCGTCAATGCACCGTATTTATGAGGAAGGCTTAAGCAGGACCTATGCGGTGGCACGACAATATGATTTGGAGCGAGAGCGGCAGAAAACGCTAAGGCTTACTATTGAGAAACAACGTCTTTACTTGGCATTAGGCGGTATAGTGCTGCTATTGCTTATCAGTTTGCTGTGGCTTCTATGGGAGCGCAGCAAACGTCTTAGTAGGGAGCATGAGAAGGAGTTGGCACAAGTTCAAGCCGCAGAGACTGCCCGGCAATTGGCGGATAGGCGCGCCACACTAAAGCAGATATTGCAACAGCGTGTGGCGCTGGCGGTGCGACTTAAGCGGCAAGCTAATGTTCTGCCCAAAGAAATACCGGCTTGGGTGATGAATTATATAGAAGAAAATGCTTTTACCAACGACACAAACTGGCAAGACTTTCTCCATGAGTTCCAAGGTGCCTATGGTGATCTTCTCACCCGACTCCATAAACAGTATCCGGCTCTAACACAGCAAGATGACCAATATCTCGCATTGGCGATTCTCGGACTCGATAATAATGAAATAGCTGTACTGCTCAATTCCTCCGATAGAACGATTTGGAACAGGCGGCAGAAAATAAAAACCCGACTCGGAAATAGCAAACTGGATTTGGATACCTTCCTTGCCCATTTGCCCTAACAAGGCACCACGGCTCTTTTCAACATACATCTATTTTTTGGCGACAAAAGAAAAAATTATTTGCATATATAAAAAGAAATGCTTATCTTTGCGCTCCAAATAGTTATATAACTTATGAGAAAAGTGTTCGTGTTGGTCTTTAGTGCCATTGTATGTCAAAGTTGTTTTTTAGCCAGTATTGTGACAACGACTCCTCCTGCGCAGCCGGTACAGCAGACAAATGTCGTTTATTCCCAGCCTGTTACGACGGTAGTCAATACTAATCATAATCGTACGCAAACGACTACGGTTGTGGAGGTTACACCGCTGACGCGTGATATCTGTCTCTATTTAGATTTGCGTGCGGTAGGTGCTGCGTTTGCGCAATCAAGGTCGGTTCAGGACTTTGAACATATACTCAATTCCAATGCCTACTTGATGTCTAACCTTGACTTGAACCGCGACGGGTATATCGATTATTTGCGCGTATTAGAGATGCGACAAGGATATAATCATGTGTTGCTGATACAAGCGGTCTTGGGTGCTAATTATTACCAAGATGTGGCGACCATTGTGGCGGAAATGAGCTATAACACTCCCTATGTACAGGTTATAGGTGCTCCCTATATCTATGGTGCCAACTATATCATAGAGCCTGTATTCTACAATAGACCGCCTATGTTTGACGCTTGGGGAAGGTCAAGTTATGCTACATGGCGCTCACCCTACTATTGGGATTACTATCCGTCTTATTATAACCGCCATGCGCCTTATGAACTTAGTCATTACCAAGCATATGTCAAAACGTATATGCAGCACCATCGCTACTGCCAAGAGACGCATTATGCAAACCAGTATCATTACGCCAACTATAAGAATATCTATCAACACGAGTCACGTAATGACTACGCTGCGGCTCACCCGGAACAGTCTTTTAGCCGCCGTGCCGAGTCCTTAGCAAAGGATGCATTGCGGGCATCGGGTGGGGTGACATTGAGTAACGCGCGCGCACTGCAAGAAGAGGTCGCTCGGTCGGCTACACGCACTACCACCACAACGACCACCAAAGCGAGTGCCTCTACTGCTAACCCCGCTGCGTCCACTACTACTAAGCCGGCTTCTTCAACAACTTCTAAACAGGCTTCGTCTTCTACCTCGAAACCTGTCTCTGTGACCGCCGGAACCCGTACTCAGACAACGCAACCGCAAACGCAATCCCGTCCTTCAACGCCCAAGGCAGAGCCCGTAACCACCATTAAACCGGTGATGACGACCAGTAAAGTGCGTTCTTCGGGGGCGGCAAGCACAACCCGCTCTTCAACTCCAATGCGTACCACACCGACTGGTACGGCAACATCAACTCAACAAAAAGCTCCGACGACTTCAACATCAACGGGGACACGAACATCGGTATCAGCCGGAACAAGAAGATAAGTCCTTTTACTCGTCCGAGAAATGGACGAGTACATGACGGTAGGAGTTGAAGATTTGGGACTTGGAAACCATTCCTTTATAGTGTCTGGATTGGTCCACGACCGGTAAGTTCCATGCCCCTGTGTCTTCAAAGGTCTTCATGACCTTTTCCATTGACCAATCATCGCGAATAACGGCTTGCGGATAGGACATCAAGTCCTTGACCGTGAACCGCTTATAGAGTCGTGGCTGGAACATGATATTGCGGACTTCATCAAGCAGTAATATGCCCTGCAGGCGTCCGCGTTGGTCCACTACGGGGAAGATATTGCGGTGGGAAGCGGCGATAACCTTGACCAATTGGCCTAAAGTCATATCGGGTGTGACGGTCGTGAGATCAGTTTCCAATACGGAGTCCATCTTGAGCAGCGTCAAGACCGAACGGTCTTTGTTGTGGGTCAAAAGTTCGCCCTTTTGGGCAAGTCGCATCGCATAGAGAGAGTGCTTCTCAAAGAGCATAATGGTCATATATGAAAAGACCGAGACAATCATCAAAGGCATAAAGAGGTGGTAACCTCCTGTCAATTCTGCAATTAGAAATATTCCCGTCAGCGGGGCGTGCATGACTCCTGACATCAGTCCTGCCATGCCCGCCATAATGAAGTTCGCCTCAGGTGCTACCGCTAAAGCAGGATGCGCAAAACAAATGATATTGTAAAGACGGATAAACACAAACCCCGTAATGGCCCCCATGAAGAGCGAAGGCGCAAAAATACCGCCAACACCGCCACCACCATTGGTGGCTACGGAAGCCACTATCTTAATTAACACAATGACAGCATAATAGACCAACACCATCCAAATGGTCGAGTTGAGGCTTGCAATAGGAGACATGGCAAAGTCTTGAAGAATATGGCCATCCATAAGGTGCTGAATAACAGTATAACCTTCACCATAAAGCGGCGGGAAAAGGTAAATAAGTATCCCTAAAGTTACGCCTCCAACCAATGCTTTGCCCCAGAAGGAAGTTATATGTTCTTTGAACCAAGTCTCCAGCCCATTCATGCCCCTTGTAAAGTACAGACTGACAAAGCCGCAAAGGACCCCTAATAGCAGGTAGAGCGGGATACGGCTCAAGGTGAATGGCTCTGTAACCTCCAAGGGGAACATCGGCTCCATCCCGTTGAAAACATAGGCAATTGCCGTTGCAGTGATGGAAGAGATGAGCAAGGGGGATATGTTGGTCATTGTCAGGTCAATAAGCAGTACTTCAAGGGTGAAAACCAATCCCGCTATCGGGGCTTCAAAAATGCCTCCGATAGCTCCGGCAGCACCGCAACCGACCATGAGCATAAGCGTTTTTTGGTCCAAGTGGAAGAGTTTGCCCAAATTAGACCCGATAGCTGCGCCCGTGAGCACAATAGGCGCTTCGGCACCGACGGAACCTCCAAAACCGATTGTCAATGCCGAACCTACGACTGAGGACCACATATTATGTGCCTTGATGATGGATTTGCGTTGGGAGATGGCGTAGAGAATCTTAGTAACACCATGCCCGATGTCGTCTTTGACGATATACCGAACGAAAAGAGCGGACAAAATTATACCCACCATGGGGGTTAGAAAATACCAATAGGTGTGGGTGTCGTGCACCAAGATATTTTCCACAAACAACTGAATCCAATGGATAAATGTCTTCAGAAGAACAGCTGCTAATGCCGAAAAAGCACCGACGAAGAAAGAGAGAATAAGAATAAGTGAACGCTCGGAGAGATACTTTTCCCTCCATTCAATCAGTACATTATAGAACCGAAAGCCTTTTTTCATGCCTTATTCGTCCCAACCGATACCTTTGTATTTGGAGAGATCCCATTCCTCATCTACTTCGTTGAGATAGATGGTTTCGGGCTCCTCTTCCTCCGTTTCAGACTCATCGGGGCGTTCAATCTGTTTAACCTCAATGGGGGCGTGGGAGATTTCGATGATGCGGTTCTGCTCTTTTTGGAGTTCAGCCCAAAGGGCATCCTTCAGTTCTTGTATGCCGATTCCCGCAACGGAGGAAATCTTATAGACAGGGATGTCAATGTCCAATTGGTCAATAGACTGCTTAGGTGCGGTCACTTCCTCCGAGGCTTCGTCCGGCTCGATATCGCACTTAGTGACGGCTAATATGCGGGCTTTAGTGAGCAGTTCCGGATTATATTTTTCAAGCTCTGCGAGCAAAATATGATATTCTTTGACAATGTCTTCAGAGGTGATGGGCACCATGAAGAGCAGGACGGCATTGCGCTCAATATGTCTGAGGAACCGCAAGCCGAGTCCTTTACCTTCTGCTGCTCCCTCAATAATACCGGGAATGTCAGCCATGCAGAAGGATTGATTGTCCCTCACCGAAACAATTCCAAGTTGCGGTGTCAGGGTTGTGAAGGGGTAGTCTGCTATCTCCGGTTTAGCGGCAGAAACGACCGAGAGAAGCGTTGATTTACCGGCATTGGGGAAACCGACCAGTCCTACATCAGCGAGGACTTTGAGTTGTAAAATGATGTTGCGTTCAATGGCAGGTTCTCCGGGTTGGGCATAGCGCGGGGTTTGGTTTGTCGCGGTTTTGAAATGCCAGTTACCGAGTCCGCCACGACCGCCTTTAAGGAGGACTATACGCTCGCCGTGCTCCTTTACTTCGGTGAGGAACTCACCTGTGTCACCGTCATAGACGACTGTTCCGCAAGGCACCTGGATAATCTTATCCTCGCCGTCCTTGCCGGTTGAACGGTCCTTGGACCCGTTTCCTCCATCCGTCGCCATGATATGTTTCTGGTACTTAAGATGGAGGAGGGTCCATAGATTGCGATTGCCTTCTAAAATGATATGCCCGCCTCGTCCTCCATCGCCACCGTCAGGACCACCTTTCGGTACATACTTGGCGCGGTGCAAGTGCATGGCACCTGCGCCTCCCTTGCCGGAACGGCAATAAATCTTGACATAATCGATGAAGTTGGGTTGTGACATAATGCGGCAAACTTATTTTACAGGATTGGCAGGTGCAGGAGCGGGAACCTTACCGGCATTAGCTACGATAGGATCCAAGATGTGCTGCATCTGTGCAAATGTGCAATCGGGGTTAATATTGGAGTTTACCATGAAATACTCGTGGCGCTTGATGTAATATTCACTTACAGCCATGGTCACCTCGTGGTAAACACGCATTCTTTTCTTAATAGTCGGATAATTGTCATCGGCACGACCGGATGTCTTTCCGCGGTTGAGAAGGCGCTCAATGATAACATCTTCGTCGGCATAGAGCTCGATCATGACAGCTTTCATCTTGCGACGTTTCATCATGAGCGTGAGGGCTTCAGCCTGCTCTACTGTACGGGGATAACCATCAAGAATAACGCCGGGGCACTTCGGATCGAGGTCATCGAAATAATGCTCAAGCAAGTGAATCATCTTATGGTCCGGAACGAGTTGGCCGGCAGCGATGATGGACTCTAACTCTTTACCGAGTTCGGTTCCCGCTTTGATTTCGCTACGGAGAAGGTCACCCGTTGAGAGGTGCTCGAGATGATACTTTTTAACAATGGAGTCCGAAATGGTTCCTTTACCTGACCCCGGAGGGCCTCCTAAAATAATGTTAAACATAGTAGTAGTGATTAGAAGTTATAGTTATTTGTGTATTGTTTTTTTTTGACAAAAAACGAGTTGTCCTTACGAACAACTCGTCTTAAAGCAAAGTTGCTTATTAGAGAGCCATTTTGGCGCCGGCTTTGAATTTAACAACCTTCTTAGCAGGGATTTGGATTTTAGCCTTGGTAGCAGGATTGATACCTTCGTGAGCAGGTTTGTTCACTACGTTGAAGGAACCAAAACCAATGAGTTGAACGCTCTCATCTTTCTTAAGAGCTTCAATAACGGCTTCCATTGCAGCGTCAATAACGGCAGCGGCATTTACTTTTGAAACCTCAGCTTTAGCTGCAACGGCAGCTACGAGTTCAGCTTTATTCATAACGATTGAATTTAAAGTTAATAATTAAACGTTTAATTATAATCCGGCTCTCAAACCGAATTCGACTGCAAAGATATAAAAAAAAATACACTTATGCAAAAATTTGCCTCCAAAAAATGACAATTTTATGCAAAAATCGTTTTTTTTAGTATTTTTGCATGATTTTTGTTGGTTATATCAGAAAAAAATACTAATTTTGCAGCCCGTAAAGTTTATTACACTATGAGAAATTTACCGACTATAACCAAAGCGATTCTTTTATTGAATGTGTTGATGTGGCTGGCGGATATGCTGGCGCGGCAGAGTGGGGTGGCGCTCTACTCCGTATTAGGATTGCATTATGTGACAGCAGATAGTTTTCACTTCTGGCAGCCGCTGACCTATATGTTTATGCACAGCAATTTCAGCCACCTGTTTTGCAATATGTTTGCCGTGCTGATGTTTGCTCCTGTCTTGGAGCAATCCTGGGGAGGAAATAAATTCCTTATATATTATATAGTGTCCGGTTTAGGCGCAGCGCTGACCCAAGAGGCTGTTTGGGCTATCCAACTACATTCGTTGGCAGGAACCTATGGAGACTTATATGCCGCCGGAATGGCTGAGCAAATGGTAACCATCGGTGCCAGCGGAGCTGTCTTCGGCATCCTTCTTGCTTTCGCATGGCTCTTCCCCGAAGTCAGTATGTTCCTGCTCTTCATCCCTATCCCCATACGCGCGCGCACATTCGTATTAATATACGCGGCAATCGAACTTCTGGCGGGTTTCAGCTCCCTCCCCGGGGATAATGTGGCGCATTTCGCCCACTTAGGCGGTATGCTCTTTGGCTACTTATTGCTGCTCTGGTGGCGGAATAAAGACAAATGGACACGCGGTTTCCAATGGCGCAAACATGACGAAGCTGAAGAAGACCAACGCGCTGATAACCGCGGCTGGCATTACCATAAAAGGGTATAAAATGCTAAAATTCTGCAAAAAAATAAAAATAAATTTGCACACTTCAAAAATTAATTGTAATTTTGCAGGCTTTTTCGCGCGAATCGGGCTTTGCCACGCCGCGGAAAGCATAGTATTAATAACTAATTAATTATTTAAATTTATGTTAAACCATTATGAAGCTGCCTTCGTGCTAACTCCCGTTTTGTCTGAGGCTCAGATGAAGGAGGCAGTTGACAAATTCGAGAAACTTCTCACGGATAATGGAGCAGCCATCCTAAACCGCGAGGAGTGGGGTCTGCGCAAACTCGCTTATCCCATCCAAGGCAAAACAACCGGTTTCTATGCTATCATGCAATTTGATGTTGAACCGGCTATTATTGCGACTCTCGAGACTGAATTCCGTCGTGATGAGCGCGTTATCCGTTTCTTAACGACCCGTCTCGACAAGTATGCGTACGAGTACGCTCAAAAACGTCGTCATGCAAAAACGGCAGATGTTGAACCCGCTAAAGTAGAGGAGGCTTAATTATGGCAGAAGAAGTTCGTTATCTCACTCCACAAACCAATTTGGAGAAGAAGAAAAAGTACTGCCGCTTCAAGAAAGCAGGTATTAAGTACATTGATTACAAAGACCCTGAGTTCCTTAAGAAGTTCCTCAACGAGCAAGGTAAAATCCTGCCCCGTCGCATCACCGGTACTTCCCTTAAGTTCCAACGCAAAGTGGCCCAAGCTGTTAAGAAAGCACGCCATCTCGCTTTGCTGCCTTACGTAACTGATATGATGAAGTAATCGTTTAATAATGTTTAAGTTTAATCATTTAAAGAGTTAAAGATTATGGAAATTATATTAGTTCAAGACGTAGCCAATCTCGGTTACAAAAACGATATCGTTAAGGTTAAGGACGGTTATGGCCGCAACTACTTGATCCCGAACAAATTGGCTATCATCGCCAATGAGTCTAACAAGAAACAGCTGGCTGAGAACCTCAAACAACAAGCTAAGAAAATCGCGCAAGCTTTGGCTGATGCTCAAGCTCTCGCTGAGAAATTGGCTGCCACTACCATTACTCTTGCTGCTAAAGCGAATGAGAATGGTAAAATCTTCGGTACCATCACGACCGCACAGGTTAGTGAAGCTCTCGCAGCGCAAGGTATTGAGATTGATAAGAAAGTTATCAGCATTGATGAACCTATCCGCGAAATCGGCGAAGCCGTTGCTAACGCTCGTCTGCACCGCGAGGTTAAAGCTGAAATTAAGTTAAACGTAGTAGCAGAATAAGGTGGAGAAATGACGGTTCGTGCAAGTCGAGTGTAAACGTGTTTACACAACTCGATGAAGCCGAAGCTCCAAAATTTAAATGGATTTTAAATTATGAAACAAGGAATTCATCCGGACAACTACCGTATAGTAGTGTTCAAAGACATGAGTAATGGTACTCAGTTCTTCAGCCGCTCTACTGCTGCTACGAAGGACACCATTGATGTTGATGGCAAAACTTATCCGCTCATTAAGCTGGAAATCTCCAATACTTCGCACCCCTTCTATACCGGTAAGTCGAAGTTGGTTGATACCGCCGGACGTGTTGATAAGTTCATGAGCCGTTACGGTGAACGCAAACGCAAATAAGCGTTTCTAACTTAAGGGCAGGCTCATTCAGTCTGCCCTTTTTATTAACCTTTTAAGACGAATACACTATGAAAAAACAACTTTGGTTAGAGATGGGCAAACAAACACTCCTCTCAATAGCAATCTTTGCTTGCTTATTTGTTGCACTGTACCTCGTGGAGCTTTTCATCCCAAGCCTTCATGGTAAACTACTCCAATGGGATAACCTCGCCTTTATTGTCGGTATTCCTGCCTCGGTCATTGGTACGGCATATGTCCTCACGATTAAAAACCCCAATAACTACCTGGGTTTCTATTTGGGTATTGTGATGTCGCTACTCCTCGCGTGGCAGTTTTACTTACAAGGGCAATATGACTTGGTTATACTATATACTTTATTGTTTGTGCCCTTCCTACTGCGGTCACTTATGACATGGCGCAAGGCGACACTCAATCCCGAGCCTGATGCAGAACCCTTTGTGCCGTCATTCTTGCATACTAAACAAGTCTTTATCACGCGAATTATATACTGGATCATTATATTGGCGGATTTTGGAGTGGTCACTTACTTGAGTATGCGCAATCCGGACGCCGTTATAACGTTGAAAGGCATATTTATCAACCTCACGGGAGCTATGCTTATAGGAAGTTCCATCTTCGCTAACTACTGGCTTATCCATAAATCCAACGATGCATGGATTTATTGGGTAATTTACAGCTTAGCCGGTATAGTACTTAACGCCTTGATAGGTAATGCCTTCTCGTTCGTCCTCTTTACCATGTTCTTGATTATCAATGGTAGCGCACAGGTGGCATGGATTAAAATAACGGACGAACAACACTTAGGTTGGACTGAGCCAATCCACCGTATACTAAATAGAACTAAATAATTAGCTTGGAAAATAGGGCACCCGGCATCCTGGTAACCTGGATAAATAAAACAACTGAACTAATGAGAAAACCCAAAAACGACACAGTCTTGAGAGTCAATGAGGAAACGCTCTTACTTCCTTTCCTCATAGCTAAACTCGGAGGAATGACCCGTACAAGTGCTAAACTGCTCTTATCGCACCGCCAAGTCCTCATCAACCGAACCGTACAGACGCGGCATGATACGCCTCTACACGTTGGCGATGAGGTTACTATCTTAACCGGAAAAGGGAACATTGAACTGAAGCATCCGAAACTCAAGATTATTTACGAGGACGACCACCTTATTGTTGTTGATAAGAAAGAGGGCTTGCTGACCGTAGCTGCGCAACCCGGAAGTGCAGAAATGACGGTATTTTCAATCCTCAAAAATTATGTCCGTAAGCAAAATCCCCGCAATGGAATCTTTGTGGTACACCGCCTTGATAGAGAAACAAGCGGCGTGTTAGTCTTCGCTAAAAGCCCTGAACTGCAACACTATATGCGAGATTACTGGCGACAGCTTGTCACCAAACGGACCTATATCGCCGTCGTGGAAGGAGAAATGGACGAGCCCAAAGGCACTATCCGCTCTTGGTTTACAGAGGATAAAAAAAACGCTGTGGTGTATTCTTCACCGGTGGATGATGGTGGCGACTTGGCAATAACGCATTACGAAACAATTTCTTCTTCCGAGCACGAGGGACAAATTTATTCGCTCCTCGAACTGCACTTGGAAACTGGTCGTACCAACCAGATTCGTGTCCACTTGGCGTCTAAAGGTCATCCCGTAGTGGGCGACCGTAAGTATGGACATGGCAATGAGACTTCACCTATTGACAGACTCTGCCTGCATGCTAAGGTCTTGGAGTTCATTCATCCTGCAACTGAACAAGTAGTCCACTTCGAAAGCCCCGTACCCAAAACCTTCCGCATCCTCGTTAAAGGATAATCCCGTCTTTTGCAATTCATATGTCATGCATAAAAAAATACGCCACGCACCCGCGTGACGTATTTTATTATTCTTTCACCTCTTGTTATCACTCTCGCACCTCTTGTCCCTGCAAAGTATATACCTTCTCTCCTCTACGAATAAGTATCTGCCCGTTGCGGAAGAATTTGGAAGTGCTTCCTGCCGTGGTGCTCTCTATTGTCTCAATGGCTTCAGGGGCGTCCTCCTCATAGGTACCTTGGGTGGTGAAGGTCTGCTCCGTGCCATAATAATATTGGTCACCTACCTTGCCATATACACGGTAGCGATAGACCGTACCGGCATCAAGGTCTGTGAGTGTCGCACGCAAGGCAATACCATCAGCTTGTACAAAGATATGATTTCCGAGTTCCGAAGACATGCGTGCAGGAGCATTTGCCTCCTCATTAACTCGGCTTTCGGTCCAATATTCAAATCCTTGTTCGTCAAAATCCTCTGAACCGGCAAGGGCATAACCGCTAATAGTGGCCTCGTCCTCACGCACTATGGTTGCTCCGTATGTATATAGAACCGGCTCAAATGCTACTGTTGCATCGCCGGTGAAGATATACTGCCAGTCGCCGTAGTACATATTTCCCGCAGCGGACTGATAGAACGCACGGTATTTATAGTATGTGTCGTCGCGAAGATTCTTCAACCGTCCTGCCATTTGTCCTGAAGCCACAGGGCAAAAGACTTTAGTCCCCGCCATATCATCCGGAGCATCATTGCGCTTGTACTCAAATCCGCAATTCACTTCCGCATCCGACATATTCGTCTCTGCCAACAAAATAGCCGTTGTGCTCGACACCGGCTTGGACGCTTTGGTCGTCAGTTCAAGAGCGGTGGTAGTGAAAGAGACATTGATTGTCTCTGTCTCACCGGTATTGGCTGTCAGTACTACTGGAACATCATTATATTCGCTATTGGGCTCCAAACCGATATACTCCAATACATTCCCCGCTTGCTGCTCTCCACCTTCAATACCGATAGAAGCGATAGTAAGATTATCTAACTCCCAAAAATTATGTTGTAACTCCATGGAAAAAGATGTCGTGCCCACAGATTGAACAGAACTATACGCATCCATTTCTATGTAATTCAGCCCTGTCCAGTATTGAGCATTCTGATACGTATTGGCAGACCCAACCGGCACATATACGGTTATTCCTTCAGGAAAGGCATATCCGCTCGTACCATCATCACGACTTGGAGGTGTAGTTGGATATGCGTAAATTCGTTCTAAATGAGTGCACCCCTGGAAAACCGAATTACCCATAACACGCACGGTACTTGGAAGTGTAATCGAAGTCATGTGAGAGCATCTATAGAATGCTTTTTCATAAATATGCGTTACTCCTTGAGGAATTGTTACTCGACCGCTAACCGCGGCAGAACAGGCTTCTATAGTTTTTTTTGCACTGCTGCCATATACTAAATAACCCTCCACATATCCATTTAGATACCTCGCTCCCCAAGGTGAACCATTTGCTGTGCCGGTATAATTTATATTAGGAATATCTTCAAATGCGTAATCACCAATCGTTGTTACATCGTGAGGAATTGTGACGGACACTACTCTGTAACATTTTCTGAACGCTTTTGATTTTATGGTATTTACATTGTCATCAACACTTATTTCGCCTTCTGCGACTGACAAACAAGCCCGCAATTCTGTTTTGGATTCGTCGTTATAGACAAAGTTTCCCTCTACGTAGCCATTGACACTTTTGGCATTCCAAGGTGCGCCCGAAGCTGAACCGGAATAATTAATATTAGGAACATCTTGAAAATCGTGCAATTCTGTTACGCTATTCGGAATATCTATAGTCAAGGAGGTGCAACCTGGGAAAACTTCGTAAAGCGATGTTATATTGGCAGGTAATGTAACATCCTTTAAATTAATGCAATTTTGAAAAGCACCATTTAAGATTTTTGTATCTGCGCTTTGAAAAGAAACAGATTCTAAATTCTCACATCCTGCAAAGGTGAAAAAACCTAATTTCTCTACTTGAGCAGGGATTACTAAATTTCTAACCAACTCTCCGTTCAAATATAAATTATGTGCATACATCAAAGGATTTGTTCCATCCCCATAATCATAGAAATCACTTTCGCACCATGCTACTAAATCATAGATATACACAGCCTCCAACCGATTACAATATGCGAATGCATCAACACCAATACTTATTTTACCGTGGAAAGTTACTGTTTTTAATTTGGGACAATTTCGAAACGCTGCTCGTCCAATTTCCTTAAGACAATTCGGAAATGTCGCAGAAGAGAGGTCTTGACATCTATCAAATGCGTATGATTCAACACTTGTCACATTGTATGTGACGCCATCGTGTTGAACTGTTTCTGGGATATTTACCGCTGTAATATCCCATCCTTCGTTATAATAATATACAGAATTTGTGTAAGTTACACTTTTGTATGTAACGGATGCTTGATTTGTTTCTGTGTCTAAATTGTAGTATAAATCACCAATTTGAACACGCTCAATGATTTCTGCAAACACCATCCCCACACTCGCCACTACCGCAAACAATAAAGTAAATAGTTTTTTTCTCATCATTAGTTCCCTAAATACGTGTCGGGCGCAACTTTTAATAGGTTAATAATTTATGTTTATTTTGTTGGCTTATTTCTTAATTAAGAGTACCTTTGCCTGCTATCTATAGCTGGTACTAAAACAAAAGCGCGAACATTATCCACGCTCATTCTCCTTAACTAGGTTCTGGTAATTTCCTTCATCCAACATCATTAGTTCTACATGTTAATAATCTGTTCCGTCAACAGATATACGTTTTTGCCGTTCCATAAAAGCGAAACCTTGTCCCAACTCAAGGATAGAACGCTCCATCTGCTGAAGAATAGCATTCTCTAAATCTTTTTCTGAATAGTTTCAGTGTAATCCTAAATAATCCACTATATAAGAGCTACGTAATACCATTTCGGGGGGCAACTCTCCCGGCTCTAACTCTTTCATAGTAGCTATTTGGGTTTCCTCTGGTTCCGCAGCAATAAGCGAGCGCTCATATAACACGGCATCTTCGTACTTGCTTAACTGGCGCAAACTCCAGCGTTGCTTCTTTGTGCGCTAACAATATCAATCCACTTCAGTTTCATATTTGTTTAGGGAATTAATAAGGTTTGTTAATTATGGGTTATTCTTTGATAATCTGTGCTCTATGCTACATTCGTTTGCTCCTGTCCCGCACCGCTGCAGACGCTGTGTTCATTATCCGACCCAATCGGGTCTATCAATAGAGCGATAAGAGAGAGCCTCCATGAGATGCGGAATCGCTATGTCCTTTGCTCCTGCAACATCCGCTATTGTGCGGGCTACCTTCAAAATGCGGTCATAAGCACGTGCGGATAAGCCTAACTTCGTCATGGATGCTTCTAACAACTTGTCGCATTGTGCATCTAATACACAATACTGCCGTACCTGTTTAGGCGACATCTGGGCATTGCAATAAATCCCGGTTCCGGCGAAACGTGTTTGCTGCACTTTGCGGGCTTTTACAACGCGCTCGCGAATAGTAGCTGAAGACTCGCCCGGCTGGATAGATTTGAGTTTCTCATACGGCACCGAGGCAATCTCGCACTGGATATCTATACGATCCAATAGCGGTCCGCTGATTTTGGTGAGATACCGATGAACTTGTGCCGGCGTGCAGGTACAAGGGTGCGCGGGGTTATTTTCACCATAGTGCCCGCAGGGACATGGGTTCATTGCGGCGACAAGCATAAAAGATGCAGGATACTCAACAGAGAGTTTGGCACGGGAGATAGTAATCTTCCGGTCCTCAAGCGGCTGCCTCAGTACCTCTAATGCGCTACGCTTGTATTCGGGTAACTCGTCTAAAAACAGTACTCCGTTATGGGCAAGAGAAATCTCTCCGGGATGCGGATTTTGTCCCGCTCCCGCTAACGCTACATCGGTTATCGTGTGGTGCGGACTGCGGAATGGACGCCTCACTATCAGCGTCTCGGACTCGCGGTCTCCCTTTTTAGTTAGTAAACCGGCAACAGAATGTATCTTTGTCGTCTCTAATGCTTCTTCCAAGGTCAAGGGTGGTAATATGGAGGGCAATCGCTTTGCCATCATCGATTTACCGGCTCCCGGAGGACCTACCATCAACATATTATGACCGCCTGCTGCGGCTATTTCCATCGCTCTACGCACATTCTCTTGACCGCGAACATCCGCAAAATCCAAATCCGTCTGTAAGGCCTCTGTCTGGAATAATGCTTCTGTATCAACGACGGTTGGCTTTAAAGTCCCCGTATCACGAAGGAAATCAATAACTTGTTGCAATGAACTGACGCCATAAACCGATAAACCATCTACGATAGCCGCTTCGCGGACATTCTCTTCCGGCACAATGAGCCCCGCAAAACCTTCTTTGCGCGCACATAGAGCAATAGGCAATACACCCTTAATGGGACGTACCGAACCATCTAAACTCAACTCCCCCATGATGATATAGTCTTGCAAATGAGCGGTTGGCACAATCTCAGCACCTGCCAACTCTCCAATCGCGATGGGCAGGTCGTAAGCGGAACCTTCTTTCTTAATATCTGCTGGAGCTAAATTGATGGTAAGGGCACGATGAGGATAGGCTTTGCAGGTCAACTCAATTGCGGCCTTGATACGCTCATAGCTCTCTTTGATAGCTGTATCTGGAAGACCAACTAACGTAAAGTCAAAACCTGGGACTGCATATACCTCTATGGTCACTTTGACGGCATCTATTCCAATAGGAGCGGCGCCATATACTTTTGTCAACATAATGGGACTGTATTAGATTTTGGGCGCAAAGATAATATATTTATCGGATATGAGCAAATAGAAATGCGATTTTTTTATAATTTTGCCGTTAATGCCTCATAATACCGCGGTGATACTGGAATGGCTTTCTGTTGAGGTGCATCTAATTCCGCACTTATTGCACCTTCTTTGTCCTTGCGTAATGCCTTGACATGAGTCGGGTTTATATAGTAAGAGCGCTGACAGCGGACAAAACCGTGTTTGACCATCAGTGGCTCTAATCCCGCCATTGAGGAACGTAATGAATACTCCTTGATTACAGAACCGTCAAGATATTTTATCAGCACATAGTTCTCTTGTGCCTCTATGTACAGTACTGCTGAGGAGGCAATCATGAACTTCACTTGCTTCTGCGAATCTAAAAAACGCATTAGCGAATCATCCTCTACCGGCGTCAACTCTTTCTGTTCCGCATAAACAAGACCTAAGCCGATGGCTAAATAGGAATACAAGTTGACGGCGCCTAACATAACTAAAGTCTTACCCACAACCACATAAAACGGATAATCTGCTATATCGTGGTACATCAGGGTAATGTACATTGCCACAAATAGAGCCATTGTAATCAACTCCACTAATTGCCATAACACCCAAAAGCGAAAATGCGTTGCTGAACTATGAACGATTAACAGGTAAATACCCCGAGACACAATCATCACACCTAATATAATCAAGGTGATAATAGTCACATTAAACCCGTATGGATAATTATGTATCGTCAGGAATGAAACTAACCTTTCCGGCCTGTATAGTATCGTAAATCCCAAGAAGAAAAGAGGCACAATCACCACATACAACACTTGCGATGCGATATTCGTAAAGGCTGAATTTAATCCCAATTTATGCTGGGACGAAAAATAATTGCTTGCCATTTTGTCACTATATTTTGATTTTAATCCCTATATTCCTATTTTCATCAAAAATTATGCCACTATGTCACAGAAATTTGGTCACATGACAAAAAAGCTGTAATTTTGCACCGTCTTACGACAAACATATTTTGATTATTAACTTTATGAATGTGGTTATTCACTTAATGAACAAGACTATGTTAACAGTATTTGGAGATTCAATTATGAAAAAAGGCATCGTTGAGCGATGCGGAGAAAATTTAGGCATACGTACAACTAATTATGCGCGCATAGACGGAACCGCTGAAAAATGCGAAGAGTGGGTTGCCCGTTACGAACAACGATTAGGCCCGGACCATATTGTATTGATTGAGTTCGGCGGTAACGACAGTAACTATGATTGGACGGCAATAGCAGCCGATCCGGAAGGAGAACATTATCCCCGAACCCGCATAGAGGACTTTAAAAACATTTATACGCGCATTATACAACAAGTGCGGAGCACAGGTGCTACACCGGTTGTACTGAGCCTGCCGCCTATTGATGCTGAACGTTACTTTAGGTATTTCAGCCATTTCTGGACTGATGACGAGAGGGAGAACGTGATGCATTGGCTGGGCGGCAGTACCAGTCATATTGTCGCGGGGCATGAGGAATATAATCGGGTAATCTACCGCCTTTCTGCCGAACAGGGAGTGCAATTGATTGACATCACTACCGAGCTTGCAACAGATAGAGAATATGTCAACTTCCTCTGCGAAGACGGTATTCACCCCAACGAGCGAGGGCAAGAGAAGATTGCTCAAATCATCTCACGCAACCTCAGTCGAGACGTAAAAGGTGTTGCATAATACCTGTTTTTACGTAAAAAATGAAAAAAATACAACATTTTCTTGCATATGTCAGGAAAATGTTGTACTTTTGTCGGCTCTTTCGTGAAAAGAGCATACCATTAATTAATATTAACCCGGAGCATCGATTCGAGTAATCACAGCTCCATAAAACAACAAAACAAATGGCAACAAAAATTCGTTTGGCTCGTCATGGCCACAAAGACTATGCTTACTACCACATTGTAGTAGCTGACAGCCGTTCACCACGTGACGGTAAGTACATTGAACGTATCGGTTCGTACAACCCGAACTTGAATCCTGCAGGTATCGACCTCAATTTTGAGCGCGCACTCTATTGGATTGAAGTTGGTGCACAACCTACTGACACTGTACGCCACATCTTGAGCACCGAAGGAGTACTGCTCATGAAGCACCTCAAAGGTGGTATCGCGAAAGGCGCTTTCGATGAAGCTGCCGCCCAGAAGAAATTCGACGCTTGGAAAGCTGAGAAAGATGCTAAGAACGGCAAAATTAGCAAAGACGAAGCCAACAAAAAGCTTGAAGCTGCTAAGAAGCTCCACGCGCAAGAGGTAGAGACCAATAAGGCGAAAGCCGAGGCACTTGCCGCTAAGCGTAAAGCTGAAGCTGAAGCTCTCGCTGCTGCTGCCGTTGAGGCTGCTAAGGAAGCTGCTGCCGCTGAGGCAGAGGCTAATGGTGAGGCTCCCGCTGCTGAAGCAGAAGCGTAAACTTGCAATGTGCCGATATACCGGATCTTCGTTATAACGGCATATTGGAAAATTACTGAGAAAGCGACCAAAAGTCGCTTTTTTTATGCAAAAAAAAGAATTATTTGCATATATGCAAAATTTGTAGTATCTTTGCACGTTTATATTGCCTCATATGCAAATAGGACTAAATAAATATCTGCATGAGATTAAAGACACCTTGTGGCTTATTTTACTGCAGGGATTGAATTATCTGATACCGCTTTTCATATGGCCGTATCTAATGGTGACTTTAGGTGCGGATGGGTTCGGAAGAATAAGCTTCGGGTTAACCGTTGCGCAATTGTTGATGTTGTTGGTGGACTTCGGCTTTAATTGGACGGCTACAAAGATAATCAGTCAAAATAAGGATAACCAACAAATCATTGATTATACTTTTAGCACTACTATGGCGGCTAAACTTTGTTTATTAGCATGTAGTGCAATCATTTTGGGCGGTCTTATGTGTATGCCTAAGTTCGCTATATACCGTTGGGTATTACTGATATTCTTCATTATGGTATTAGGCAATACTTTTACCTATGTTTGGCTGTATCAGGGGTTCGGACACATTCGGGAAGTGTCTATTGTAACTGGAGTTATCAAAATCATGGTACTGCCCCTGACATTTATTTTTGTCCATGACATGGGAGATTTATGGAAAGCAGCCCTGATATTAAGTATTGTCCATCTCATTAGTGGCGTTGTCATGACCATATGGACCAAGCACCGCCGTTGGGTACATTGGGTGGCGGTCGGCAGAAAAGATATCTTGGCGACTTGCAAAAATAGTTTTCCGATATTTCTTTCCAATGCCGTAGGAAGCGTCTATACCTTGTTATTCGTTTTCTTACTGACTTATTTCGCATCTCCTGTCGAAGTAGGGAAATATGCAGCAGTAGAAAAGATTATTCGTGCAGGGTGCTTCTGCTTGTTAACGCCGATTATACAGTCCTTTTATCCCAAAATAAGCCAAATGGCGATTGGTAGCAAACAAGAGGCTTGTCGATTAATTACCAAGATTATAATGGTGATTATACCTATTCTGGGAGTTTTTGGAGGATTATTGTTCTTTGCTTCGGATTGGCTGATGCAATTATTGGGGAAGGATTATGAAGGAACTCAAGTGATTTTTAGAATTTTAGCATTTGTGCCTATCTTTATTGCGATGGGTGGAGTGACCGGCCAATTAGGATTATTGGCTATCGGCAATGAACAGGATAAAAAATATTTTAGTAGAGTATATGTGTTTTCAGCATTCTTTGCCCTTGCAGGTATATTGGCATTATCCCAAGGACTGAATGCAATACTCACAGCGTGGTTGTTATTTGCGGTGGAACTGATAACAATGTTAGTTATGTGCACATTATATTACAAGAGAATAGTAATCGCAGAATGATGATATATCCATGATTAGCCTTATTGTCATATGTCTCATTATCTTCATAGTAGGCTACTACTTCTCTAAGCGTGCAATTTTTTCTCCGGCTGTAGTGAGCAGTTTGCTATGGGGAGGGACGGTATTGTTATATCTCTTGCTTTATCGCGAATGTGCCTTGCCGATGCTGGGACATAAGTTCGTTATGGGGGCTGCCTTATGGATAATCTCCTTTGCCGTAGGTTCCTTATTACTGCAAACTACTAAGTTGAAACCAATCTACTCCGCCGAATGTAGTGGAAGTGTTATGAATTTTTTCTTTGCACTGAGTTTATGTTGTGTGCCTTTGCTGATAGAGCATTTAATGAGTGCGTTATCATCCGGATTGACTTCATCGTGGGCATATAATCTAAGATTGTCGGCTTTAGGTATGAATGAACAAGGTGAAGTTTACACGCCTATATACTACTATCTATGGGTGGCGACTTATATACTGTCCCTCATGAAAGCGGATAAGAAAACATGGTACCAGCCTGTTATCATGGGACTCTTGTTATTACTTTTTGCTGTGGTGATGATGGCAAAGCTAAATATATTGATATTCTTCGTGATAACATTGTTCTTGCTACACTACAAAGGAATCTTGAAGATTGGACAAATTGTGGTCGGTGGAGCATTAATGGTAGGGGTTATGATCTTGCTATTTGCTATAAGACAAGATTCTGATACTTCTGTGTTGGAGACTATTATTGACATGGTAGATATATATGCACTGCGTAGTTGTGCTGCGTTTGAAACATTGCTTCCTGCCTCATCGGCTCATTGGGGGGAGAATGTCTTCCGAATTGTCTATGCCATTAAATATAAATTAGGCTTCTCACCTATTGAACCGATCGAGACGATGTTACCTTGGATATCCGAACCGGCTGAGACGAATACCTATACTTGTATGTATCCCTTCTACAAGGATTTTGGATTTGCAGGAATTGCTATTTTCGGTTTCTTGGAAGGCGCAGTATTAGGATGGCTCTTCCGTATGCACCAGAAAGGAAGTCAATATTGCACCGCGTTATATGCCTATCTATTCTATTGTGTTGTGATGCAGTTTGATAGCGAATTGATGGTTACGATATTATCAGCGCATATCAAGTTTGCTATCATGATATGGCTACCCTTTGTGGTATCTCGGTATCATTTGTTGGATATCCGTCCTTTATCCCGTCTGAAATGAGTGAATATTTATTCATATTAGTGCTATATCGTTGCACTTTAGAGCAATCTAAAGCGTGGCAAGGATTATCTGTTTTATTGGAAAAGGGTGAAATAGGTAGAGACAATATCTTTATTCGGGACAATACGGAGCGCAATATCTACTTAGCCGAAGCCTATAATAACGGTCTTATTGAAGCTCAGAAAAGGGGACTGAAAATGGTAGTCCTATTAGATCAAGATACTGTTCTTACTACATCTTATTTTGAGAAATTGTGCAGTTTAAAAGAGGATGATTCTGTTTGGGCTCCGACATTAGTTGCGCACTCAGGCGAGCAACTCTCACCCTACTATTATTCTGGCACTTGGGGACCGTGGTGGTCTAAACATAAGACGCCTGATAATAATGATCTTCCGATGGTGTTTAACTCTTGTTTAGTGCTACCGTTGAGTGTCTGCCGCCTAATAGGAGGTTTCAACCGAAACTACCCTATGGATTATTTGGACTTTGATACGTGCCGCCGTTTGGTAAAAGCCGGAGTCGAACTTAAATCTTTAGGAGTAACATTAGAGCATAATCTGTCTATGGCAGATAAATCAAACTATGTCTCTAAAGAAAGGTATATCCTTTTCCTTTCTGCTGAAAAACAATACGCGGCCGATTTAGGCTGGCGAGCACAAATAGCCTATCGGCTTCGATTAGCGCTACGAGCAATTAAATGGACTATTATCCGTCATCAATACTGGCAGGAAACATGGAAATCAATGTTTGTATAATACACTATAACTCACAAGACACCATTGTCTGCTTGGAGAGTTTAATGAGGCAAACTTGTCCCTGCCGCGTTGTGTTAGTCGATAACCACTCTACCGATGGCTCGATAACTCATTTGGAACAGTATATCGCGGATAAAACAAATATTGTCTTACTTAAAGCACCCGTCAACGGAGGCTTTGCTGCAGGCAATAATCTCGCTCTCCGTTGGGCGAAAAAAAATACCCCGGACTCATGGAATCTGCTGCTCAATAACGATACCTATCTTCCCGCTGATTTTATAGAAAAATTAACATCCGTAGCGAAAAAAAATCAAATAGAGACCAACTCCCTCTTTGCTTTAGGAGCGACAGAGTACAAATACGGGACAGAACAGAAGAACCATTCTGGAATCCATTATATCAGTTTGCCGACGGGGTTAGCTATGACACAAACTGGGTGGCTGAGAAAACCGTATATCTGCGGTGCCTGCCTACTGCTCAATCCGGCAGCACCTCTTCTGAACGAAACGTATTTTCTCTATTTCGAGGATGCTGATTATGGAGAATTGCTCCGGCAACATGGCTATCAGCTGCTTACCACAGACGAAACCCATTACTACCATAAAGTTGGAGGTTCTACACGACTCAATCCAGATAAATTGCGCATTGAATATACAAGTTTATGGCATTTCTATGACCTGCATTATCCGAAGTGGAAACCTATAGTCAAGTTGTTTAGAGTGATAGAAAACGCTTTTCGCGGCAGATGGGAGGTCGTGAAGATTATTAAGGATACTTATAACCATAAAAATAATGAACCGAAATCAAGTTATACTCATTAATGGTCGATTCTTATCGCAGCAGATGACTGGCGTTCATCGCTATGCCTATGAAATATGCTGTGCCCTTCACCAACAAGGGGTTCCGATTAAAGTCTTGGCTCCGGACTATATTCAGGAACAATACCAATGCCCGTTTGAGGTCGTCAAGATTGGAGGAAAAGGATCACATTGGTGGGAACAAGTCACCCTCCCTCGTTATGTCAAAAAACATTATGGAGGCCAACGACTGCTTTCCTTAACCGGACTTAGCCCGATTATCTATCCCCATAATATCTTGACCATCCATGATGTGTCCTATTTGGTTGAACCTAAGTGGTTTAGTAAGGCATATTACTACTTATATAAAATCCTAACCCCGATTGCCGCACGTAAAGCTGAAAAGATTATTACAGTTAGCGAGTTCTCAAAACAAGAGTTAGTCCGATACCTGCACTTGCCGGAGGAAAAAATAAATATCGTTTATTGTGGTGCTCGGAAATGGGAAAAAGCACCGGGGAAAATAGATGAGAAATATATCTTATCGGTATGTTCCATGGATCCGCGCAAAAACCTTAAACGCCTTTTAGAAGCCTATTTGAAAGCCGACGTCGATTATAAACTCTACTTGGCGGGGGGTACCTATGCCGCCTTTGCAGACAATGATATTCAGCGCTATCGTCAAAACAAAAATATTGTCTTCTTGGGGTATGTAACCGATGATAGACTCCAATTGCTATATCGGTGTGCGGAGGCGTTTGTCAATGTGTCACTCTATGAGGGCTTTGGTATCCCGAATATAGAAGCAATGCAGCAAGGGACTCCGCTCTTGCTATCGGACATCCCGGTATACCACGAGATTTGCTCTGAGGCGGCTCTCTATGTTGACCCTAATGATACAACGGCGATTAGTCGGGGTATTGAGCGTATTGTAAAGGACGAAGATTTACGCTCCCGACTAACGGAGAAGGGAGAATCTCTATATAAGAAATATAATTGGCCTACATCGGCAATACAAATAAAAGATTTATATGAAGACTAAGAAGATAGCGCTGGTTGGCAATAGCGCATTAACCATGCTGAACTTCCGTTTAGGCGTTATGACCGAACTGAGCAAAACTTATGACGTAACGATGATTACGCCTAAGGACTGCGATACCGCTATCCTCGCTAAACGTGGCATTCACTTTATCCCGATTGATGTGGATTGTAAGGGACTAAACCCGTTTAGAGACCTTAATTTAGTTCATGTCCTAAATCGTATATACCGGCAAGAACACTTTGATTTTGTCTTCCATTATACCATTAAACCGATTATCTATGGTTCCTTTGTTGCTGGAAGAGCTGGTATTCCTTTTATATCCATTGTCACAGGATTAGGCTACTCCTTCATCCGGCGCAATTGGCTTTTTCATCTCTCCCGCTTGATGCATAAATGGGCGCTGAAGAAAGCTGACTCGGTCTGGTTCCTCAATCAAGACGATTGTGATTCCTTTGTCAACTGGCATATCGTTGACAGAGACCATACACATGTCATTCACGGCGAAGGTGTTAATACCGATTTGTTTACGGCGAAACCGAAAATGGACAATGTCTTTCGCTTCTTATTTTGCGGACGCATGCTACGTAGTAAAGGCGTTGAATTATATGTAGAAGCAGCAAGAAGACTGAAACACGAATATCCCGAAGTGGAGTTCCAGTTATTAGGCCCCCTTGATTCACCCAATCCTGATGCCATTACTCCAGAGGAAATAGAAACGTGGATTAAAGAAGGTTATGTGTCCTATTTGGGGGTTACTAAGGATGTTCGCCCATACCTTGAAAAGTGTTCTTGTATGGTATTGCCATCCTATTATATGGAAGGCGTTCCACGCTCACTCATGGAGGCGGCCAGTATGGAACGCCCGATTATTACTACGGACTCTGTCGGCTGTAAAGAGGTCGTCGAAGATGGCGTTAATGGGTTCCTCTGTGTGAAACGAAACGTAGAGAGCCTCTACCAAGCGATGCATAAAATGCTCTCTTTAAGCGAGGAAGAATTAAATGCTATGGGCTCTAATGGCAGGAAATTAATGGTCGCTAAATTTGATGAGAAAATTATTCTCCAAGAATATGTTCAATATCTCAATCGTTCTATATAAACCCGACAAACTGCAAGTGATAAATCTTTTGGAGACGTTGCTTCAATCGCAATTTCTTCATAAAATTTATCTCATAGACAATTCTCCTAATCCGGTGGAGAATTGGCAGTTTTCATCGGACAAAATTGTTTATCAGTGGAACGATGGAAAGAACCTTGGCTATGGTGCAGCGCATAATATTGCCATTCGCGAATCGGTATTTGATGATATTGCCTTCCACTTGGTGATGAATGCCGATATACTTGTTCGGCCTAAAGACCTTGATAAACTCAATCTTTTTATGCGGCAGAATTATGAGGTGGGTTTGGTACAGCCTAAAATCCTCAATCCGGATGGCACGGTCCAGCATGTAGCCAAACTCTTGCCACGCCCTTGGGATGTGTTCGCACGCCGTTTTCTTCCCGCGGCTTGGACGCGGAAAAGCAATGAGCGATATGAACTGCAACGTAATAAAAAGGGACAATTAGTCAATGCCGATTACCACCTTTCCCTGAATGTTCCTTATCTCAGCGGTTGCTTCATGTTTTTAAGAACCAAAGCGGTTCTTGAAGCGCATCTCTTTGATGAGAGGTACTTTATGTATCCCGAGGATATAGACTTAACGCGTAGTATTCATCGAAACTTTTTAACGCTATTCCTGCCGAATATCACCATCGTTCATAATCATGAAAAAGGGTCTTACAAAAGCTTTAAGCTCCTATGGATTCACATTGTTAATATGTGCCGCTATTTCAATAAATACGGCTGGCTTTTTGATAAAGAACGCCGCGTAATTAACCGTAAAACAATAGACCAACTGCCATGAAACTTTTCCTTTTTGCTATCTACTATGTCCTCTGTTTAGGAAATTCCTTTACTTACTTTCACGATTGTCCGGCTATGTTGACAGAAATAGCCGCTTCACAAGGCGATTCCCTTGTTGTGCGTGCCGAGACAGTGGGCGGATATTCTTTTTACCGTCACCTGCATGACCTCAACTCCATTAGTGCCATCGAGGCACGTGCATATGACTATGTCTTCTTGCAAGACCAGAGTCAAGCCGCTGCGCGCTATGCCTCTGACCGTAAACGGTATCGTCAGTTGCTACAAGACGCATGGGATCTTGTCCGCCGAATTCGTATATACAGCCCCGATGCCCATATCTTTATAGAGCGTACGTGGGCGTATAAGGGCAATAATAATGGGGGATTTGAGTCTTTGGAAACATTCGACAGGCTCCTCGCTGACGGAACACGACAAGTTACCCGCAAAACCCGGACATCGCTTTCACCTATCGGAGAAGCGTTTATGATATGTCGCTGGGAACGCTCGGATATTAACCTCTTTGAAGAGGACCTTAAACACCAAACAGCTTATGGCTCCTATCTGAAGTCATGCATCAACTACCTTGAGATGGTGCAGCGACCGTTTGTGGAAAATGCTCCAACTCTTGATTTAGACGAGGAAAAATGTGCATATCTTCGAAACTTAGCTGAGCGGGTTGTGTTGCAATGAAAACATTACTCCTCTTATTACTCCTCTCAGCAGTCAATATCGATGGAATTATCGAGGATATTTATAACCAACTTACAGAGTTGGAGTACACCGATTATGAAGAATTGCAAAATACTCTCTATGAGTTAGCAGACCACCCGATTGACCTTAACCACACTTCGGAGCGTGAACTTCAGCGGATTCCGTTTTTGACATCACTCCAGATAGACAATATCCTCCTTTATGTCCATGATCATCCCATGGAGGAGACAACTGAACTATATCTCGTTCCGGGGTTCCGTGAATATGAAGTACTTAACCTCTTGCCTTTTGTTACGGTTTCTGCTGCAAAAGTGGATGATAAAATGTATGCTCGGGAGGTCTTTCAATATGCAGGGCACGAAATCAACCTGCGCGTTGATACCCGTAGATTGGAAGATTTTAAGGGAGATCCGGTCTATATTCAAGGCAAATACAAATTTAATTATGCCAATCGAGTGCAATTCGGAGCCGTGTTGAGACGTCCGGCTGGGGGAGATGGACAGGACATCCGATATGGTGGGTATCTGCAGCTCAATAATATCGGTATTCTTCGGGAGTTTGTTGCCGGTGAGTTTCAAGCGCAGTTTGGAACAGGTTTGGTTTTTAGTAGTGTTTTTCATCTTGGTAAAAAGAACTATGTCCTTAACATCGGTACTAAACGGGAAGGACTCACGAAATACACTTCCCCGGACGGCGAGGGATTGCAAGGGGTGGGAGCTACGCTGGAATTTGGCGATGCCCATAAAGCCCTTATCAGTACATCTTCCCTCTATTCTATTAAACGTGCTAATGATTCTATTATCCTTCATAACATCGGCGCCAATGTTACCTTAACGCACAATAATTTTAAGATAGGACTTACCTTAAACGAGAAGATTTACTCCGATTCCATCGGATATTTTCATGAACCCGAATATACTCGTACCTACTTTCATGGTACTCGTCAAGCCGTCCTCGGTCTTAATGCGCGATACCATTGGCAGTGGTTTGATATCTTTGGCGAAGTCGCAGCAGCGCAAAATACCCGTTGGGGTGTAGGAATAAATGTCGGGGCACGCTTCAGTCCGGTTGAGACTGTTGGACTTGTATTACTTTACCGTTACTACTCCCCATACTTTGATAATATAGATGGATATGCCTTTTCGGAGACCGATCGGTTACATGATGAAAACGGGGGCTATGTCGGTATTGAGTGGAAACCCGCCTACTGGAGAATTGCTGCTTATGGTGATGTGTTCTATTTTAGTGGCGTTAAATACGGTATTCCTTTTGCTCCGTCTATAGGCTATGACACCTATCTGGAGGCACAATGGTTGCCTCAAAAAGACTACTATATGCTTTGGCAACTTCGCGCACGGGAAAAAGGAATGACGGGCTTGTACTCAGTACGCTACCAATTTAATATTACCAAAAGGCAGTGGCGCTTCAGAACGCAGGCGGATGCCAATATGGCGAAAGATAAGGAGGGTACCTTGACTTGGGGCGCTTCTGTTTATCAAGATGTACAATATATTTTTCATTTTCCGCTTTCCATCACAGGACGGTTACAGGCTTTTCATGCCAAGGAATGGGCGAATAGAATCTACACATTTGAGAATGATGTCCTATATGGTTTTTCCATTCCTGCTTTATATGGCCAGGGGCTGCGGGCGTATATCAATATGAAGTACCAACCCGTTGACAGGTTGGCACTATATTTGAGAGTTAGCAATACTTTCTATTATAATCGTTTACAATCCGGCACTGACTCTCCTACGCAAACGGATATCCATTTATTAGCGCGAATTAAATTATAAGATTAAGCGTTGCTCTTTCTGTTGAGCAACAACCAATGCGTCAAAATCGTGGTATGGATCAATCATGCCGTGATCTAAGTCCAGTTCTTCAATCCGTGCCATCTCCTCGGCGCTCAAGTCAAAATCTAAACTGTTGAAATTTTCTGCCATACGTGCCTTATGCACCGACTTAGGAATAACGACGATGTCCTGTTGAGTCAAAAATCGTAAGGCTACCTGGGCAGCCGTTTTTCCATGAACTGAACCAATCTCGGTCAGAACAGGGTGGGTGAATAATCCGTTCTTACCCTCTGCCATCGGTGCCCAAGCGGTTACAATGGTATTGTAGCGCTTACAGATGGCTCTATTAGCTTTCTGCTGACAGAATACAGAAGTCTCTATTTGATTCACTGCGGGCACAATCTCCACATTGTCTGCTAAGTCGGGGAATCGGTCATAGTAGAAATTGGACACCCCTAACGCCCTTGCTTTGCCCGCCTTGAGGGCTTCTTCCATAGCACGATAGGTGCCATAGTAATCACCATAGGCGCGGTGAATGAGTAATAAATCCACATAATCGGTCTGTAATTTGCGAAGAGATTCGTCGATTGAACGCTTGGCTCGTTCATACCCGGAATTGGAAACCCAAATCTTGGTGGTCAGAAACAAATCTTCTCGATGAATACCCGAAGCGCGCCAACCTTCGCCGACACCTTCCTCGTTGCGGTATATTTGAGCCGTATCTATGGCACGATAGCCTACCGCTATAGCATCTTGAACACAGCGAGAACATGCTTCTGGAGCAATCTTATAGACTCCATAACCGATAAGAGGCATCGCAACACCATTGTTGAGCGTAATTGTAGATTTCATAAATTTGAATGCTTTTATTGGATTAAAAGATAAAAGTGGTGCAAAAATACATTTTTTTTTGCACATGTCCAAGAATTTTTATACTTTTGCAGCCGATTTGGTTAAAAACAGATATTATGTTGAAAAACATCTTAGCTATTACCGGTAAACCCGGATTGTTTAAGCTTATCAGCCGTGGTAATAACATGCTGATTGTAGAATCTTTAGTGGATGGTAAACGCTTGCCGACTTATGCCCGCGATAAAATTGTGTCATTAGCCGATGTATCGATGTACACAACCGGAGATGACATCCCCTTGAGCGAGGTATTGACCAAATTAGGCGCTAAAGAAGAACTCAAACCGGTGACCATGGACTTAAAGAAAGCTGATAATGATGCGTTAAGAGTTGCTTTTGCCGAGGTCTTGCCGGACTTTGATCGCGACCGTGTGTATCCTTCCGATATCCGTAAATTATTCTCCTGGTATAATATCCTGATTAATGCCGGTATTACCGACTTCACTGTAGAAGAGGGAGAGACCGAGGAAGAACCTAAAAAAGATTGATACTTAGCGATATATTGAATATCATCGAGTCTGCTGCGCCCTTGAAGTGGCAAGAACAATGGGATAACTCGGGGCTGCAAGTAGGTGATTTAAACGCGAATATTCAAAAGGCGTTATTGACCACAGACCTCACGGAGACGGTGGTCAATGAGGCTATTTCATGTGGCTGCCAACTCATTATCAGCCATCATCCCTTACTCTTTCATGGACTCAAACACCTGACGGGCGCGACCCCGCAGGAGAGGATTGTTGAAACCGCGCTTAAAAACGGTATTGCCATCTACTCCTCTCATACCGCCATGGATAGTTACATCCATGGAGTTAGTGGTCGTATGGCGGAAAAGATAGGACTGAACCGGTACCGGATCTTAGTCCCTTCCGTGACCTATGGGGAAGAAGTCGGCTTGGGTGTCATAGGGACGCTCCCGCAAGCCGTTAAAACGGTTGACTTCGTGCAGCATGTCAAGACTGTTTTTGGCGCGCAATGGATTCGCTATACCGAAGGTAAAAACTCCGTTCAAACCGTCGCTCTATGCGGTGGAGCCGGCGCTGAGTTCGTTTCCGAAGCTATCCGGCAAGGAGCTGACGCCTATATCTCTGCTGACTTTAAGTACCACGATTTGCAGGCTGTCGCAGACCAATTAGTGGTCATTGACATGGACCATTGGGTTTCAGAGCATTTTACTCGCGAAATATTCCAAGAATTATTGGCGGGAAAAGTTGAAACCATTATTTCTAAAGAAGACAGAAGTCCGATTAAAACACTATAAATATATATAACTATGGCAAAAGAAGTAAAAGAAATGACCGTAGAAGAGAAACTCAAAACTCTCTACGAACTGCAGCAAGTTGACTCGAAGATTGATGAGTTGCGTATTCTCGCCGGAGAACTCCCCCAGGAGGTGAAGGATATGTCCGACGAAGTAGAAGGACTGCAGACCCGTCTCAGCAATATCAATGCCGAGATTAAAGAGTGCGATGTTCAAATCGCCGATCGTAAGGTGAAGATTGATAATGCCAAAGCTGCTATTGCCCGCTATAAGGAACAGCAGGATAATGTGCGCAACAATCGTGAGTTTGATAACCTTTCTAAGGAGATTGAGTATCAAGAGACCGATATTGAGTTGAGCCAGAAGAATATCCGTCGCTACGAAGAGCAGAAAGAAGCCGCTGTCGCCGAGAAAGACCGCACTACCCAGGCTATCACCGAGAAGAGTGCTGACCTGAATCAGAAGAAGGAAGAGCTCGATAAAATCCTCCAAGAGACCAAAGCCGAAACCGACACCCTCATGCTTCAAGCGGCAGAGTTGGAGAAGAAGATTGACGAGCGGCACTTAGCTGCCTTCAAAAGGATCCGCAAAAATGCCCATAACGGATTGGCTGTCGTTAAAGTAGAACGCGACTCTTGTGGTGGTTGCCACGCTAAGGTTCCGGCACAAAGACAATTGGATATCCGCTTGCATAAGAAGATTATCGTTTGCGAGTTCTGCGGACGTATCCTCGTCGATAGCGAAATGGTGGATAAGAAAAAGTAAACTTAAACCCAAAATGGTCTAATGGCCGATTTGGCTTAAAATAAACTCAATTGGTCGTCCACAGGTTTAGACGATTCCGGAACGGAAGCATCTATCTCAATGGGGACATCTAAAACGGAAGGAACATCTGCTGCAGTGGGTGTTTCTTTGTTTTCATCGGGATTTTCGGAAGCCTCTTCTGGTTCAGGATCCGGCTCCGGCGTGATATCATTGATGGCGGATACCTCCAAGGTCGTAATTCGTTTGCCTTTTGCTTTGGGGGACTTGGCATCGATAAAATCCTCCATGTTGATAATCATTTTTTCCCTGTTTTCATCGGCATAAATGACCTCAAAGATAGGAGCATCCTTGTCGGTTAAAATAGTGATGGAACTGTCCTTGTTGTTGCCCAGGAAGTTTTGAACTTTTGCTGTGGCGTCAAAAGTGAATCGTTTGCCGTAGTAATACCCTAACTCCGCATTCCACATTGCCAAGGTCCATATCTTCTCTGGTGCAAACTTCTCAATCCGTAACCAGCCTGCTTCAAAGTGCGCCGTTTCTTCAAACGTGTTGAGATAATAATCTCCATTAGGCATGATTACCAATATCCGGTCTTCCTCTTGGAACTCACCGAGATACGTGCCCTGCCCGTCGTAATTGATACGAAGCACATCGGGGTCGAACCATACCTTGCGACCGCCTAAGGTCGAATGACCTTTTTGCTTGAGGGTGATTGACTTTATTTCGTATTTCGTGAGTAAATTGCCTCGGGCGCTGCGGCTCTTGACGGCCAACTCGGAAAGGTCCTTGTAGGATTCCATTTTCTTCAAATGAAGTGCCGGCTTTAACGCAACTTTTATCACTTCAGCCTCTCCGTTGGGGTTGGCGGTGAAATAAACAACCTTACTGCCTTCTTTGCCTTGTGTCAAGTCGTATTCTTTATCTTTCGCTACCCCCGATACATAGAAGCGCTTCATGTAATACGCCCCCTTCTTACCGTCGCGATACACTACATTATAAATTGTGCGGGTGTCGTTCTTCTTGAATATATCCACATGCAGAATATCCGTGCCGATAAATATCTTGTCCGCCACTTTGGTAATCTTGTATTTACCATCTTTGTGGAAGATAATAATGTCGTCTAAATCGGAGCAATTGCATAGGAACTTATCTTTCTTGAGACCGGTCCCGATGAAACCTTCTTCGAGATTGATATAGAGCTTTTCATTCGCTTCGACAACGGTCTTGACATTGATGGATGCGAAATTGCGCACCTCGGTCTTGCGAGGGTAGCGCTCGCCATACTTGGCTTTAAGATTTTCAAACCACCGTATAGTGTACTCCGTGAGATGAGCGAGATTTTTCTCGCACGCCTTTATCTTACGCTCCAGCTCCTTCATCAGTTCATCCGCTTTCTTGGCATCAAACTTCGTGATGCGAATCATGCGAATCTCAAAGAGCTTCTCTATATCCTCTGTACGAACCTCGCGAATGAGTTGCAACTTGAACGGCTCTAACGCTTTGTCCACAAAGGCTATTAACTTCTCTTTGTTGGGCGCCTCCTCGTAGCCTTGTTCCTTATAAATGCGGTTCTCAATAAAGATGCGCTCCAAGGAGGTGTAGAAATACTGCTCTTGTAACTCGGATTTCTCTATCTCTAATTCCCATTTGAGCAACTCTTTGGTGTGCTCCGTGGACATCTTCAAGAGCGTCGTGATATTGGTGAAAATCGGTTTCTTGTTCTCAATAACGCAACAGTTCGGTGAGATAGACGTCTCGCAATCCGTGAAGGCATATAAAGCATCTATCGTCTTGTCCGACGAAGCGCCCGGAGCAAGTTGAACAACCACTTTTGCCTCGTTCGTCGTGAAATCGTCAACTTTGCGAATTTTTATCTTCCCCTTCTCCTGAGCTTTGATAATGGTCTCTATAATCTTGGTCGAAGTGGTACCATAGGGCACTTGGCTGATGATAAGGGTCTTATTATCATCGGCTTTCGTTATTTTGGAGCGCAACTTAATGCTTCCCCCACGCTCACCGTCATTATATCGGCTGACGTCAACTTCGCCGCCCGTCGGGAAATCTGGATATAATTGAAACTCTTCACCGCGTAAATAGGCCAACGACGCATCGCATAACTCGTTGAAATTATGCGGCATAATCTTAACGCTTAGGCCTACGGCAATACCTTCGGCACCTTGGGCTAAGAGTAGGGGAAACTTAATCGGTAGATTGATGGGCTCTTTCTTGCGACCGTCATACGACAGCATCCAATGGGTCGTCTTGGCGTTAAAAACCGTTTCGAGGGCGAACTTACTAAGCCGGGCTTCTATGTAACGAGGAGCGGCTGCACCGTCTCCCGTCAGGATATTTCCCCAGTTCCCTTGACAATCAATCAGCAAGTCTTTTTGCCCCAATTGCACCAACGCATCACCTATCGACGCATCGCCGTGAGGGTGATATTGCATGGTCTGACCAACGATATTCGCCACCTTGTTGTACTTGCCGTCATCGACCATCTTCATCGCATGAAGTATACGGCGTTGCACAGGCTTAAGACCGTCCTCTATTGCTGGGACGGCCCGCTCTAATATCACATACGAAGCATAGTCCAAGAACCAATCTTGGTACATGCCGTTAAGATGATATTTAATGCTGTCGTTGAACTCGGCCATGTCAAATCACCTCCTTAATCGAGCTTACGATTAAGAATGATATGGCACAGAATACCTACTACTTCTAACACTAAACTGGTAATCAACAATGCGTTAGAAGGCAGTGCAAAACGATAAACTACCAAACAGCATACTCCCAGCAAAACAAGAATAATGCCTAAAAATCTTAAGAATGTATTCATAATGGTATAAGTATAATAAGCGCTCCAATCTTTGCGGCTGCAAATATACAACAAATTTTTGGAATACGCAAATAAAAGTGCAAAATTTTTGAATTTATGCAAATATAGATAGAATTTCACTTCTTCAAAAGAATTTTGTAAATATTTTTGCAAATTTGAGAAAAATACTATAACTTTGCAGAAAATTTTTAGGAATTATGAAAAATATCAAGTATGTAGGGTGCGATGATGCAACTTTGGATTTGTTTGAAAGCCAATATGTATTGCCGGAAGGCATGTGTTACAATAGTTATGTACTACTCGGTGAGGCGCGCGTGGCGGTGATGGATGCGGTGGATGCGCGTTGCTGCGAGGAGTGGCTCAAAAAGGTTGAAGAAATACTCGGCAACCGCAAACCCGATTACCTCGTTTGCCATCACATGGAACCCGACCATAGCGGCTCAATAAATGCCTTTTTGACGAAATACCCCGAAACAATTGTCCTTTGCTCCAAACAGGCTACGGTCATGGCAGCGCAGTTTGGAATTGACATAAAGAACCTGCAAGTGGTAGCCGAAGGACAGGTTATTGACCTCGGTGGACAAACACTGCAATTCGTTGCGGCGCCGATGATTCACTGGCCCGAAGTGATGATGTCCTATTGCCCCGAAGAACAAGTCCTCTTCTCTGCGGATGCCTTTGGTAAATTCGGTGTGTATCACGCGGACGAAGATGATTGGGCATGCGAAGCAAGACGCTACTACTTCAATATCGTCGGCAAATACGGAGCGCAAGTCGCCAATCTCCTTAAGAAATTGGCTGATAAGCCGATAACGACAATTGCCCCCTTGCACGGATATATGCTTGAAGGCGAGAAAAAAGACGAAGCTCTGCGGCTTTATAATATATGGAGTACATATGGCGTGGAGACCGAAGGGGTCTTAGTCGCTTATGCTTCTATCCACGGAAATACCGCTAAAGCCGCTCAGCAATTGGCAGAAATCCTCAAAACAAAAGGTGCTGGTAAAGTGGCTATTACTGATTTAACGCGGGACGACATGGCGGAGGCAATTGAGGATGCTTTCCGAATGGATAAGTTGGTGCTTTGCTGTGCTACGTATGATGGTGACATCTTCCCCCCTATGCATATGTTCCTGCATAAACTCCGCCTCAAAGGCTACCAAAATAGACGTGTCGCACTGGTTGAGAACGGCTCTTGGGCACCGCAAGCCGTACGCATCATGAAGGAAATGCTTGCTGCTTGCAAGAATATTGAGATTGTTGAACCGACCCTTACCATCCGAGGCGCACTCAAGCCCGAACAATCGGCGCAACTTGAGACACTCGCTGACGCATTGTTAGCATAAAGAGCACTGCCCCCTTCCGACCCCCTGATATCTAGGCCTCCTGGTCCCCCGGCATCCTAGTATCCCGGTCTCCCGGCACCCTGGGCATCCTGGCAACCAATTAACCAATATATTAACCCCCTTAAAAATCTAAACAGTATGGCAAAGTACATTTGTGAAGTATGCGGGTACGAGTATGACCCCGCAGTTGGTGATCCTGATAACGGCATTGCACCCGGCACTCCGTTTGAAGAACTTCCCGAAGATTGGACCTGTCCTCTCTGCGGCGTCGGAAAAGACCAATTCGCAGAAGCGTAAAATTCCCAAAGCGGGTGTGTCAATACTGGCACACCCGCTTTTCAACTATTCCCCTCACCCTCACGCTCATCATGTAATACTTGCGCCGTATCCGCATCGGGTGCTGATCGGGTGCTCACCGAACCGTCCAAGAACCATCCGTGAACCATCGCCGAACAATCCCCTAAAAACCGCCCTGTAGTACACCTGCCTCTTGCGGCATGATGTGGCTTATTCTTGCCTAATTCTGCCAACGGGTAAATGTCCACAAACTATATTTTCTGCATGCAAAGTGCAGATTTTTTTTGATATAGCCAAATAATCTTATATTTTTTATAATCGAAAAATCTTATGATTTTGCTTGCATGAAGCAAAAATAGAGCTTCTTATCCGAAAATTGGCATGAGACGGTGTTAATAATCGGCATAATTCATAATGGAACTATAACGGATCTATAAAGGTGCTACGGGGATAGATAGGGTAGTGAAACCTAATCGCAAAGACCTATGCAGGCTGGGTAAAGATTACAAAAAAAAGAAGGGTTGTCATCTCGACAACCACAATCTTTACTTAACCTTAAATCTAATACCATGAAAAACACGGTGCAAAAGTACTGCTAATTTTTGATATATGCAAATTTTTAACGAAAAAAGTGCAAAATATCTTTTTTTTGAAAACTCCACTTTGCAAAAAAATGCTAATTTGCGACAAAATTATAAATTTTATTTGCATATGTCAAAACATATTTGTAACTTTGCACGCCAAATCAGGTACTAAGCAAACAGTATTAAATAATATAAACATGAAAAAACAATTTCTTCTGCCCCTCTTTGTGCTTCTTGCCTGCATGGGAGCACGTGCTGAAGTGCCCGCCGGCGCGGCACTAATCAGTACCCGTAACCAATCAATGGATGATTCCTCATTAAGTATCGTCAGTCTGCAACGAATTGAATTGGCGCTTAGTGAACAAAACCAAGTGCAATCCGTTTTCATCTTCGAGGATAACACTTCCGTGAGTTTCGATAATGTGGATGCAATATCTTTCGCGAGTGACAATAACGCTGTCACCGTAGAGCAAAAGGCTTTAACCGGACTGGATAATGCGACCGAAAAGAAAATCCATATCTACCCCAATCCGGCTACTGAGAAGATTTATTTCTCCGGTATGAATGAACAGAGTAGAGGTTGTGTGATTAATGCTAATGCGCAGAGGGTGTGTGAGATAAATGGCGAGCAGACAGATTTGGATGTGTCTTCCTGGCCGGTAGGTACCTATATTATCTGCATAGACAATGAGATTTTCAAACTGATTAAACAATAACGAGCCATGAAAAAGAGTTTATTAAGCATCATTATAGCCGGTTGCTGTATTGCCGTACAAGCCGAAGAATTGTGGCATGTAGTTGGGACGGATGATTATATAAAGAAAGAGTGTTTAGATAAAATTCAGGTTGTGTTGGATAGTTCAATGGACTATTCTTTTAACTTAAGTCACATCCCGTATATCGCCCGAGTTAGTGATTTGCAGCAACTATACGCCAATGTGTTTGACCGTTTGGTCCAGACCGGTGCCATAATGCCGGCGGGAGATGGAGATATAGCTTCCATAGATGAGGGCACAACCAGTTTCTATCGCACCTTATGGTATCTTAACGAGTTCCCTGCTGATGGTGGCTCTTGGATTTGGCAAGATCCCGGCATATCGGATTTACAGGAGTGTAGATGGAATAGTAATAATATCTTAATAATAGGTACCTATGCGCGTCTGATATACAATTTAAATCTCCAAAATGCATTTCTTGAGGTAGCGAGTTCGAATAATGTTTATGAGGAGGAGCAGAAACAAGTGCGTTTTGTGCGTGCTTTGACGGCATGGTATTTATTGGATTTATTTCCTGCATCTCATTTTACCACGCAGGTTGTGACATATAGGACGAGCTCTATGAGCAGAGAACAACTATATTGTTGGTTGGAAAATGAGTTGTTAGAGTTAGCGTTGATACTCCCGCAAACTCGTACAGATTTATACCATGTTGATGCGGATGCAGCCAAAATGCTATTGGCGCGTCTATATCTTAATGCAGAAGTATATACGGGCACGCCTCAATGGGAGAAAGCTTCCTTGTATGCAGAGCAAGTCATGAATGGTCAGCATCCTTTGCATACCATATCATCCGGAGCCTATTCTCCTTATCAAGAACTATTTATGGGGGATAATGATGCGAATGGCTCTGCTGAGGAAGTGCTCTTTATGCTTAAGCAAGATGGCATTAATGCCTATTCTTATGGAGGTTCAACGTTTGTCATAAATATGACCCGTAACGGCAGCGAAATGCCTTATTTTGGATTGTCCGGTTCCGGTTGGGGATGTTGGCGTGCTGGTTATCGGTTGTTACAGGCTTTTGCGTCTGAAGATGCGTTGAATACGTTGAAGGGCACGGAGTTCAGTATGCCGTCGGCATTAGGCGATGACCGAGCCTTATTCTATGCTGATCAGTCATATCAAGTTCCCTCTTTGAGTCACGATTACACTAATTTTACGGCAACATGGTCCGTCAATAAGTTCACTAACCGCTATTCAACAGAGCCTATTGACGCTTTTTCAACACCGTCTTCATGGCCGGATACGGATATACCTTTGATGCGTAGTGCCGAGGCATGGCTGACTTATGCGGAGGCACAGTTCCGATTAGGGAATCCTCAAATTGCGCGCAACACCATAGCTGTGCTTCGCAGTCGTGCACATGCCGATACGCCGGCTGCGATTTCGGAAGAGTATATCTTGGATGAGTGGTTGCGTGAGTTCCATACAGAAGGGCGTCGCCGTGTCGATTTGGTGCGTTTTCATCAGTTTGCCGGTTCAAGTGCCATTCGGACTTGGGAAAATCACACGCAACGATTTGCAGACTCGCGCCAAACTTTTCCTATGCCTGAGTTAACAAGTGTATTCGCCCCTAAACACTATATTCTACCGAATTATTTTGCGCAGATCATATCGTGTGAGAACTGCAATCCCGTTGAATATTATAATGCGGAGAATAATACCTACTATACTGTCAATAATTGGCTTAATGTGGTAGTAGGAGGTGCATCTTTAGGAACGGTATATCCTATTATGATGGATGCTCCTTTCCAATTAGAGTTGGTAGATGTTCCGTTTACGCCGGCTATAGACGGGGAGTAGAATATTCTATGTACTGTAGATGCCGCTGATTATCAGGAAGAAAACTCTTATAATCAGCGGTAAAGAAAATAACCGATACAACCGGATGCAAGGATGAGGACAATCGGGTGCGAGATAAACGCTAACACCCGTTGGGCTCGTCCGGATACTTGAGAATGTGTCGGACTGGAGATGTGTTTCTCAACCAATTTAGCCCCGTCGGGTAGGAGCATCAAGGCGATGACAAGCGCATAAATGACCCAACTATAATTGTCTATAAACGAGGCGGGAGTAATCAGCGTCCACGCGGCATGGGCAATCAGAAAAACTACTGCAATACGTATAAGGCGCATCACCCATATATAAATAGGATTGGCTTGCCAGCGCTCGCTAATCTTGTTGTAAATGTAGCAGATAATGCCCATGATAATGAGACTTGGGAGGATGATGGCTCCTGAAGCGATGAGACTTCCCCATACCGTACCCGTTGCGGTATATCCGACATACGTGGCGCAGTTGATGCCGATTGGACCCGGAGTGACTTGTGATATGGCAACTATGTCCACAAACTCAGTCTCAGTCATCCAACCGCGGGATAGAACTTCATTTTGGATAAGCGAGATAATCGCCATCCCGCCTCCAAAGCCTAAAAAGCCCACTTTGATGAATAGCAGTAGCAGTTGCCAGTAAATCATAGAAAAACGTATTACCAGATATTTTTTATTGAACGAATAACGGTGGCGGTGATGAGTGCTACGACAGCGGGGCGTACTCCCTTAAAGATAGCCTCTATGGAAGGATTGTCCTTTAGATCCGTAAAATACATGGCAATCAGTAAAATAATTACGATACTCGGAAGAACTGCCCCCATGACACATGCTATTACACCGGCCCATCCCCGCAGGCGATGACCGATAAAAATAGCGGAGTTCACCGCAATAAGACCCGGTGCCGCTTGGGCTAAAGCAATCATGTTAAGGAATTCCTTTTCGTCAAGCCAATGCTTGACATCGCACACCTCTTTTTGGATTAGGGACAACATGGCATAACCTCCACCGATGGTGAAAGTGCCTATCTTGAGATAGGTCCAAAAGAGTTGAAGTATAGTCGCTTTGGGGCGCGGATCAGTCATTGTCGTTTTCAGAAGCCGCCAATTGCTGTTTGATAAACTTAGCCATTACGTTGATTGCCGCATTATTATGTCCTCCTTGCGGAATAATCATGTCGGCATATCGCTTGCAGGGCTCAATGAATTGCTGGTGCATGGGTTTGAGAATCCGTTGGTACCGTTCAATGACCGTCTCGGTCGTGCGTCCGCGTTCAACGATGTCACGCTTGATTACGCGCACAAGTCGGTCGTCGGCATCTGCATCAACGAAGACCTTAAGGTCCATCATGTCGCGCAATGGCTTGTCCCACAGGCACATAATACCCTCGATAATCACCACTTTTTTGGGGTCAACATGATTTGTGGCCTTCTGTCTGGTTGAGGTGATGTAATCATAGATAGGCTCCTCAATGGCACGCCCTTCTTTGAGCTCCTGAATATGGTGCCTCAAGAGCCGCCATTCGAAAGCATCCGGGTGGTCAAAGTTAATCTTTTGACGGTCCTCTGGCGGAACATTAGAAGAGTCGTTGTAGTACGAGTCAAGGGATAAAATAGCTACTTCGCCTTTCGGCATGCGTTCAATGAGTTTGCGGACTACTGTGGTCTTGCCCGAACCGGTTCCGCCTGCAATTCCGATAATAAACATAAGAAGTTTCTCTAATCGGGACGCAAAATTACAAAAATATTTGCATAATTGCAAAAAAAATATTACTTTTGCACGATTTTTGACAGATTATAACGGATAAAGTAATTTTTTATGGATAATAGTAACCAAAAGAACAAACCGCAACGCAAAGGTTTTGGATGGGGATGGCTGTTATATACGGCTGTATTTTTGATTTTTGCATGGTATTTCTTGAAGCCGAATGGCGACGAACAGACTATGGATAAGGGACTTAGTTATACCCAGCTAATGTCCTATATTGAGCATAACCAGATTAGTTCTATAGTCGTCTATGATGACAATCACGTGGAAGCAACGGTTCGCATGGACGCTTATACGTTGGTCTTTGGGGATGCTACTAAAGGCGTGGAGAAGAAAGGTATTATCACCTGCCTTGTGCCTTCCGTAGAGGAGTTTTGCAAGTACATGGGGACTGTCAATGTGACACGGGCGGAAACGCATCTGCCCGCTATTGATGTCAGTATCAAGAAAAGTCATGACTATTGGTATCTTATTTTGGTCAATGTACTCCCGTGGGTATTTATCATCTTCTTCTTTGTGATGATGACTCGCAATATCGGCGGAGTGGGCGGTGGCATATTCGGTGTCGGACGCGCAAAAGCGGAAGTCTTTGATAAAGACAAGAAAGACAAAGTGACTTTTAAGGATGTTGCCGGTTTGGAAGGTGCTAAACAGGAAGTGGAAGAGATTGTTTCGTTCCTCAAGAACCCTGAGAAATATACCAAATTGGGGGGCAAAATCCCCAAGGGAGCATTGCTGGTAGGTCCTCCCGGAACCGGTAAAACCCTGCTTGCTAAAGCCGTAGCAGGCGAAGCTAATGTCCCCTTCTTCTCCATGTCCGGCTCTGACTTCGTCGAGATGTTTGTGGGGGTTGGAGCAAGTCGTGTACGTGACCTCTTTAGGCAAGCCAAAGAGAAAGCACCCGCCATCATCTTTATTGATGAGATAGATGCTGTGGGTAAATCCCGAGGAAAAGGGGCTATAACCGGCTCTAATGATGAACGCGAATCTACCCTAAACCAGTTGTTGACCGAGATGGATGGCTTCGGCACCAACTCCGGTGTCATTATTCTTGCAGCCACGAACAGGGCGGAGATACTGGATCCTGCTTTACTGCGAGCCGGACGTTTTGATAGACAGATTCATGTCGAACTGCCTGACTTGCAGGAGCGAAAGGAGATTTTCCAAGTGCACTTGAGACCGCTCAAACTCAATAAGAATGTCGATATTGATTTCTTAGCCAAACAAACTCCGGGGTTCTCTGGAGCCGATATTGCCAATGTCTGCAACGAGGCTGCATTGATAGCCGCACGCAATAACCATAAAGCGGTCGGGAAACAGGATTTCATGGACGCCGTGGATAGGATAATCGGCGGTCTGGAGCGCAAAACGAAAATCATGACTCCTGAAGAGAAAAAATCCATTGCCTACCATGAGGCGGGACATGCTACTATCAGTTGGATGCTCCAATATGGTAATCCGCTGGTTAAGGTTACCATTGTGCCTCGAGGACAAGCGCTTGGTGCAGCATGGTACTTGCCGGAAGAAAGGCAACTCACCAATAAAGAACATATCCTCGATGACCTCTGCTCCCTCTTAGGCGGACGCGCTGCCGAGGAACTCTTCTTGAAACAAACCTCTACAGGGGCTCTCAATGATTTGGAACGAGCCACCAAGCAGGCATATGCCATGGTTGCCTATTACGGTATGAGCCCTAAACTGAAGGACCTCTCCTTCTATGACTCAACCGGACGATATGATTACGGTATTGCTAAACCTTATTCGGAGGAAACAGCCAAGATTATTGACGCGGAAACGTCCCGCATTATCTCGGAACAGATGAAACGGGCTAAAGAGGTTCTTAAACAATATGAAGAAGGGCACCATCAGATGGCGGAACTGCTTATCGAAAAGGAAGTTATCACGTCTGAAGATGTTGAGCGTATCTTGGGACCGCGTCCTTGGAAAAGCCGGGGTGACGAGATGTTAGAGTTGAATGAGAAAGAATCAACCGCTAAGACTGACAAATCTGCAGATGCTTAAATTCTTCTTGATAGCAGGAGAGGCTTCCGGGGACTTACATGCCTCAAACCTCATTAAGGCAATTCGGGCGCAAGAGCCCGAAGCCTTTTTTGTAGGACTTGGCGGAGACAAAATGCGAGAGGCCGGTTGCACCCTCTACCAAGATTACCGCCACATGGCGTTTATGGGCTTTGTGGCGGTCATACAGAACATGGGAGAGGTCAGACGTAATTTCCGTATAGCGGAACAAGCACTTCTCAAAGAACGCCCCGATGTGCTGATACTTATTGATTATCCGTCCTTTAACTTGAGGATTGCGGCTTTCTGTAAGAATCACCTTCCCGACACGAAAATAGTCTATTACATACCGCCGAAGATATGGGCATGGAAAAAACGCCGCGTTCATACCATTGCGCGTCTTTGCGATGCGGTCCTGGGCATATTCCCCTTTGAACCGGCCTTTTATGCCCGCTATGGCTACCAATGTACCTATGTCGGCAATCCTACGGCAGAACTCCTCCGCCACACGCAGTTACCAAAACGCACTCACCAACAGCCCTCCGAGCTCGCAGTGACCAACAAGGCGAAGCCGTTCATAGCACTTTTGCCGGGCTCACGACAGGAGGAAATTAAACATTGTCTGCCGATGATGCTTGCTGCGGCACGCGCCTTCCCTAATTATCCCATTGTAGTTACGGCTGCTCCCGGTCTGGACGATGCCTTCTATCTTCCCTATCTGAAGGACGGCGAGTCTTTGCGCCGGGATACCTATCAGGTACTTGCCTCGGCACAGGCTGCTGTCGTCAACTCTGGCACCGCTACCTTGGAGACTGCTTTATTAGGTTGCCCGCAAGAGGCTGTCTATCACGTCGCTACAGGAAGAGTATTGGGCTTCCTGAAACCCCTGCTCTTTACAATACCGTATTTCACATTGGTCAATATAATCCTTGGCAAAGAAGTGATAAAAGAGCAAGTCGCATATCATTTTACAGAGCGGGATGTGCGCGAGGAATTAGACCGACTACTGCATGATGAGCACTATCGGGCGGCAATGCAACATTCCTACGCAGAGTTAAGCACTGCCTTAGGCTCTTCCGATGCCTCCCAATATGCCGCCACCGAGATTATCGGTTTGCTGAAATAATAGGAGAGTTTATTTTGTGTACTCCTATCTCCCTTTTGGTGTCCTTACTACACCGCACAATAACCGCACAATAACCGCACAATAACCGGACAATAACCGGACAATAACCGCACAATTCAGCCGAGATAACCGACTCTTCAAGCACTCATCAGGGATACCGCCCCCCAAAAGCTAATCATTGACGGTGCGCTCTATATTCTCTACGACGGACAACTCTTTGATGCCCGCGGTGCAAGAGTTCAGTAACCACCCTATCAACGATAACCAATCATATAATTGTCAAAAATATAAGTATTGTTATAAAAAGTAACTTTTATTTGCGTATTTCAAAAATTCGTTGTACATTTGTGCCCGATTATGAAAAAGTCTATTCTGATAGCGATATTTATTGGTTTGACAACTTGGCTTGGCGCCACCGAGCCTGTGCTTCAGCTATGGCATGGTAGTATGTTGCGTTATGAACAAGCAATTGACAAAGTTGATAGTATTACCTTCCCGCTGCGGCAGGTCTCTTTTTGGCGAAATGGAGTGGCTGCCACTCTCCCCCTTGAGGATGAAGATCAACTTAACTATTCTTATGCCGATTTCTATGACTCTTTTCACCAAAATCCTGATTATCTGTATGATATTGACTCTGTTGCCGAAATAACAATATCAGTTACACGGGCGGATTGGAACACTTATCTTGCTAATTTTGACGCCAATCCCAATAATGGTTACTATGTCCCTGCTTCGTTTGAATACAAGAAAAACGGCAGAGTCTTTACCCGCGATTCAGTCGGGCTAAGACCACGTGGCAATACCTCTCGTGTGCGCCCGCAGGATTATGAGGGCAATTGGCATCATGCACATTTCGGCATCAAGTTCACCGAGTATGCGACGGGAGAACGATTCTTCGGCTCGGACAGGATTATTCTCAAATGGTTTAAGGAGGATCCGGCTTATGTGCGGGATGTCTTTTGCTATGATTTAATGCGCCGTTTCGGCGTATGGTCCGCCCCGCGGAGTTGTTATGTGCGACTCAGTATTCAGGTAGAGGGTGACCCGCACTCGGTCTATATGGGTGTTTATGAGATGATTGAGAACCCGCGCAAAGGCTATCTCAAAGCTCGAAAAGACGCAGGTTATTTGCCCGATAACGACGGCAATATGTGGAAAGGACAATTCGCCCAAGCGACTTTCAGTGATGCCAATGCCCCTATGGGGATTGATAGCGATGATGGCCTTACCTCTTATCCCTATGCTTTGAAACTAAAGAAAGAGAACTTTGCTGCCGCTAAAGCGGAGTTGCAGAGTTTCATCACCGACATAGCTCCTAATCCTTCCGGCTCAGCACAACTCAAGACCTGGCTGGAAGCACATATGGATGTGGACTTATTCCTGCGCGCACAAGCAGTAGAGTGCATGGTCGGACACTGGGATAACTACTGGTCGAATGCCAATAATCTCTATTTCTACTTCGACCTCAACCATAAGTTTTACTATATCCCCTTTGATATGGATAACACCTTGGGAACAGGTCAAGAATTCTTTGGCAACCCTGGCACTAAGAATATGCTCTATTGGGGCTCGCGCGAGGGCGACCGAATGCTTGCACGCAAGGTATTCTCCATACCCGAATACGAAGAGCGTTTTAAAACCTATCTCCGTCAATTGGCGACGGATAATAACTTGATGCAACCTGACGCCGCAATAGAACGCGTACGATATTTCCAATCCCTCATCAGTCCCTATGTCTTTAATGACACCGGTGAGGATTGTTATATCTATGATGCTCCGGCTTCATGGGGAAGTTATTGGGGGTATAGATTGCTCAGTGGCTCAATAGGGGACGGACAGAGCGGTGAGGCCAATTTCTTCCGCACAAAAGCAAATAGTGTACCCTGAAAGAAAATCAACACAAAGATATCAATACATAGTTATCATGTTTTTACATATACTCAAATCAAAAATTCATCGTGTAGAGGTGACAGAAGCGAACCTCGACTATATCGGTTCTATTACGATTGATGAGGACCTTATGGACGCTGCTCATATTCTCAGCGGCGAGAAGGTTCAGGTGGTGGATAATACCAATGGCGCACGCTTGGAAACCTATGTCATTCCGGGCAAACGCGGCTCCGGCTGTATTTGCATGAACGGAGCGGCGGCGCACCTCATCCATGTAGGGGACACTATTATCATCATTGCTTATGCCTTGATGACGGAAGAGGAAACCAAGACCTTTAAACCCTCTATCATATTCCCGGTTAATAATCACATCTGATGTTTTTCTCTCTTCTCCATACAGACTTACAGAGCGCCGCGCGTGCCGGTGTCATACATACGGATCATGGTGATATAGAAACCCCGATATTTATGCCGGTAGGCACCGTGGGTACGGTAAAGGGAGTCCATAAACGCGATCTCGTTGACGATATCCATGCACAGATTATTTTAGGCAATACTTATCACCTATACCTCCGCCCCGGCACAGCTATACTCCATCAAGTAGGAGGTCTGCATCGCTTTGAGGGCTGGACTAAACCTATTCTCACCGATAGTGGCGGCTATCAAGTCTTTTCGCTCACAAGCATCCGTAAGATGACGGAAGAAGGTGTGCAGTTTTCTTCCCATATTGACGGGCGCAAACTCCTTTTCACACCGGAGTCCGTCATGGATATAGAGCGTGAGATAGGTGCTGATATCATAATGGCTTTTGACGAGTGTTGCCCGGGCACGGCGGACAAGGCATATGCTGAACAATCCATGAACCGAACCCATCGGTGGTTAGACCGCTGCATACAGCGATTTGATGAGACGGAGGAACTCTATGGCTACCGCCAACACCTCTTTCCCATAGTCCAGGGCTGTGTCTATCCTGAACTAAGGCAAGAGGCTGCCAAAAGATTGAGAGACCTTGACCGAGACGGATATGCTATTGGCGGATTGGCGGTCGGTGAACCGGCGGAAAAAATGTATGAGATGATAGAAGTCGTCAATGACATTCTCCCTCAACATAAACCACGTTACCTTATGGGAGTAGGCACTCCATGGAATATTCTGGAAGGTATTGAGCGAGGAGTGGATATGTTCGACTGCGTCATGCCTACACGCAATGGGCGTAACGGGCAAATCTTTACATGGGCAGGGGTTATGAATATGCGTAATGAAAAATGGGCAAATGACTTCTCGGAATTAGACCCTCTCGGCACATCCTATGTGGATCACCAATACTCGCGCGCATATGTCAGACACCTTATTCATGCAGGTGAAATGCTTGGCTTAGAGATACTTTCAATACATAATCTCGCTTTCTACCTTGAACTGGTTAGGCAGGCAAGAGTACATATCCTTGCCGGCGATTATAAGACATGGAAAGATGCTGTCCTTCCTGCTATTATGACCCGACTTTGATGCTCAAAAAACTAGATTGGTATATTATCAAGAAATTCTTAGGAACCTTCTTCCTTTGCATTGTACTTATTCTGTCCGTCGCCGTTGTGTTTGACTTGACTGAGAAAATGGACATGTTTGTCGAGGAGGAAGTGCCGCTAAAGGAGATTTTGTTCGGTTACTATCTCAATTTTATACCCTACTATTTTAATATGTTCAGCCAACTCTTTATCTTCATGTCGGTCATCTTCTTTACTTCCAAGATGGCTGCCAATAGTGAGATTATTGCGATTTTGGCTGCAGGGGTCTCATACCGGCGCTTCCTAAGACCGTATTTTTTTTCGTCATTGTTGCTTTTTGTCCTCTGTTTTCTGCTCTCCGGCTATGTCATTCCCCGAGCAACGCATCAGATGCTTGCATTTACCGATAAGTATATTGAGCATTTTACCTCCGAGCATGTCCGTAATGTGCAGATGGAACTGGAGCCCGGCACGATTTTGTACATAGAGTCCTTCCAGCGCCGAACAAATACAGGATACCGCACGGCACTCGAACATTTTGACGGCAAAACGCTGACTGCCCGCCTCGCTGCTGAACGTATCCATTATGACGGGGGGGAGAAATGGCATTTCGAGCAATACACCCTACGGACTTTCGATGGTCTTAAGGAATCTCTCCGTACCGGTATTAGACTTGATACAATCTTGCCTATTGAACCGGCTGAACTCTTTATCGTTGCGGAAAATGCCCAAGAAATGACCAATCCCGAATTGAGACTTTATATAGCTAAACAACAGGCACGAGGTGCGGACAATATCAAGCCCTTTATCACCGAGTGGTGGAAGCGCTGGGCGGGACCCATTGGAGCGTTCATTATGACCTTACTCGGTGTGACCATGTCTTCTCGTAAAGTCCGTGGCGGAATGGGTAAGAATCTCGGTATCGGTATTGTCTTAACTGCTGGTTATATCCTCTTTTCAACTGTCTCTACGACCTTCTCGGTCACGGGCGTTATGACGCCATTCCTTGCGGTATGGTTGCCCAATATCCTCTTCCTCATCATCGGTATCCTCCTCTATCTACAGGTAAGGCGATAATTCCTTACCGGATAGATATAAAAAAGGGCTTACCCTAAGTAAGTCCTTAAAATAACTGAGCGCTGTCCATGGGCCAATTTAGCAATGGCTTTTTCTTTAATCTGCCGAACACGCTCACGCGTGAGATTTAGGCTTATACCTATTTCCTCTAATGTGCGCTCCGGTTGTCCTATTCCGAAGAAAGCTCTTAGAATATCTGCCTCACGAGGAGTTAAAGTGCCTAAAGCGCGATCAATCTCCGTCGAGAGAGACTCGTTGATGAGCCTACGGTCTGCATTGGGGGAGTCCTCGTTGACCATCACATCGATCAAACTATTGTCCTCACCTTCTACAAACGGGGCATCTACTGAGACATGCCTGCCACTCATCTTCAATGTGTCGGCAATCTTCTCAATAGGTATGTCCAACATCTCCGCCAACTCTTCAGCGCTGGGCTTGCGCTCATGCTCTTGCTCAAAACGCTGGAATGCCTTGTTGATTTTATTCATAGAACCAACTTGATTAAGCGGCAGACGTACAATACGGCTCTGCTCGGCAAGAGCTTGTAGAATGGATTGTCTAATCCACCAAACAGCATAGGAGATGAACTTGAAACCCCTTGTCTCATCGAACTTCTCGGCGGCTTTAATCAAACCCAGGTTACCCTCGTTAATCAAATCTGGTAACGACAGACCTTGGTTCTGATACTGCTTGGCTACAGACACAACGAAACGCAAGTTCGCCTTCGTCAATTTCTCCATAGCGGCACGGTCGCCATTGCGGATCCGGGCGGACAACTCCACCTCTTCCTCAACGGAGATTAAATCTTCACGACCTATCTCTTGAAGGTATTTGTCTAAAGACGCCGACTCACGGTTCGTAATTGACTTTGTAATCTTTAATTGTCTCATATAATAAGTACTATTATATTTAAACTCGTGATCCGGGAGGGATTCGAACCCTCGACCCACAGCTTAGAAGGCTGTTGCTCTATCCAACTGAGCTACCGAACCGACCAAAAAAGCCTGCAAAAGTACATAAATAAAATGACTTATGCAAATTTATTTTGATTTTTTTTAGATTTTCTCCAATTTAGCGTAAATTAAGAGCAATGTTTTGTGTCCGGGACCATCGAAAAGAATATCAATCTTATCATTATCATTTTCGCGATAAACTTGCTCCACTGTACCGTCGCCGAAAACGCGATGGTGAACCCTGTCACCTTGCGTAAAGTCGGAGTCAATCTTCTGTCTTGCAGCAAGAGAAGTTGCCACACGCGTGATATTCGGAGTTGAAGCATCACTATGGCGCGAAGCACCCGTCGTGACGGAACCGCGCCCGAAGAAATTGCTAAAGAAGGCTTTGCGGCTTGTTGTGCTTTCACTGTTTTGGAAACGCTGAATATAACGCCTGTCAATATCTTCAAGAAAACGGGACGGGGAACTGAAATTAACACTGCCGTTTCTAAATCGTTGTCGAGCGTAGCTTAGATAGCAACTCTCCATTGCTCTCGTTATCGCTACATACAGTAAGCGACGCTCCTCTTCTATCTCCCGAGGTGATGTGCAATATTGGGAAGGAAAAAGGTCTTCTTCTAAACCTACTACAAATACTACCGGAAATTCCAGACCCTTGGCAGCATGAACGGTCATGAGAGTCACACGCTGCGTTTCGTCCGTTAGGTTCTCGTCTTGATCTGTGAGCAGACTCACCTCGTTCAAAAAGTCGTAAATAGGAGTAAACGAAACGCCTTCCTCTCCTCGCTGCTCAACCAATTCCTTGATACCGCTCAGCAGTTCTTGTAGGTTCTGTAACCGCTCAATTCCCTCTGGAGTATGGTCCAATGCTGCGGCTGTCATAATGCCGCTTTCGTGCAGAACCTTATCCGCAAAAGTATAGGCATCACAACTGTCTATATAATCTTTGAAACGGGTAATCATTGCAGCGAATGCTGTTAGTTTCTTGGCTGTGCCGGCACTGACTTCCAATCCATAGGCATCAGGTGCCGAAACGACATCGAAGAGGGACACATTTTGCTCTATGGAGCACACACTGACCTTACGCATGGTCGTGTCTCCTATGCCTCGCGCCGGATAATTGATGATGCGTAAAAGACCTTCGTTATCGTGGTCATTTGCCGCTACGCGAAAATAACTGATGGCATCCTTAATCTCCTTCCGCTGATAAAATGATATACCGCCGTAAATCCGATAGGGGATGTTAAGCCGCCTGAACTCATTCTCCAAAGAACGTGATTGGGCATTGGTGCGGTATAGTACAGCGATATCGTTGAACGCCGTTCGCCTTTTGCCTAAACGCTGAACCTCTTCGGCAACACCCGTCGCTTCGTCACGGTCTGACCCGTAATCCGTGAGATGTATCTTGTCACCCTCTTCTTTCTCGGAATAGATTTGTTTCTCTATCTGATTGACGTTATGGTGAATAAGACTGTTGGCTGCATTGACTATCGTTTGTGTGGAACGATAATTACGCTCCAATTTGAAGAGCTTGGCATTACTATATCCTTGTTGAAAATGAAGGATATTGCGAATGTCTGCGCCGCGGAACGAATAGATACTCTGGGCATCATCGCCCACAACGGCAATCCTATTCTGCGGCTCTGCTAACAACTTAACGATAAGATATTGAACATAGTTAGTGTCTTGATACTCATCTACTAACACGTATTGGAATATCTCTTGGTAACGAGCACGGATTACATCGTTATGTTGTAGCAGCAAGCACATATTGACCAATAGGTCGTCAAAATCCATCGCGTTAGCCGCCTTGAGTCGTGCTTGATATAGAGCATAGACATCAGCCATCTTGTATAGGCGGTTGTTGCGGTCTTGTTGCCCGATTTCCTTACTGAGGGCATAATCATTGGGCAGAATAAGACGATTCTTGGCGTCGCTGATTCGCCCCAAAACCGTTGCCGGTTTATAAACCTTATCATCCAAATCCAACTCATGGCAGATACTCTTCAGCAGCGATTTGCTATCAGCCGTGTCGTAGATGGTGAAGTCGCGGGTAAACCCCAATGAGTCTGCCTCGGTACGTAAGATACGGGCGAAAATACTATGGAAGGTTCCCATCCATAGATAACGAGCCTGCCCGGGGTCGACGAGGTGCATGATACGCTCCTTCATCTCCCGTGCAGCCTTGTTCGTGAATGTCAATGCTAAAATGCTGTGAGAGGGTACTCCTTGGCTCAGTAAATAGGCAATTTTGTAGGTCAATACCCTCGTTTTGCCGGCACCTGCTCCTGCTATAATCAGTTGAGGACCTTCGTTATACAGCACCGCCGCCTGTTGCGACTCATTGAGTTGGTCAAGCATTAGCGCAAGTAGTTCTCAAATTTGGTGTTGCGCATATCGCCGCTCTTGGCAAATTCCTCGTGCATGGCAAATGCGATACTGAGGTTATGCTGGGTGTGGCTCTTTTTACTCAGTTCGAGATAGTGTCTCATCATAGGTCTGTACGCCGGGTCAACGCAGTTCTCAATAATCTCATGAGCGCGTTGAATAGGACTCTTGCCGCGAAGGTCTGCTATTCCGTGTTCGGTGATAAGAATCTTGACACTATGTTCGCTGTGGTCAAGGTGACTGACCATCGGCACAATGGCGCTGATAGCACCGCCCTTAGCTGTTGATGGAGTGGTGTAGATGGAGATATAGGCGTTACGAGTGAAGTCACCGCTGCCGCCGATACCGTTCATCATCTTGGTTCCCAAAACGTGCGTTGAGTTGATATTGCCGTAGATATCGGCTTCCAGAGCCGTGTTTATGGTGATAAGACCAAGACGACGGGCTACCTCGGGATTATTACTGATCTCTTGCGGACGAAGCACAATCTTGTCCTTGAAGAAATCCATATGGTCTATGATATCTTGCAACTTATCTGCACCAACGGTTAAAGAGCAACCGGAAGCAAACTTAACACGACCTTCTTTCATCAGTCCTACTACGGAGTCTTGAATAACTTCCGTGTACATCTCAAAAGCAGGAATATCTTTATTCTCTCCTAAAGCCCCTAAAACAGCGTTGGCAATATTACCTACGCCGGACTGTATCGGCAGGAAGGAGGCGGGAATACGACCCGCTTTCATCTCGTTCTCAAGGAACAACGCAACGTTATTTCCAATCTTCTGCGTTGTTTCATCCAATTCTTTAAACTTACTTACCTCATTGGGACGGTCCGTGTGGACGACGGCAACCAACTGACTTCTCTTTATAGTGATGCAGTCAGAACCGATACGGTCACTTGGCTTGTAAACCGGAATCTCGCGGCGCATAGGCGGATCTGCCGGCTCGTAGATATCATGCATACCCCTCATGATGGGAGGCATAGCAGCATTGAGCTCCACAATGACCTTATCTGCCAGGCGACAGAAAGTGGGCATATTACCGACACCTGCGGTTGGGACAATCTCTATCGCATCACCTTTCTCTACTATTTCACAAGCTTCTACGATAGCGACATCGGGTTTCGGCAAGAAACCATAACGGATATCTTGCGCCAACTCACTTAAGTGCATATCATAGTAGTGCGCATCTTGATTATTAAGTTCTGTACGCAGGTCCTTATTGGATTGGTAAGGAGTGCGGAAATCGATGGCGTGTGCGCGAGCTAATGCTCCGTCGCAACTGTCACCGGTGGAGGCACCTGTATAGATGCCGATCTTGAATGACTGGCCTTCGGCATGCAGCTTTTCGGCCATCTCTGCTATTGCAGTCGGAGTGTCTTTAGGAGCACCGGCAGGGGTAAAACCACCCATGCCTACTACGTCACCATTCTTTACAAAGTGAGCCGCCTCTTGAGCGGACATAAAGGGTAATGCCATGATATATATATTTATGTGTTATACGAATGCGTGCCAAAAACATGCAAATTTACAACTTTTTTTGGTAATATCCAAATTTTTTTGTACTTTTGCACCCGAAAGCAAAAAAGAAGAATGTATTTTGACGAATTACCCCTCTCAGACCAAGTATTAGATGCCCTTTGGGATATGCACTTTGACGTGTGTACGCCCGTTCAGGAAAAAACTATTCCAATCATTTTGGATGGCCGTGATGTCATATCTTGTGCCCAAACCGGTACGGGCAAAACCGCGGCGTATATCCTGCCTATTTTGACTAATTTGCAATATGATGACCATGACCCTGATAAACTCAATGCCATCATTATGGCTCCTACACGGGAGTTGGCGCAGCAGATTGATCAGCAGATGCAGGGATTCGGCTACTATGTGCCATTCTCTTCTGTCCCTGTATATGGTGGTAATGACGGGCAGGCTTGGGGCACCCAAATGAAAGGCTTGCAGACCGGAGCGGATATCGTTATCGCTACGCCCGGACGATTGCTCAGTCACATGAATATATACGACATCGATTTCTCGGGTGTCAAATACTTTATTTTGGATGAGGCGGACCGCATGCTTGACATGGGATTCTATGAGGACATCATGACGATAGTTAAAAAACTCCCTAATGACCGTCAGACCATTATGTTCTCCGCTACCATGCCTGCTAATATACGCCGAATGGCGAAGGCAATTATGCACAACCCTGCTGAAGTACAGATTGCTGTCTCTCGTCCCCCTGAGACGATTCACCAATTGGCAGTCGAACTCTATGAGGGACAAAAAGAGAAACTGGTGCTGGAACTCCTGCGAGAACAACATCTCAAAAAAGTGATTCTCTTTGCCGGTAAGAAACAGCGCGTTAAAGAACTTACCCGTACCCTCCGACAGATGGGCTTGGACGCGAGAGCCATGCACTCGGATTTGGAACAAAAAGAACGGGATGAGGTTATGCTTGATTTCCGGAACGGCAAAATTGATGTCCTTGTGGCGACCGATATTATTGCACGAGGCATAGATGTGGACGATATACCACTGGTTATCAACTATGATGTGCCGCGTGATGCCGAGGATTATGTGCATAGAATAGGCCGTACTGCTCGCGCGGAAAATAAGGGCAAAGCCATTACATTCGTCTCTGTTGAGGACGCGAGGTTCTTTAATAAAATTGAACAGTTCTTGAAAAAAGATATTGAACGGCTTCCTTTGCCCGATACCTTAGGCGAAAAACCCGATAAGGCACTCTTCCTGCCAAAAACTCAAAAACCTAAAGCTTACGGATCCGCCACTCATTCGGGTAAGCGTTATTCAGGCGGTTCCCGACATTCTTCGCGAAACCAAGCGGGACATCCTCATAAGTCAAAAGGCAAGAACCCAACGGCAGACGCTCATCGGCATTCAAAGCCTCAGTCCTAAGATAACTTAGCGCCGTCTCGTAATCCAAATCCAATATCGGGAATACCTCCATATTAATGTCTTTCGCCATCGCTAACGCATGTTGCGGTGCTACATGTTTGCCCCGTAACTCGCCGATACCGAAACCCGTTGATATGCAAGTCAGTTGCTCTCCTAATGATTCTACCAAGGTCTTGTACCGCATCGGATAGGCGGTCATGAAATGATCCGCTTGACGGATATGCCATTTATCGGGATGAAGTAACCAACTGCGCATCTCTTCCTCCCCGTCTATCGGCTGGGTCATCTTCTTGCCTTCCTTATACTTATAAGGAATATAGTTACTTGCCTCCCCCCCCTTGCGGAGTACAGATACATAGAAACCTTCCCCCTTGATGAGGTGTGGGAAAAAGTGATACCCGCATTGTATTTCTATGATTTTCCAACTTGGCTCCATAGAGACAGGCAGTATCTCTGCACCCAACTGATCTGCTATCCATTCTGCGTTGTAATCATCTTCCTCCATATTGAAGGTGCAAGTGGAGTAAATCATGATACCGCCGGGCTTCAATGCATCCCAGATATCTTTCAGAATAGTCCGCTGACGCTCAGCGCACATCTTTACATTTCTCACCGACCACTCGTCGCGGGACTTGGGGTCTTTGCGGAACATACCTTCCCCAGAGCAGGGAGCATCTACCAATATGCAGTCAAATAGATTGCGGCATTTATACCCGATTTCCTCGGCAGTATTGTGTGTAACGATGGTATTGCCGTTTCCCCATTTCTGGATATTCTCGCTTAGGATAAAAACGCGCTGGCGGTTGACTTCATTCGCTACCAATAGTCCTTCTTCGCCGAGGTATTGGCTAATCAATGTGCTCTTGCCTCCTGGTGCCGCACAGAGGTCTAATACCACGGACTGTTTGGGTACATACTGTTCCAATATCTGCTCAATAAACATCGAACTGGCTTCTTGTACATAGTAGCAACCTGCGTGGAAAAGCGGGTCTAAGGTGAACTGCGGACGCCCCGCCAAGTAGTACCCGTCTATATGCCAGGGCACTTCGTCCGTGTCGTAAGGAAAGGTCAGTACGTCTTTCTTGTCATTGAGACGAATGGAAACCTCACTCTCTCCTTCCAACGCACGGAACAGCGGCTCAGCTTCTATTCCGAGCATACGACGCATCGATTCTATGAACTCAACCGGTAACATCACTTTTTATTAATTTCAACTTTCAACGCTCCACGACCTCCCCTATCAGCGTTGCGGCTGTAGCGTCTGCAATCTGCACCCGAATCAATTCCCCGATATGCCTTCCTTCCCGCGGAAAAACAACCGTCTTATATTGGCTGGTTCGACCGAACATCTGGTTCGTACTCCGCTTGGCATAACCTTCCACCAATACTTCGCGCACATGACCTATCTCCCGCTGGTTGGAGGCTGAACTCAGTTCGTTCTGTAAGGCTATAATCTCATTCAAGCGACGAATCTTAACCTCTTCCGGCACATTATCCGGATAATCGCGGGAAGCCTTCGTACCGGGACGCTCGCTGTACTTGAACATAAAGGCGGTGTCAAAACCAACCTCTTTCATCAGCGATAGCGTCATTTGGTGGTCCTCTTCCGTCTCACTGTGAAAACCACAGAACACATCTGTCCCGATACTTGCTTCCGGCAATAGCCGCCGGATAGCCGCTATCCGATCCAAATACCACTCTCTGGTGTACTTGCGGTTCATCAACTTCAATATCCTGTTTGAACCGCTTTGAACCGGCAAATGAATGAATTTACAGAGATTGTCATGTCGCGCAATTACCTCTAAGGTCTTGTCGCTCATATCCTTCGGGTGACTCGTCGTGAACCGTATACGCATGTCCGGTACTGCCTCTGCTACCACTTCCAATAGCCCTGCAAAATCCATGTCCTCGGACTTATACGAGTTCACGTTTTGCCCCAAAAGGGTCACCTCTTTGTAGCCCTTACTCCTTAAATCGCGGACTTCTGCTAAAATGGAGTTGACATCCCTGCTGCGTTCACGTCCGCGGGTGTAGGGAACGACGCAGTAAGAGCAGAAATTGTTACAGCCCCGCATGATGGATACAAAACCACTGATACTCTTACCGATACGCGAGGGAAGTATGGTGCGGTAAGTCTCTGTCGTACTGAGCGTAATATTGACAGGCTTATGTCCTTGCTCCACTTGCGTTAAGAGGTTCGGGATATCTAAATATGCATCGGGACCGGCGACGAAAGATACACCGCGTTTTTCTACCAACTCCTCTCCTAAACGCTCTGCCATACAACCGATAACTCCGATAATGGGCTTGCGACCCGATTTGCGGTTCTCGGCATGTACTTCCTCTAACCGATGTAGCACTGTCTGCTCCGCTTTATCTCGGATAGAGCAGGTGTTCAAGATTATGATATCTGCCTCTTCCTTGCTCTCGGTCAATACCGCATCCGTGGTTTGCATGATTGCTGCAACCACTTCGCTGTCTGCCACATTCATCTGGCAGCCATAGGTCTCTATGTAAAATCGTTTAGGCACTTTGTTTCAGTCTTTCATTACTCTCAATCCGCTCCGCAGCATACTCACGCGTCACGATAAAACTCTTCGCCTTCGGAATATCGTACATCAAGTCTATCATCACAGTCTCTACCAAACTCCTAAGACCGCGCGCACCTAACTTGTACTCGATTGCCTTATCAACGATATAGTCCAATGCCGAACTGTCAAAAGCAAGTTCAATCCCATCCATTGCCAATAGTTTCTGATATTGCTTGGTGATAGCGTTCTTCGGCTCCGTCAATATTCGCCGTAAAGCAGCTCGGTCTAATGGCTCTAAATAGGTCAAAATAGGCAAACGACCGATAATCTCCGGTATCAAACCATAGGACTTCAAATCTTGCGGAGCTATGTATTGCAGCAGGTCATGTTTGTCATACCGGACGGCTTTTTGAGCCGCATCAAAACCCACTACCTGCGTGTTCAACCGTTGTGCAATCTTGCGCTCGATACCGTCAAACGCTCCCCCGCAGATAAAGAGGATGTTCTGCGTGTTAATCTTGATATATTCCTGGTCAGGATGCTTACGCCCCCCCTTGGGTGGAACATTGACTTCAGAACCTTCCAATAGCTTCAGCAGCGCTTGTTGCACGCCCTCACCGCTTACATCACGAGTGATTGAAGGATTGTCTGACTTACGGGATATCTTATCTATCTCATCAATGAAGACAATGCCTTTCTCGGTCTTACTGACATCATAATCAGCTTCTTGCAGCAGTCTCACTAAGAGACTTTCTACATCCTCACCCACATAACCGGCTTCGGTCAATACCGTGGCATCAACAATGGCGAAAGGCACCGCTAACATCTTGGCTATCGTCTTAGCCATCAATGTCTTACCTGTACCCGTCGAACCGACCAAAATGATATTGCTTTTCTCGATTTCAACGCCGTCATCGCTCTTCGGTTGCAAAATCCTTTTGTAGTGGTTATAAACCGCTACAGACAAGTATTTTTTAGCCTCGTCTTGCCCTATCACATACTGGTCTAAATAGGCTTTAATGTCCGCTGGCTTGGGCAACTCGTTGAGTTTTAGCGGAGCCTTACTGCTCCCGTTTGCCTTCACTTGCGTGGCACGTTCTTCTTGTATCAAGTGATAGCCCGCTTCAATGCAATCGTGGCAGATATAAGCATCCGAAAACTCCGAACTGAATACCGGCTTGTCTCCTTGACCGCAGAAGGAGCATACTAAATTTCTCTTTCCACCCATTACTTCTTCGTATATACTTTATCTACCATGCCGTACTCTAATGCCTCTTGGGAGGTCATCCAATAGTCACGATCGGCATCTTTGCGAATCTTCTCCATCGTTTGACCGCTATGGTCGCTGATAATCTGGTATAATTCGTCCTTCAGTTTCAGTATCTCTTTGGCAGTAATCTCTATATCAGAGGCTTGACCTTGAATACCTCCCATCGGTTGGTGAATCATCACGCGGCTGTGAGGAAGACATGCACGCATACCTTTCTCGCCGGCTACGAGCAATACGGCCCCCATTGATGCCGCAAAACCCGTGCATATTGTACCGACTTTCGATGTTACAAACTGCATCGTGTCGTAGATGCCTAAACCGGCATATACCGACCCGCCTGGAGTGTTCAGGTAGATATTGATATCCCTGTCGCTGTCGGCTGAATCAAGGTACAATAGTTGAGCCTCAATCACATTGGCGGTATAATCATTAACCTCTGTCCCTAAAAAAATGATGCGGTCCATCATCAGACGGCTGAACACATCCATCTGCGTCACATTGAGCTGACGCTCTTCCAATATGGACGGACTGATATAACCGACCTCGGCGCGTACATCGGCTGGATAAACACACTGTCCGGCTAAACGACCGCTCTCATTCATTACCTTCTCGACATGCATGGAGTTTAGACCCCGTGATGTCGCATACTTCATAAAATCATTCATTCTATTTTGCTTTCAACTTTTGACTAATACCTCACCTTACACTCGTCAGACGACGCACATGGTTATTGAACTCCTCTTTCTTCAGCAGGTCCTCAATAGCTATATGCATCCTGTAGTTCCAGAAATGTCTCGGATTACTCGGCAGGTTGATACGCTCTGCATGGGCATCCGGCAACCGGATCTCACCGTCTATCGCAAACCAGTCTTGCAGCGGTAGAATAACCCACATAGCAGGGCTGTACATGTGCTGATTAACAATGAACTCGGCTATCTCAGGAGTCATCTCCTTCGGCGCTTCGCCCCACCAACCCATCTGCTCGTTGTAGAACTGTTGGGTCACATTGTGATCTTCTTCCCACCAGGCGCGGAGAGGATTGGTGTCATGCGTACCCGTCGTGCAAACACTTAGATACGGGGCATCGGCCGGATGAGCAAATTTAATCGTCGGATCTTTCGGCATACGCTGTATCTCAAGACTCAATATCTGCAACTCATGCATCACCTCCGGGACGCAGGCCGGTACCATACCTAAATCTTCACCGCAGCATAACATGCCTGTCGAGTTAATCAGCGTCGGCAACTTGCGCATCGCACTTTCACGCCAGAACTGCGTATGACGACGGTAGAAATAGTCGTTGTAGATACCTAACAAAACTTGTTTCTGGTCATCATATAACTCATTGAAACTGTGACTCTGATAAATGCTGATACGCGGATGAACAAGGTTCTCGTTGTACTGGTCGCGTACAAATAATACCTCGCAATGCAGGTAGATTAACCCGTTCATCAGGTTGTTACGCTTCCCTTCTTCCAACTCCTTGCCTTCGCCTTGCTCAAAGTACTCTTGCACTTTCTTTTGGGTGTCAAACTCCGGACGGAAATAGTAAACATACCCGTCGTTGGTCAGCAGGAAGTGCTCCTTGGCATATTCCGTGTCATAACCAAAGACTTCTCCGAGGAAATTAGACCGGATATAAGGCTTGGTCATGCGGTCCTCGTCCAACTTGACGCCCATATTCCAAAGGTCTTGCATCGAGTATGGCATTGCCGGACAGAAATGACCGCAAAGTCCCCAAACATCGCTCTTACGCATTTGCCATATACGGAATAAACCTAAAATATGGTCAATCCGGTAGGCGTCGAAATAGTCCTGCATCTTGCGGAAACGACGCTGCCACCAGTCAAAATTGTCGTGAGACATCTCATCCCAGTTGTAGGTCGGGAAACCCCAGTTCTGACCGCGAGCATCGAAATCATCTGGCGGTGCACCTGCGGACGCATCGAGGTGGAAAAGCTCTGGATTAGAGTAGGCATCTACGCTGTTGGGGTTGATTCCGATAGGTATATCACCCTTCATCGCAACGCCTAAACTATGTGCATAAGCCACCGCATCACTCAACTGCTTGTCCGCATGGAACTGCAAGTAGCAGTAGAACTCACGAGGCTCTTTGTCGCGCCTCGACATAAAGGCGGCATAAGCATCTAACCAATTCTTGTTCTTTTGGTAGAAATCTTGATACTCCTTTGTGTCGAAAGTGGCATTGCCCTCTGCTTTGAAGAGAGCCTTGAAGTATTTCATCTTCTCGTCATAAACATTCTGATAATCAGCGAATGTCAATTCGTTAAAGGCTTTCTTCTTTGCTTCATAGCTCTTCTTCTGCGCCGGCGTCAACTTACCCATCTTCGGGATATTGATATATATCGGGTGCAAGGCAAACACACTTACCGGACTATACGGATAGGAGTCTAAGTTCGTATGCGTCAGGGTCGTATCGTTAATCGGAAGGGTCTGAATCATCTTCAAACCTACTTGGGCTGCCCATTCGGCCATAGGCTTCAAATCCTGGAACTCACCGATACCGAAACCGTTTTCGGTTCTTAGTGAGAATACCGGTATCGCAACACCCGCACCTTTGAAACGAGGCTGCGTGCGCCTGAAACAACGGTCGTTTTGCTCTATCACTTGACCCTTGCGCAATCCCCATATATGGCGGTTCTCACCCCATTCCATATCTACGATATTGCCGCTCTCAAGGTCATAAATGACATACTTGTACTCGAATATCTCATGAGCCTTAACGGTAATCTCTGCACGCCAAATGGGAAAATCTTTGTCGCTCATTATCAACTTCTTGCTCGCATCCCAATTGCCTAACTCATCCACATTGCCCATTACCGCAACACCCTGACTCGGCAGAATCTGAGGCAAATCTATGCTGAAACGAACATTACTGCTCTTCTTCTCCGCGGCTTTGATATGACCTTTGCGCTTAAAAAGAGACTGCAAAAACGCGGTTGTATAGAAACTCTTTTCGTAGTCTATCGCTTGCCAGTAATCGCGGATAACGAGTTCTTTGTCATACTCTCTTAACGTCAGCACGCGAGGCTCGCCCGCTTCCGGCAAAATATGGTCGCCGCACCATACGGCATATTTATAGTGAATGGTACCCAAACTGCGGAGCTCCACTTCTGCGGTCCAAAAATCTTGACCTTCGCAATGAAGATGCAACGGATTGGCTTCACTCCAACCCTCTAAACAGCCTTGAGTCTCATAAACGCACAGACTCTGTCCATACTCCGTGCGGTAATTGATTTGAAATGTCAGTTTCATAATGTATGTGTTTTTATATGGTTATCTTCAGTCTCTTTCTTTTGCGCTGCAAATTTAATATAAAATCTTCAAATAAGCAAATTTAATTGTCTTTTTTCTGCAAAAGTCCCTTTTTTCGCTCTCAACGCTCTCTTCTCACCTCTCTGTTTTGTTGGCTGCGTTGCGCATCAGCGCGACGCTCTCTACCTCCTCGACACGCAATAACATACCCCCATAATAACGGCAAAATCGTATTAATCCCCCAAATAATACTCACTACCGCTGTCAGTTGCGGCGCCGTCCCGCCATATTCGCCAAAAATCAATAGCGCCCAACCGCCTTTTACACCTATATCGGCAATAGGAACCGACGGAAATACCGAAATACAAAAATAGTACACCGCGATTGCTGAGACGGCATCGACAAACCCTAACTCAATTCCGCATGCCCATAAAACACACCATAACTGACTCCCCCAAATAATATACTTCACAGCCGTTATTCCGATGACCTGTAGCCATTTACGCCAGTCTCGCAACCAAACTCTCCAATTGCTCCATTGCACATCTGCCTTTGCCCCGGCTTCGGCTACACGTGCCGGATATTCGCCTACTCGGTACGGAGTAATAAAACCCGCCTGCAAACCCGTCAATACCTGTCTTAAGGATTCTCTAAACGACAAATTACTCAACCCACGCATCATCACCTGCCATCGCCGGGCCTCTATCAAAACCGGCACCGGAAAAAACAATGCCGCTATCCCGATAAACAACCATCTTCCACCCTCATTCATTCCACCCTCATTCATTCCGCCTGCGCTCATTCCGCCCTCGCTTAATCCTCCTAATCCTGCCGACGTCAATGTCCCCCAATCAAATATCGCCAAACGATACACCAAATACCCGAATGATGCAACGCTGATCACACCACTCACTACCCGCCATATCTTTTGCCACGTATCCATCATATAGCATAGAGCGGTTATATAGGCCTAACCCAACATATGCTCTAAAAAAATCTTCACGCCGATACCGATAAGAATAATACCCCCAATCAGTTCCATGTTGAGGTGAATATGTTTGCCTAAAAAAGCACCGAGATAAAAACCGGCGATGGAGAACATAAAACTTACCCCGCCGATAATTGCTACACCAACCCATATTATCTCCGGCACCGGCACAAAGATAATCCCCGTTGCCAAAGCATCTATAGATGTGGCGATTGCTAGTAACAGCAATGCTCCGATACGGAATTCCGCCTGATGCTCTTCCTCCTCCCCATGAAGCGAGTCCCACACCATTTTACCGCCAATAACGGACAATAGCACCAACGCAATCCAATGGTCTATAGCGCTAATCGTTTCCGCGAATAACGAACCCGCATAGAAGCTGATTAACGGCATACCACCTTGAAACGCCCCAAATAAAAATGCCATCAACACCGGCCAACCGATCATCCGTAGTCCCTTCTTACCGCTCGCAATGCCTTTTGCCAACGACACGGACAAACAATCCATTGCTAATCCTATAGCAATCAATATGATAGAGTAGATATCCATTTCTTAAATTTATACGGCCAAAGCACCGTCATATAGACCGACCGGAATACAAGATGTGCCATGTAAGCGGCATAAAGAGCGTGCATCCCGTAATGACCATGTCCCGCCCAATAGACCAGCAAAAAGAATACCACCGACCCGATCATCGAATTGCGCATCACCTTACCGTCTGTTGCACCGGTAAATACACCGTCCCACAGAAAAGCCAAACTCGACAAATACGGCATTACCATCAGCCAAATATAATATGGTTGAGCCGTCGTCAAAACCAGCGGATCATCGCTGATAAGGCCTATCATGTCGTCGCTTCGGAAAATGAATAATAGCGTAAACACCGTCCCGATAACGACTCCCCATAAATGCACATCCCGGACTGTCATACGGATTAGAGTAGGGTTTTTCTCCCCTACAAATCGTCCCACCATCGCTTCTGCCGCATAGGCGAAACCGTCGCAGAAATAACTGAATACCATGAAAAGTTGCATCATGATACTGCTCACCGCCAACTCCTCGTCACCATATTGGGAAGCAATCGCCGTGAAACCGACATACACCACCATGAAACAGATATTGCGGATAACAAGGTCGCTGTTGAGGCTCGCATACGAGCGTAGTGTCGCCTTAAAGGCTACTTTGTCTGCGGCATGACGCAAACCCGCTTTCACTATATCGCGGTACCGAACAGCACAGATAATGCCTGCCACAACGACTCCCGTATATTGCGCAATAACTGTCCCGTAAGCCACACCCATTACGCCCGCCTCCGTATAAAAGGCCAGACCGAAAGACGCAATCACATTCACAACATTGACCGTCAAATCACAGAGAAGTGACGCCATCGTGTTTTGTTCCCCGATAAAGAACCCTTTGGCGGTAAACAACAATAGTGTTGCTGGTGCTGCCCATATGCGGATAAAGAAGTAATCATGACTATATTGCCCTACACCCTCCGAGGAGGGAATGACCTCCATAATGCCGTAATAAACAGGCCACTGGATTGACCATAGCAGCAGTGTTCCCGCCATACAGATACCCACTGCTTGAAGCAATATCCCACCTTGCGTCTCCTTATCGCCGCGACCGAATGCCTGAGCTACCATACCGCTCGTTCCGACTCGCAGAAAACCGAAACACCAGTACAATATATTGAATATCATACTGCTGATAGCTATTCCTCCTATCGCCGACGCATCCGCTATATGACCTACAATAGCGGTATCGACTATCCCCACAAGCGGAACAGTGATGGACGCAAAAATCGCAGGAATCGCTAAACGCAATACTTCCTTATTTATCGTAGGATTATTCTTCATTGGATATTAGTTCAAAATCGACTTGACTCTTAAGCGTATCGGCGCGTACAACCCGTACCCGTACAGCATCGCCTAAACTGTAACTCTTTCCCGTATAGCGACCGACAAGACGGTAGTTCTTCTCGTCAAAATCAAAGTAATCTTCTTCACTTAACTCACTGACATGTACCATTCCTTCGCAGTGGTTCTCGTCAATGCGCACAAAAATACCATATTCCTGCACACTCACGATATGCCCCTCAAACTCCAAACCCAGTCGGTCTTGCATATATACGCTCTGATAATACTTAATCGAGTCTCGCTCTGCCTCCGCTGCGGCTACTTCCGTCTCCGAGCAGTGCTTCGCAATGGTCTCTAATTCCGCCAACGGATAGGACTCTTTCTTGCCTTTCAAAACATACGCGCTTAATAGCCGATGAACCATCAGGTCCGGATAACGACGAATCGGCGAAGTGAAATGGGTGTAGCAACTGAACTGTAATCCGTAATGACCTATATTGACGGTCGAATAAACCGCCTTTGCTTGTGCGCGAATCATTAACATGTCTAAGGCTGACTCAAAAGCGGCACGCTCCTGCTCATCATGAGCGTACGCCTTGTGGCGCTTCTCAAACTTACGCAGGTCCTTCAGCTTGTCTTGATCGGGCTTGTCGTGCACACGGTAAATAAAGGGCTTATCCCCTACATGCGTCGCTACCGTCCGGTTGGCGAGCAACATCAACTCCTCAATAAGATGGTGCGCTTCATTCGCCTCCTCAAAATATATCCGCACGGGATGATTAAACTCATTGAGCTCAAAACGAATATCATCACCCTCTATATCCATTGCACCCTTGGCAATTCGTGCCTTCCTGAGCGCAATAGCCATAAGGTTGAGTTCTCGTATTGCTTCTGTCAATTGCTTGCCCCGCTCATCGCCTTCCCAACGACCTGTCTCACCCTTGATAATCTCCTGCGCTTCGTCGTAATTGAGGCGAAAATCCGAGTGAATAACCGTCCGGCATATCTTGTATTTATCGACCTTCCCGTCTGCTTGCATCGTGAATATCACCGACATACAGAGCCTGTCCTCATTCGGCATGAGCGAGCATTGGTCGTTACTAAGCTCTTCCGGCAACATCGGAATAACCTTGTCCACAAGGTAAGTCGATGTCCCTTTCTCATAAGCCTCCTTGTCCGTGTCCGAACCCGGAGTTACGAAATAACTCACATCCGCTATATGAACACCGACACGGTACTGACCGCCGCCTAAAAACTCATAACTGATTGCATCATCAAAATCCTTGGCACTCGCCGGATCTATCGTGAATGTCAAGGCTTCGCGCATATCCCGACGACGGAGTATCTCTTGTTCGTAATCAATCTTCATGCTCAAGCTCCATTTCCGTTTCTATCTTGGCGATTTGCTCGCGGCATATAGCTAAGTACTGCCGCGCTTCGGACGCTTTCTTCCGATAGACTTCCATTGAGAGCGCCGATGCACCCTCTAACTCGCGTATAATCGCCTCTGCCTTAGCCAAGGCGTCGTCGTAAGATAATTTATTGTCCTTTTCCATGAATCAAAACACCTAAGGTGTAAAATAATATCTTTATATCCAACCCCAACGACATGTTTTCTATATAGACGATGTCGTAATTGAGTCGGTTTACCATTTTCTCGATGGTGTCCGTATAGCCGACCCGAATAGGACCCCAAGAGGTCAAACCCGGGCGAACCTTATATATAAGGCAGTAGTAGGGCGCTTTCTCTTCTATCTGCTTGATAAAAAAGGCGCGCTCCGGACGTGGACCCACTAACGACATATCACCCCGTAACACATTCCACATCTGCGGCAATTCGTCCAAACGGAATTTCCGCATCCAGCGACCCGAAGACGTAATCCGATTATCATCTACACTGCTCAATTGCGGCTCGTCTTCCTCAGCACCCTCAATCATGGTTCTGAATTTCAGGATATTGAACGGCAACCCATGTAGTCCTATACGCTCTTGCTTGTATATAATGGGCCCCTTAGAACTGACCTTCACCATGATGGCTAAAAAGAGGTATAGCGGGGACAATATAATGAGTGCCAGCCCGGACACCACTACATCGCAGGCGCGCTTGATACTTATCTCGGCATCGGTCAACTTAAGCTCGGAAACCGGTATCAACGGCCGCCCCTCAACCCGTTCAATACGGGCTGCACCCGTCAACATGTCATACACACGCGGCACAACATAAATATCTTTGCCCGTAGGGTAGGCTTCCCGTATCCGGCGATATATCTCCTCATTAGGTGCATCTTCCGGCAAATCAATGATAACAGCCTCTTCCTCAAGGTTCCGCTTATGGGAAATAGTCGTGATAATTCGCCGCGGGATGTAACTGATAAAGAACTGCATTAAAAACAGCACCACTAAGGATTGCCAGTATTGTTGGTATGCCTCTACTTTATCGTCTATGATAATAAGGAAGAATGCCGTCAGACTGATTACCGCTGCGGAAATCAAGGTCTTTTGGAACTCCTTTATATATTTCTTGTGTAGTACCCTGAGATAGTACCCTGATAGATAATACACGATGAGACAGCCGATAGGGTAGAGGATAAGCGGGGCGGTAAAATCAAATGCCGGTATCAGCACCGTATCGACACCGAATAGCCGCTTTTCATATACAAGCCAGCGGAAGAGCAAAAAACTCAACCACACAACCTCCGCGGACAAAAAATCCGTGATAACGTACTTCAACTGTTGTTTCCTATATAATGTCATATGCTTTTATTCTCACTCCCTTATCACCACTTCGCTGCCGTCTTCCATTATCTTCACAATCCGCGAAGGCATTTTTTCTTCCTCATCCTCACGCCGATACTCGCAGATATAATCGACCCCTTGTCGGATAGCCTCGCTTATTTGCGAAAAATTCTTCGCCGTTGGCTCACCGCTGATATTCGCCGAAGTGGAGACTATGGGCTTCCCCAAGCCGTCACATAGTGCCTTCGAGAATGCCTCTTTCGTTACCCGTATCCCTAACGACCCGTCCTCTGCAATCAACTCCGGCGCAACACCCGTAACATGGGGATAAATATAGGTTGTCGGCCGCTCATCGCTCACTATTGGCTGCACAGCCGCTGGGACCGCAGCCACTGCGGGCTGCACAGTCGCCGGGACTGGCGTCACGCCGGCGGTAAGTACAAGCATCGACTTGCTGTCGCTGCGGCGCTTAAGCGCATATATCCTGCGCACAGCTGCACTGTTGGTCGCATCGCAACCTATCCCCCATACCGTATCGGTCGGGTACAATATAATTCCTCCTGCGCGCAACACACGCAAAGCGGCATCCAAATCCGTCTCTGAATAGGGCTTCTCCATAACGCTTGCAAAGATACAACATTTTGGGCATTTATGCAAATTTAATTCCAAATATTCGCGGATTTTAGATAAATTTGCAACAAAATGGAGAAAAATTTGCACAACCCAAAAAAAAGTTGTACCTTTGTGCGCGATTTTAAAGGTATCAGCAATTTTATTAATTATATTTTTTTATGAAACAGATTGATTTGACACAGTACGGCATCACAGGCGCTACTGTGATTGCCCACAACCCTTCCTACGAAGAGTTGTTCAAAGCTGAAATGGATCCTTCTTTGACCGGTTATGAGAAGGGCCAACTCACCGAACTCGGTGCAGTGAATGTAATGACCGGTATCTTTACAGGCCGCTCGCCTAAGGACAAATACATCGTCGATGACGCACAGTCGCACGATAAAGTCTGGTGGACTACCGAGGGCTATAAGAACGATAACCACCCTATGTCCGAAGAAGTTTGGGCGAAGGTGAAGGAAATCGCTAAAAAAGAACTCTCTAACAAGAACCTTTATGTAGTGGACGCTTTCTGCGGTGCTAATAAGGCTACTCGTCTGGCAGTTCGTTTTATTGTGGAAGTAGCTTGGCAGGCTCACTTTGTGGAGAATATGTTTATCAAACCCACAGAGGAAGAGCTCGAGAACTTCGAACCTAACTTCGTTATCTACAATGCTTCCAAAGCTAAAGTAGAGAACTACAAAGAGTTAGGCCTCAACTCCGAGACTTGCGTAGCGTTCAATACCACTACCCGCGAACAGGTTATCATCAACACCTGGTACGGTGGCGAGATGAAGAAAGGTATGTTCTCCATGCAGAACTACTACCTCCCCTTGAAGGGTATTGCTTCCATGCACTGCTCTGCCAATACCGATATGGAGGGTAAGAACACCG
>DFEE01000032.1:90501-90895 GCA_002368645.1 Bacteroidales bacterium UBA3810
ATCTTCTTCGGTCTCTCCGGTACTGGCAAAACCACCCTTTCTACCGACCCCAAACGTCTCCTTATCGGTGATGACGAACACGGCTGGGATGACGAAGGCGTATTTAACCTCGAAGGTGGTTGCTATGCTAAGGTTATTAAACTCGACAAAGAGTCCGAGCCCGATATCTACAACGCTATCCGCCGCAATGCGCTGCTCGAGAACGTAACCGTTGACGCTAATGGTAAGATTGACTTTGACGACAAGTCCGTAACTGAGAATACCCGTGTCAGCTACCCGATTAACCATATCGAGAAGATTGTACGTCCTATCTCTGCCGGTCCTGCTGCTAAGAATGTTATCTTCCTTTCCGCTGATGCTTTTGGCGTTCTGCCTCCTGTATCTATCCTGACTC
>DFEE01000032.1:90974-133169 GCA_002368645.1 Bacteroidales bacterium UBA3810
ACTTCCTCTCTGGCTTCACCGCTAAACTCGCTGGTACTGAGCGCGGTATTACCGAACCGACTCCTACTTTCTCCGCTTGCTTCGGACAAGCCTTCTTGGAGCTCCACCCGACCAAATATGCCGAGGAACTTGTTAAGAAAATGGAGAAATCCGGTGCGAAGGCTTATCTCGTTAACACCGGCTGGAATGGTACCGGCAAACGTATCTCTATCCGTGATACACGTGGTATCATCGACGCTATCCTCGATGGCTCTATCTTGAAAGCCGAGACCAAGAAGATCCCGTACTTCAATTTCGAAGTACCCACCGCTCTTCCGGGCGTTGATCCCGCTATCCTCGACCCGCGTGACACCTACGCTGACCCCGCTCAATGGGAAGAGAAAGCTAAAGACCTTGCAGGTCGCTTTATCAAGAACTTTGGTAAATATACTACCAACGAAGCCGGTAAGGCTCTTGTTGCTGCAGGTCCGCAACTCTAAAATATTAAGCCAAGTGCCCTCAACGGCACTTGGCTAACCCATAATTACAATCTTTAACTAACTTTTATTCATTAACTAAAAAAACACAACATTATGAAGAAAATCTTTTCTTTCATTACAGCCTTAATGGTTGCAACAACAATGTTTGCCCAGGATGCTTTGTTTACGCAAACGTACCCTGGTAATCCCTCCAGTTACGTAAGCGGCTATACGGCATCTTTTACCGTGACAACTGGCGATTACACCTTGACCTATGCGAACATTAACAATGGCCAAGCCAAGGATAGTTGGGATGTAATTCGTGCAGGCCGAAAGAACGTTGCTTCAGTAGCTACTATTACTTCTGGACAGCTTTCTGAAGCAATTAGCAAAGTTGCTATTAACTTTACCGAAGTTAATGCTTCCCTAACGAACAGCTTGAAACTGAAAGTGGCTGACAATGCTGATTTTACTGGTGCTACTGAGGTTGGTGCTGATATCGTTGCCGGTCTTGTAGAGTTCGCTATTGAGACTCCTGCGGCTGACATGTACTACCAAATTGAGATTGACCAAGCTTCTGGATCAGCTAATGGTTTCAACCGCTTTAATTCTGTAGCTTTCTATGAGGCAGAAGCTGGTGAAGAGCCCGGTGATGAACCCGGTGAGAATGTACTCTCCGGAGCATTGAGCGGTACTGAGGCTACTTACAGTTTTGAGTATGAGTTTGCTACTACCGAGGATATGCAACTCGAAGTAACGGGTCTGCTTGAGATTACCGGTGAAGTAGTTGGTATGGTTCCGCAAATCTTCATCAACAATGCCTATGCTGGTAACTTTACCTATGATGCAGGTGTTTGCAGTTTCACTTCTGCTGATGCGTATGAGGCCGGTGCTGAACTGGACATCTATTTCTACTTCGCATATGCCGGTGGCGCTACCGCAACTGACCATGTTTCTTACACGATTGAAGCTCAAGGCGGCGACGAGCCCGAACCCGTTGCTTATTACATCAAGAGCAAATGGGCTGAGGACGCTACTGACTGGACATGGCAACCCATGACCGAGGAGTCCGAAGGCGTTTGGGTATATGATGGCACTTTCTATGGCACTGGCGTTAATATCAACACCAAAGCTGATGATAATGGTGCCGTTTGGTATCCTCTTGGTGAGGCGTATGAAGGACATCAACTTGATGGCGAAATCGAGGCAGGACAAAATGTTCACTTCGTTTACAATGTAGAAGCAGGTACCGTTACCGCTACCGCTATCGTTGAACCCGTTGTAGAACTCAATACCTGCGCTGAGGTAAATGCCGCTGCTGCTAATACCGAAATCGCTCTTGGTGCCGTGCAAGTTATCTATGTTAACGGTAAATATACCTATGTGCAAGATGCTACCGGTACGGCTCTTCTGTACAAAGACAACCTTGGACTGACCGTAGGTCAAATCGTAGAGGGTATTGAAGGTAAGGTGACTATCTACAAAGGTCTGCCCGAGTTAGTACCTTCTAACGCTTTGGCTGATTGGACCGTTACAGAGGGTGCTGAAGTGGTTTATGACGTGTGGACCGCTGAGACCGCTCCTACCGTAGAAGCTAACATCAACCAAATCTACACCTTCATGAACGTTTCCTATAACGATGGTGCTGTATTCAGCGATGCTACCGTTACGGTTTACAACAAATTCAATGTTGAGCCCGCTATGGAGAATGACCATATCTATAACTTCGTAGGTATTGTTACTACTTTCAATGGCATCCAACTCTATCCTATTGCAGTAGAGGATGTTACTCCTGATACTCCTGTTGAGTTTGACCACGAACTCTATGGCTCAGAGGAACTGCCTGCTATTGGCAAAACTTGGTTCGCTAATACTGGTTGGGAAGAGGAAACCAACTCTCATGCTGAAATCGTAAACGACTATGACGTAAATGTTGTTCTCGTTGACGCTAAAGCCGGTCAATGGCAATCACAAGTATTCGTTAACCCGGGCTTCACTTGGGAAGTAGGTGCTTACTACAAGATGGAGTTTGACCTCACTACCAATCACCAACTCGGTGGTGTGCATGTGAAAGTGAACAACAATAATGATAATTACTTCTATGATAGTTATCCTAATGACAACCTCTTCTTGGCAGACCAGACGACCCATTTCGTAGCTGATAGCATTTATGCAATGGCAGAGCCTACTGATGGTGGTCAATTGATCTTCTCTGTTGGTTGGTGCGATGCCAATACCGAGATCCTCATCTCCAACATCGTTATCACCAAATACGAAGCTCCTGTTGTAGAAGACGCCTTCACAATCACAGTGGAGAATATCGCCGCTGCTTCCGCTGATATTACCGTTACTCCTGCTGATGACAATATTGCTTATTACTGGAATTTCACGAAAGCAGAAAGTTTTGATATTGCTCAAATAGGTAAGTCTAATCTCGATAGCTATATTGAGTATTTGACGAGTTTATATGCGCAATATGGCATGGAGATGGAGTTCACCTACGCTGATATTGCTACTAAAGGTGCTGACAGTTATAGCGCTACTTCTCTCGATCCGGCTACCGAATATGTGGTATATGCATTTGGCTATGATACTATCACCGGTGAGTTGACTACTGCCGTTGCTACTCAATCCTTCACAACAGTTACAGTTCCTGCTTCTGAGAATGTCATTACCCTCACGTATGATACCAAACTCAACATCACTACCACCAATACTGATGACTATATGGTATTGATTGAGCTCAAGGAGGACTATGACAATTATGAGCCCGATATGACACAAGCTTCTCTCAATGCTGAGGTTGATTCTTGGGACTTCCAAGATCCTTCTGCTCGTATCTTGTCAGGTAACCAATCTGTTGATCCTGCTTCCTACTACATTTCAGAGACCCAAGGAGCCGTAGTTGAGGCGGGTAAGGAGTATATCGCTCTCGTTTATCCGTATTCTACTGAAGACGGTGTACGTAATGGCGATGTTGTAGCACTTGTATTCACCTATGTTGTACCTGTAACAGCTCTTGAGAATATCGAACTCGTTGAAAAGACTACTAAGGTCGTTTCTGACGGTCAAGTGCTCATCATTCGTGATGCTAAGATGTTCAACGTTCTCGGTGCTCGCATCCGTTAATCGCTGAATAATTACTAACCGCTTTATAGCGTTACACAAAAAAGGCTGCCCCTCGGCAGCCTTTTTGTTTCTCCCTAATCTCTTAATTCCGCCCTCTTCCGATAAATTCCGATACCTTCCGCTCCCCTCTGATAAATTCTGATACCCTCCGATACCACCCTTATAATCCCCTCCAGACCCCCTGGCATCCTGGGATCCTGGAAACCCGGTCTCCCGAAAAAATTACTCATTACATTTTACTCTTTCCTCCTCCTCCTCCTCCTCCTCCTCCTCCCCATCTCCCACCCTTACTACAACGGGACCACAACGCGACCACTACGGGACCACAACGGGACCACTACGGGACCACAGCGGACAATAAACGTACAATAAACGCACAATTCAGCATAGATACCTTATGGACTGGTATGGGATGAAGTTGTAGTGTACACCGTTTTTTGCACTTTTTGTAAGAATTATTTGCGTATATCAAAAAAAAATCGTATCTTTGCAGCGCCAAAACGGAAATGCAATTTATTTTTGGATATGAAAATGAAGTATCTCCCCATACTAAGCGCACTCTTCCTCGTTATAGCCATGACGATACAGTTTGTCTTGTCTTACCAACGCAACAGAGCAGACATCATGGAGCGTATTGACTACAAAATGGAGTTGGCGCAGAAGGATGTCATTCATGAATTGCATGATATGAGCGATGCCGTATCAGATATAGCCACCTATCTCCCGCAATATATCAATGATACGACAACCCAACACCAAATGGTTGAATCTGTACTTTGGCGGTATCCGAATCTGTTCAGTTGCTACATCTGCTATATCCCCTATTATTTCTCCAATCAAGGCAAACACTATGCTGTATGCGCCATGCGCATCAATAAAGACTCCATCGTCAGTTATAATTTAGAGGCGCAGTTCGATTATTTTGAGCGCGAATGGTATAAAGGGGCGATGCAGAGCGATGAGAATGGTTATTGGAGCCGTTCCTACAATGACATTGACACGGACAGCCTTATTTTCACCTATTCGCTTAAGGCGTATGACGATAATGATAATGTGTTTGGTGTAGCGGCTGCGGATTACACCTTGTCATGGGCAAAGCAGTTGCTTCAAGACACCCGTCCCTATGAAGACGCGGTCTGTCAGTTGTACGGTCCCGGTGGCACAGTGATAGTCAAAACGGGAGAGATGTCCGGCGAGGATGATTGGATTATATCGGAGAAGAAGCTCTCTCCTGCCGAGATGGTATTGATGATAGGGGTACCAAGCCATCACTTGTGGGACGGAATGGTCAAAACATCTCTGATTATCTTCATCACACTGATAATCGGTATTTTGGTAGCCGGCATACTTATCCGCAGATTATGGTCGGACCAAGAGGAATATGTCCGTGTGGAGACCGCAAACAAGGTCTTGGAACAAGAACTCCGCATCGCCAGCAATATCCAAAAAAGTATCTTGCGCATGGGAGAGCGCAGTAAAGTGAAACCGGATAACCGGTGGCGTGATATAGACTTGCAGGCAGCGCTGGTGCCGATGCGTGAGGTGGGAGGAGACCTCTACGATTACTACCGCAAGAACGATGACCTCTTTTTCATTATCGGCGACGTGAGCGGAAAAAGTGTACCCGCGGCGATGTTCATGAGTGCTACGGTTAACCTCTTCCGCTCGGCAGTACGACGGTTACAATCGCCTAAGGCTATTATGGAGGACATTAATGCTGTACTCAGTGACAACAATCCCTCCATGATGTTCGTTACCGCTTTTGTCGGACGACTGCATATACCTACAGGGCAAGTACTCTTCTGTAACGCCGGACACTTGCCACCCATTAAGGTGTACGGGAATAAACCGCATCATACAACCTCCATTGAACTGATTCCGAATATCCCCCTGGGATATGACGGCAAATTCCGATTTGAAGAACAAGGACTTTTACTTGCTAAAGACGAGACACTGGTTCTTTATACGGACGGCCTGACCGAAGCCCGAAATGAGAACCATGAAATGCTTGGAAAAGAACGATGGCGGAAAATACTGGAGGACAACATCTCTCCTTCTGACGGAGATAATGTAAAGGCTATCAGCAATGCCGAAATCGCTTTTATCGGCAACGCCGAACAGACGGATGACATGACGCTTATGACCATCCGTTTGACACAAGATGTAAACCTCATGACTGTTCGGGTGGAAAACAGATTGGACCAATTGCCTGTTTTCAGAACGGCATTGCATAATTTCGGACTGTGCTTAGGATTGGACAAACGGACACTCAAACGCTTGGAACTGGCGTTGGAGGAAGCGATGGTGAATATCATCAACTACTCGCAGGCTACGGACATCACCTTAACTATTACACATTCACCATTAACCATTACCCTCACCGACAACGGTATCCCGTTTGACACGACAGCACAAGCTCCCGCAGATACCGCCCAAGCGGTAGCTGAACGTCAGATTGGCGGGTTAGGAATAGCGCTGCTTAGACAGATAGCGGACGAACTGCACTATCGCCGCATTGACAATATCAACGAATTGACAATCATTAAAAATATCTGATTTATGGAACTCAACATTACCAATGAAGCTCAAAACACTATCGTTCGCATCAGTGGCGAACTGGATACCGTTGCCACCACAGAACAGGCAGGGGAGTTGCAACAAGTGCTGGATGTAGCGGACAAGGCAATAGTTCTTGACTGCACGGATTTGGAATATATTTCCTCTGCCGGATTGCGGTTCTTTATGCAACTCAAACGCGAGAGCGAAGCAAAGGGCGGAAGCATCCGGATTTGTCATCTCAATGAAGATGTAGCCGATATTTTCCGTATGAGCGGATTCCAAAATATCTTTGAGATAGACTAATTCGTAATTCCTAATTAGTATTTAGCAATATTCAACTGCCATGAAAAGCCCGTTAAGCCAAGCACAATTAGGCGTTTATTATGCCTGCGAGACCTCCGTCAGCGATGAAGTTAACTATCAAAATTCGTTTGTCTATGCCCTTCCGGATAATGTGGATTTGGAGCGACTGCAGAGTGCCGTTCTTACCACACTGAAAGCACACCCGTACATGTGTGGGCATATTGAGCTGGATGATGAGGGCATGCCCATGATGGTAACGGGGGATACACCCCTTGTGCGTAAAATTGAATTGTCCGAACAAGAGTGGGGGGAAGCACAAAAAACTTTTGCCTGTACTATGGATATTCATGGTGAACGCCTCTATCGCATCGAGATATATACCGTCAAAAAAACTAACTCAACCCCCGAGAACTATTTATACTTGGATATTCATCATGTCATTTCCGATGGCTTCTCACATGCAGTATTGGCGCGGGATATCAGCAGGGCTTATAATGGTGAACCGCTTAGCGCGGAGCTGTTGGACGGCACGGCGATAGCGCAAGATGAAGCCGCCGAGCGCGCTGACGATGCGCTGATGAGCGAAGCGCGGGAGTGGTATGCCCGTGAGTTTAGCGATGCAGCGGAGACCGATTCGCTACCTATACTACTTGCGCAACAGGCTTTGAACCCTGCGCCCGTCAATATCTATAAGACCTATTCTCTCTCAGTCACAAAAGAAGATGTCCACATCATAGAACAACGTTTTGGTGTGAAAGAAAGTGTCATCATGCAAACCGCTTGGTCACTGCTACTTGCGGCTTATTCAGCGGAAGAGAAAGCCTCTTACTGCACGGTTTTCTACGGTCGAAGCGACCGCCGCACACGAGATGCTGTGACCATGATGGTACATACATTGCCGGTGTTCGCTAATTGGAGCGACCGCTCCTCCTTAATGACATTGCAGGAACTTCTCTCTGCCCTGGACGAGCAGATGCAGCAGACACGGAAATATATGTACTATGCCTACCAAGATGCTGTAAAGGATTTGGGACTGAATAACCAAGTGATGTTCGTTCATCAGGGAAGAGTGGTTGATAAAGTGCGCTACTTGCACTTAGGCGATGACGAAATCCCCCTTACTGATCTGCGCAAACCAATCCCCGGCTGGAAACTCAGCGTCGAGTTGGAGGAGATAAACGAGCGATATTGGCTCAAGATGAGTTACAGCACTGCGGACTACTCCGAGGCGTTCATGCAGGAGTTGGCTAAAACCTATAGCACAATCCTCCGTTCAATGGTAACGGCGGAGAAAGTGAGCGAGATTGAGTATTGCGATGAGGACCAAATCAAGTGGCTGGACCTTCGAAACCCCGATATATCGACTTATCGAAATACCGAAGGAGACTCCCTCATTGCACGATTCAAGAAACACGTCGCCGAACAGCCGGACGCAGTATGCGTTGTGGCAGGCGATGTGCGCCTGACCTACGCGGAGGTGGACAAACTCTCCGATGAGCTTGATCTGCGATACACCGTCCGTTGCGGCGAGCATGTGATTGGTTATTCCGTGCCGCGCAACGAACAGATGGTGATTGTACCGCTCGCTATTGCCAAAGCCGGGTTCACAGCCATGCCGCTGGATAGTTCCTATCCCGCAGAGCGGCTGGAGTTCATGCGTGAGGATGCCGCTAAATATGAAGGCGGAGATGCCTTTATACTGCTTTATACATCAGGCACGACCGGCACACCGAAGGGTGTGATGCTGAGCGAGCAGAATATTCTTACCTTCTGCGATTACCATACCCATCATATAGGTCTGACACCCGAGAGCCGGTACGCTACGTACGCCGGCTATGGTTTTGACGCGTTCATGCACGACCTATGGGGATGCTTATATGCCGGCGCAGCCATATATGTTATAGGCGAAGATATACGGTTCGATTTGGACGGTATATATGACTATTTTGTCAAAGAGGGCATTACACACTCTTTCATGACGACCCAAGTAGGCACGCAGATGGCTATCAACTATCCCGATATTCCCGGTTTCCAATGTCTCGGCGTGGGTGGCGAAAAACTGATGTCGCTAAATCCGCCGTCCTATCGTTTGTGGAATGGTTACGGTCCGACGGAGTGTACGGTCTATGTATCCAGTTTCTGGGTGGAGAAGAACGAGCCGAATATCCCTATCGGATTCCCGAACGACACGGCGCAGCTCTTCATCGTCAATAAATACGGTCACCGCGTGCCATGGGGGGCTGCCGGCGAACTCTATATAGCCGGATTGCAGGTCGGTATCGGTTATCTCAATGACCCCGAGAAAACCGCTGAAGCCTTCGTGGACTGGAACGGTCTCCGCTGTTACCGCACAGGCGATATTGTCAGGTATCGTGAGGACGGAGCCATCGAGTTTGTAGGCCGCAAGGACGGTCAGGTCAAGATTCGCGGCTTCCGTATTGAATTGAAAGAGGTAGAGGCGGTTATACGTCAATTTGAGGGTATCAAGGATGCTACCGTTCAGGCCTTTGATTTCCCGGAAGGCGGCGGTAAGTTCATCGCAGCATACATCGTTTCCGACCAACAGATTGATATTCAGGCGCTCAATGCCTTTATCATGGACCGGAAACCGCCTTATATGGTACCGACTGTCACGATGCAGATAGATGCTATTCCGCTCAACCAGAACCAGAAAGTGAACAAACGGGCATTGCCCGAGCCGAAGGCTCTCGAAAGTCAAAAGTCGAAAGAAGAAAGCGCAGCACCGCTCAATGTATTGGAGGAACAGTTGCGTGACATGGTCGCCGGTATCGTGGGGAACAGCGATTTCGGAATCATGACCGACCTGAGATACGTAGGACTGAGTTCCATCTCCGCCATCAAACTGGCTACACATGTCTATAAGCGTTTCGGCGTGCAACTCGATGCCAAACTGCTTATCAAAGGCGCGAACATCCAGCTTATCGAAAACGAGATATTGAAGGCGATGATGGATGGCAGTCAAAAGTCAAAAGTCGAAAGTCAAAAGACTCCTTCTACTTTGAGCAAAGCGGTCTCATTCCCCCTCAGCCATGCGCAGACCGGTGTTTATTTCGAGTGTATGAAGAATCCCGCTTCGACACTATATAATATTCCCATGCGCGCGAGAATGCCGGAGGACGTTCGTGCGGAGGAACTGCGTGCAGCAGTGGAACAAGTCGTTCGAAACCACCCGGAGCTGTTCGTACATTTCCTGACAACCGAGACCGGAGTGGAGCAGCTTATCGACCATAACCAAGAGTTGAGAGTGGAGACCATTGAGTTGCAAGAGGCGCAGTTGGAGGCCTACCGTGCGGAATTTGTCCGCCCCTTCAATCTCTCGAAAGACCAACTCTTCCGGTTCAGCATCGTCGAGACAGAAAAGGCGTTGTATCTCTATTGCGACATGCACCATTTGGTGTGCGACGGTGCTTCGTATGATGTGTTCTTCAATGAGCTGTGCGCATTGCTGAATGGCGGGACCATCGAACAGGAAATGTGCTCTTATGCCGAGTTTGTGGCGGATGAACAGGCCGCAGAGGATAGCGCGGAATACGCAGCAGCCAAAGAGTTCTTCCACTCGCAGTTGGCTCAAGTGGAAGGTGTGACGGAGATACCGGCGGACCTGACCAACCCCAAAGACGGCGAGATAGGACAGGTTTATGCACCCATGAATCTGCAGGCTGCCGAGCAGTTGGCGAAAACCGCTGGCGTGACAGCCGCCGGTGCAACACTCGCGGCAGTATTCTACACGCTCGCGCGGTTTGCGAACAACGACGACCTCTGTATCACCACTATCTCCAACGGCCGTAGCAACCTCAAGATGGCGAACACGATTGGCATGATGGTGAACACGCTTGCATTGAGCAGCAAGATAGGCACGCAGAGCGTAGAGGAGTTCGTTCGGGAGACAGGCGGGAAATTCGAGCAGACACTCTCGCATGAGAACTATCCGTTTGCTGAGATAGCCGCCGACTACGACCTGACGGCAGAAATCATGTACGCCTACCAGCTTGGCGTCCTTTCCGAATACAAGGTGAAAGGACAGGCGATGGAGACGGAGAACATGGAACTGAACGTGCCGAAGTTCAAGATTGCGTTCTATATCGTGGAGGTGGATGGCAAACCTTCCGTGGTGATTGAGTACGACAACGGCCGTTACAGCCGCGAGATGATGCAGAGCCTCGCGCAGTCGGTTAGCAATTCCGTGAGTGCGTTCGCCAAAGATACCAAAGCCTCGTTGCGCTCTGTCTCGCTGATGGACGAGCAACAGACAGCACTGCTCGATAGTTTCAACGAGACCCACGTGGACTATGATGACACGCAGACCATACTCTCGCTCTTCAAAACGCAGGTGGCAAGGACGCCGGACAACATCGCCGTCATCTTCCGCGACAAACGAATCACCTACCGCGAGTTGGACGAGATAACCGACCGCATAGCCGCCGGGTTGCACCCGACGACGAATGTCATTGCCATCAAGGTGGAACGCTCCGAATGGATGACGATAGGAGCATTGTCTGTGCTCAAAGCCGGTTGCGCCTACATGCCGCTCGACCCCTCTTACCCTGAGGAACGACTCAATTATATGCAGCAGGACGGCAATTCCTGCATGCTTCTCACAGAGAAAGAACTGGAGGAACTTCGAAATACCGATATATCGGAATATCGAAATGTCGAGATAAAACCGGAGGACCTCTTCATCCTGCTTTACACATCCGGTTCTACGGGCGTGCCGAAAGGTGTGATGCTGGAGCATCGAAACCTTGTGGCGTTCTGTCACTGGTACCACCGTTATTACGACCTGCACGCCGGTGACAAAGTGGCGGCATATGCTTCCTTTGGCTTCGACGCCAATATGATGGACATGTACCCGGCGCTGACTTGCGGGGCTGCGGTGTGCATCATATCCGAAGACATGCGACTGAACCTGCCCGAACTTGGACGCTATTTCGACCAAGAGGGAGTGACACACTCGTTCATGACCACGCAGATTGGATTCCAGTTCGCTACGAATGTGGAGTGTCATAGTCTGAGACATCTGTCTGTAGGCGGTGAAGCACTGGCTGCCCTCACGCCGCCAAGCAACTACAAGATGCACAATGGCTATGGTCCGACCGAGTGTACTATCTTCACCACCACGTATTGTTTGAACGGCTATGAGCAGCATATCCCTATCGGCAAACCGCTGGATAATCTGCAACTGTTCGTCATGGATACCAACGGCCGGCGTCTGCCGCTCGGAGCAGCAGGCGAGTTATGGGTCAGTGGTCCGCAAGTAGGACGTGGTTATCTGAACCTTCCCGAGAGAACCGCAGAGGCGTTTGTCGAATGGAATGGTCGTAGATGCTACCGCACAGGCGATATTGTACGATATTTGCCGGACGGCAACATCCAGTTTGTGGGACGACGCGACGGACAAGTCAAAATCCGCGGTTTCCGTATTGAGCTGAAAGAGGTTGAGACGGTTATCCGTCAGTTCCCGGGTATTAAGGATGCAACTGTACAGGCGTTCGATTATCCCAACGGTGGTAAATTTATCGCGGCATATATCGTCAGCGACGAGAAGATAGATGTGCAGGCGCTCAATGCCTTCATCCGTGAGACCAAACCGCCATACATGGTGCCTGCTGCTACTATGCAGATTGACGCTATTCCGCTCAACCAGAACCAGAAAGTGAACCGCAAAGCACTGCCGGCTCCGAAGATTCAGGCGGACGACCATGCTTACGTAGCCCCCGCCAACGAGACAGAGAAACTGTTTGCGGACATCTTTGCTTCCGTTTTGAGTCTGGAGAAAGTAGGTGCTACGGATAATTTCTTCGATCTGGGCGGCACGTCCCTCATGGTGACACGCGTCATCATCGAGGCGGAGAAGGGCGGACAGCACATCGCTTATGCCGACCTCTTCAGTCATCCTACACCGCGGCTGCTGGCTGAGATGTTAACAGGCAGAGATACGGCTCAGGAAAACGAGGTGCCTGATACAGTCATCACGGATTTTGATTACGAACCCATCAACGCACTGCTCCAAAAGAACACGTTGGATACCTTCCTAAATGCCCAAATGGTAAATGGCTTAGGTCATGTTCTTCTTACCGGTGCTACAGGTTTCCTCGGTATCCATGTACTCAAGGAACTCATCGATTCTGACGCCGAGACGATTACCTGTCTTGTGCGCGGCAAGGATCAGCATGATGCCGAGCGTCGTGTACGCAACTTGCTGTTCTACTATTTCAGCCGTCGCTTCGATGACCTCTTCGGCAAACGCTTGTTCGTCGTCAACGGCGATGTCACGAATGATTTCAGCCATCTGCTTTCAGATATCAGCATTCAGACCGTCTTCAACTGTGCCGCAAACGTGAAACATTTCTCCAAGGGCACGGATATTGAAGATGTGAATATCGGGGGTGCCCAACGCTGCGTGGACTTCTGTCTGGCTACCGGTGCGCGGCTCATACATGTATCCACTACCTCCACAGGAGGTATATGGATTGGAAATGATACGTCGGCACCTGTCCTGACGGAGCGGAATATCTATTTCGGCCAGTACTTGGGCAACCAGTACATGCACTCGAAGTTCCTTGCCGACCGCCTTATTCTGGACGCTGTGGCGCATAAGGGGCTCAAGGCAAAGATTATGAGGGTGGGCAACCTCGCGGCACGCAGTTATGACGGCGAGTTCCAAGTCAATTTCTCCACCAACAGCTATATGGGGCGTATCAAGATCTTCAATATGTTAGGCTGCTGTCCGTATGAGCAGTACGACTCGCCTACAGAGTTTTCTCCTATCAACGAGACGGCGCGAGCTATCGTCCTGTTGGCTACGACTCCGGACGACTGTACGGTATTCCACCCTTACAACACGCACACACGATTGTTGGGGGATGTCTTGAACGAATTGAAGAAAATAGGTACAGAAATACACTATGTTGAAAGTGAGGCATTCAGTGTGCTGGTACAGCAAGCGGCTACCGACCCTAAAAAAGCAGCACTTCTTACCACCATGTTGGCTTATCAGGATATGGGGGATGGAAAACCGACGCATATCGTTGAGCGTGATAACACGTACACATCACAAGTGCTTTTACGCCTCGGATTCCGCTGGACAGAACCTGATAGCAACTATGTAGGCAGGATGCTCACTGCGATAAGCCAGTTAGGGTTCTTTGAGGTATAATAATATTTGCTATATTTATCAATTTAGGTATTCGCGCCTTAGAGACTAAATAGATATTCGAGAGACTCCATCAGTTCCTCTTCATGGACGATTTGGTCAGTAACCGGCTCGCCTATATGACGGAGTAAAACCATTCTAATCTCTCCCTCATGCTCATTCTTTTTGTCGCAGTACATAAGATTGATGATCTCTTTGTAGTCCTTGCATTGGAAGGGCATGCGTCCGTAGTACTCCACCATGATATGGCTGAGAGTCGTCACTATCCTGCGGTCTAATCCCAACAGGATATGACTGAGGTATGCCATCGCCACCAGCCCATATAGCACTGCGTAGCCATGAGGAATTACACCTTGAGTGTATTTAGCTCCACTTGCGTTGCGGATGCCCAATTCTTCAATGGCATGTCCAACGCTATGACCGAGATTAAGAACCTTGCGCAACGACTGCTCGTTAGGATCCTCCCGGACGACTGACTGCTTGACCTCAACAGCTACAGCGATACCATTTTCGTAATCCCTGTCCTCAAGAGCACGTAGAATGGTATGAAAGGTCGTTGAGTCTTTCAGAAGTCCGCATTTGATAATTTCGGCATAGCCGGATAACTTCTCTTGTTCGGATAAAGTGTCAAGCCAGCTCGGAAAAATGAGTGTCGCTTTCGGCTGACGTATAATGCCGATAACATTCTTCATGCCGCGATAATTGAACCCCGTCTTGCCGCCCCAAGCTGCATCCGACATGCTCAATAGTGTCGTTGGAATATTAACATAATCAATACCCCGCTTGTACGTTGCGGCTGCAAAACCGCCTAAGTCGCAGATGATTCCTCCGCCGATATTGATGAGTAATGCCTTGCGGGTCGCGTGATTATCGAAGAGAAAATTCCAAATCTGCTCCACCGTCTTGAGGGTCTTATTCATTTCTTTTGCCTGAAGGCAAAGGGTAGGGAAACCACTCGTTATGTTGACTAATTCACTTATGTCTGAATAGTTTTGATTTTTATAGTCCGGGCAGAGCTCTAAAGCAGAATCTATCACAACAAAGACCTGTCGGGGATCGTATTGACTTACTATTAGGGATAAATCGCTACAATTATTCATAAATTTGTAAATAAGTTTGCAAAAGTAATATTTTTTTCGTACTTTTGCAAGCTCAAAGTGAAAAAAGATGAAAAAAAGATTATTTTTAGTCCTATTTAGTGCCTTTTTAGGCCTTTCAGCCTCGGCGGAGGTAACCTATTTGACCACCGAAGCCTTTAAGTCAAAAGTGATGAATTATACAACCTATACCCCTACAACCGGTTGGCACGGTGTCAATGAGCGTCCGTGTATAGTGGATTTTTACACGACCTGGTGCGGACCGTGTAAACGCTTGGCTCCCATTATGGATAGTCTTTCGGTAGTGTATAAAGGTCAGGTGGATTTCTATAAAGTAGATACGGAGAAGGAGCGGGAATTGGCGTATTTCTTTCAGATAAACTCCATTCCTCAGGTGCTTTATGTGCCGGTGGGAGGTGAGCCGGCTCTTGAGAAGGGTCTCTATCCTGTGAGTGAGATAACAAAGATAATAGATGGATTCTTGTTAAAGCGTTAAACTATTAAACTGTTAAGTCGAAAGCAATCATGGAAGTAGAGTTGACATTATTAACGCTATCGTTGCTCTTTTTCTTGAGCATATTTACGGATAAGATAGGTTATCGGTTTGGTATACCGGCATTGTTGCTCTTTCTTGGGGTCGGTATGCTGTTTGGTCCTGAGATGGTGGGCAGATTGGTAGGCGGTGAGTCAGGTCCCATGGACTTGGGTACTGCGCAAGCTATTTCTACAATAGCACTATGTATCATTCTGTTTTCGGGCGGATTGGACACTAAGATAGCGGATATACAGCCGGTGGTATGGCCGGGTGTGACATTAGCGACGGTGGGTGTGCTATTGACATGTGCTATCACGGGTGCGCTGATTTACTATATCTTCGGGTGGCTCAATGCAGTAGCATCGGTTTCGATATGGGTAGCTATGTTGATGGCGGCGACGATGAGTTCGACGGATTCGGCGTCGGTATTTGCGATATTGCGAACGAATAACATCAAACTCAAGCATAATCTGCGTCCATTGATGGAGTTGGAGTCCGGTGCGAATGATCCTATGGCGTATATCTTGACCATTACGCTCATCGGTATAGTCAATTCGGGCACAGAAAACGTGACGGCTCTCTCAATTATTCAGGAGGTGGTCATTCAATTGGTGATGGGGTCTGTAATGGGTTTCATCTTTGGTAAGATGACCGTGGAGTTACTGAAAAAATCCCGTTTAAATAATGAGTCTCTGTACTCGATTATGGTGCTGACGGCGTGTATTTTTATCTTCTCGGTGACCTTTTTCCTGAAAGGTAATCCCTATTTGGCGGTATATATCGGCGGTTTGATAATCGGGAATTCCAAGTTTACCCGCAAGCGCCAGACGAAGTCCTTCTTTGAAGGTCTGACATGGCTGAGCCAATTAGTGATGTTCTTGATGTTGGGTCTAATGGTCTATCCTTCTCAACTCATCCAACTGCAAGTGTGGTTGCCTTGCCTCATTATCAGTATTGTAATGATTTTTATCTCGCGTCCGATAGCTGTTGGTCTATCACTATTTCCATGGCGTAAAGAATATAAGCAACGCGATAGGGCGCTTGTCTCCTGGGTAGGCTTGCGCGGCGCGGTGCCGATTATTTTTGCTATCCTCTGTATGTCTCACGGGGTGCCTCATGCGGATTTATTGTTCAATGTAGTTTTTCTATGTACCCTTATCAGCTTGTTGGTACAAGGTACTACAATCGGTGCGGTAGCGAAGAAGTTGAAATTGGCTGACCCTGACTCTGCGCCGCATAAACTATATTACTTTGACATTGATATACCGGAAGAGGTTGAGTCTTCGGCGCATGAGACTTTGGTCACTGAGGAACTTATATGCAATGGCTCTCAATTGAAAAATGTGGCGGTACCGAAGCATAGTTTGGTTATTATGGTTCGCAGGGGGGATAATTTCTTTGTTCCCAAAGGCGATACGGAGTTGCAGTTGGGGGATTACCTGCTCGTGATAAGTGACGAGAACGAGCAAAAAGTGATCCAAGCGCAGGAGGATGAGGATGAACAGATATTAACACACTCCGCCCTCCATTTTCTGCAACACACGGGGTCTTTCTTGCGCGATAAATGGCGGAAACTAATAAGTCGCCGTTAGAGTCCGGACAAAGCCCAAAGTTGCCTGTGAGTGTTCGATGAGTGTTCGGTGAGCGTTCGATGAGCGTTCGATACACGATGGTAGTCGAAAGCGCAAAATGAAAGCAAATCAGGAGGTCAAGTCGCTATTAGTCTTGGCAAAGCCGTAAAGTAAAAAGCAAAAAGTTGAATGATATGAAGAAAACAGTTTTCCTGACCGGGGCTACCGGAACGATGGGTTGGGCGGGGATGAACGAGATACTCCGCTATCCTGAGCGTTATCAATTACGTATCTTGGCGCGCCCGTCGGCTAAGAACAAGTCTAAGTTAACACCCTATATGGATAATCCCAATTTGGATATTATATGGGGTGACCTCACTAACTATGATGATGTCCTGAAAGGTGTTACGGGAGCGGATATCGTACTGCATGTAGGTGGAATGGTGTCGCCTCAAGCAGACTATAAGCCTTCAGCGACGCGTCGCACCAATCTCTCGGCGGCGGTCAATATCCGTGATGCTGTCTTGGCGCAACAGACGCAACCGAAGGTTGTTTATATCGGTTCAGTTGCTCAAATGGGTGATCGGCGCGAACCTCTTCACTGGGGTCGCGCAGGGGATCCTATCTGCGTCAGCGCATATGACCATTATGGCCTCACAAAAGCCTTGGCAGAAAGGATTCTGACCGATGGCGGTATTAGGCAATGGGTTTCCTTAAGGCAATCGGGAATATTGTATCCGGCTATTCTTAAGAACTATGACCCAATCATGTTCCATGTGCCTATCCGCGGTGTCTTGGAGTGGGCAACGGTAGAAGATAGCGGGCGATTGCTTGAGCGCGTATGCCGCGATGAGGTGCCGGCGGAATTTTGGAATAGGTACTACAATATTGGCTCCGGTAAGGAGTATCGCATTTCTAACTATGAATTCGAATGCCTTCTGCTCAATGCAATCGGCGTGCCTAAACCCGAGCGTATCTTTAATGCCAATTGGTTTACGACCCGTAATTTCCATGGTATGTGGTATATAGATGGTGATGAATTGGAGAACTACCTGCATTTTAGAGCTAATATCCCTGTCAAGGAATACTTTAAGCAGATGGCGTCGTCGGACAGTCTTCCAGCATCGCTCAAGTTCGCAGTTCGTTCTAAACTTGTTTATGCTTCTTATGCAGTTCCCCATATTGTTAAATTAGCCATGCGCGCAGTCGCCATGTCAAAAGAACATGGCACGCAGTGGTGGATAAAGCAGTTCAAAACCACAAAGGATCCTGCTATAAAAGAGAAAGTTGCTCGCCGCATCCATGCGTACTATGGTTCGTTGGAGGCGTATAAGGCTATTCCAGACTGGAAACACATGGACCTTAGTCATAATAGCGAAGAACCGGTGCTCCTTGACCATGGTTATGATGAGAAAAAAGATATGGCAGAATTTACCATTAAAGATATGCAGCAAGCAGCGGCTTTCCGCGGTGGTAAATGTCTCTCCAAAGACATGAAGAAAGGCGATTGGGACACGCAACTCGAATGGGAAGATGCAGAAGGCAATACCTTTATGGCTTCTCCGCGTCTTATTCTGCTCGGTGGTCACTGGAGCCCCTATGCTTTCCCCTATCCGTATAAAGAGACAGAGGCTAACGATGAACTGACTCGTAAAGCCGGTATTCCTGCAGGAGTACGACCATGGGCGTGGGATAAAGAAGCGAAACGCAACCCCTTCTTTAAGCAATTATGGGCGCCCCTTCACGATAAGGACGAGGATAATGTCTATGGACCAGAAGTCTTTGATGGTTGGGAGAAGTAAAACTACGGCAACCGCGTGAGTCGGTCGTCCGGATAAAAAATCAAAGGCAGCCGTTGGGCTGCCTTTGTTGTTGCGGAGGATGGGATCGAACCACCGACCTTCAGGTTATGGGCCTGACGAGCTACCACTGCTCTACTCCGCGATAGCGACTGCAAAAGTACAACAAATATTTGACATAACCAAATTTTTAAGCAATTTTTTTGCATTTTTTTATAAAAAACAGCGAAAATGGACTAAAATCACTAAAAAATTTGCATAAATGAAGAAAAATATGTAATTTTGCGGGCTTTTTATGGCGAAAATTAATTAATATATATAAATTATGCAAAACAAAGGACTAGTTCGATTTATGGCAGTGTGCTTCGCGCTAATATGTGCGTTCTACCTGTCGTTCTCTTTTGTGACGCGTCATTATGACAATAAAGCAAAAGAGTATGCTGCCGGCGATGAGGCTAAAGAGTACTTCTACAAAGACTCCATGGCCGCTGAGAAAGTATGGTTTGGCTATACGCTCAAGGAGTGCCGCACGAAGGAATTAAATTTAGGTTTGGACTTAAAAGGCGGTATGAACGTCACCATGGAAGTCTCCGTGCCGGAGATTCTCCGTGCACTTAGTGGCTACAATACTTCCGAGCTCTTCACGCAGGCTATGCATATGGCTGCTGAAAAACAGAAGAAGAGCGGTGATGACTTTGTCAATCTTTTCTTTGAGTCGATTTATGAGATTGATCCTAACGCCCAGTTGGCTTCTATCTTCTCGACTTTCGAGTTAAAAGACAAAGTGTCCTTAAACTCGACCAATGCAGAGGTTGAAAAGGTTCTTCGCGAAGAAATAGAAGGGGCGGTTAATAACTCCTTTAACGTGTTGCGAACCCGTATTGACCGCTTTGGCGTTGTTCAACCTAATATTCAGAAACTGAGCCAACAAGGTCGTATCTTGATTGAGTTGCCGGGTATTAAAGAGCCCGAGCGTGTTCGTAAGCTCCTCCAAGGCTCTGCTAACCTGGAGTTCTGGGAGACCTACGAATTGGCTGAGATTATGCCTGCTTTAGCGCAGATTAATGGTGAGTTTGGCGCTGCTAATGCCGCTACCGCGGAGGCTGAGGAAGCTGCGCCTCAAAAGGATGAAAAACAAGAAGTTGCTGCTGATGGTGACTTGACTGACCTTGTAGAGCAAGTATCCGCAGAAGATAGCCTTGCTAAAGCAGAGGAGGCTTCTGCTGCCGCTCTGGAGCAGTACAAGAAGACTAATCCGTTATTTGCCATTCTTAATCCCGCTGTTACACAATCCGGTCAAGCCGCTCGTGGTCCTGTTGTTGGTACTGTTCTTTATACTGATACCGCGCGCGTGATGGAGATGTTGCGCTCTACTACCGCGCAGCAAGTACTGCCCCGTGATTTGCGCTTCCGTTGGACCGTTAAGGCGATAGATGAAGCAGAGACTTATTATCAATTAGTTGCGCTTAAGGCTCAGCGGGATGGTCGTGCTTCGTTGGAGGGTGATGTGATTACTGACGCTCGCGCTGATTTCTCACAGATTTCTGCATACGCTAATGTCTCTATGTCTATGAACGCTGAGGGCGCTAAGGCATGGCAGCGTATCACCAAAGACAATATCGGCAAATCCATTGCTATTGTGCTGGATGGCTATGTATATTCTTTTCCGACCGTACAAAGCGAAATTGCCGGCGGTAATAGCCAAATTACCGGTAACTTTACCGTAGAAGAGGCTAAAGACCTTGCCAATACCTTGAAATCCGGTAAGATGCCGGCTCCGGCTCGTATTATCCAAGAGGACGTTGTCGGTCCTTCTTTGGGTGCTGAGGCTATTCACGATGGTCTTTGGTCCTTCGTGCTTGGTTTTATCTTGATTCTCCTTTACATGATTTTGTACTACGGCATGGTTCCGGGTCTGGTAGCTGACTTGGCATTGCTGTGCAACATTTTCCTGTTGTTCGGTACTTTGGCTTCCTTCTCTGCCGTACTGACCCTGCCCGGTATTGCCGGTATCGTGCTGACAATGGGTATGGCAGTGGACGCTAATGTGCTGATTTACGAGCGTATTCGTGAGGAAATGAAAGCCGGTAAGAATATGCAGAAAGCTATTCAGGATGGTTTCAAGGGTGCTATTTCTGCTATCGTTGATGCTAACGTGACGAGCTTCCTGACCGGTGTTATCTTGGCCATCTTCGGTACAGGTCCCATTAAGGGTTTCGCGGTAACGTACATGATTGGTATTGTTACTTCATTCTTGACTGCCGTATTCCTGACTCGTCTATGGTTAGAGGCTTATGCCGCTCGCGAAAATGCCAAGGAAATCTCCTTCACTACCAAGCTGATGGCGAACTTCCTCAAGAATACCAAAGCTAAGTTCGTCGAGAACCGCAAGTGGTTCTATATCATTTCCTGCACGGTTGTGATTATTTCTATCCTTGGTCTTGAACCGCATATCTTTGGTAAACTGAATCTCGGTATTGACTTCTCCGGTGGTCGTAACTACGTAGTACGTTTTGCTGATCCTGTGAGCACCCAGGCTGTAGAAAAGTCCTTGACCGATGTCTTCATGGCTGAGAATACAGAGGGCGAAAACCTCTCTATGCGTGTTATCACGATTGGCGACGCGAATCAGATTCGTATTTCAACGAACTTCAAGATTCACGAAAATTCCGAGACGCTGGATGACGAGATTGAAGCACTCCTTTATGAGGGCTGCAAGCAATATCTGCCGGAGAACATCACTTTGGAAGAGTTCAAATCAACGCAACTCAATCCTCAGATTGGTATCATGCAGTCCCAGAAAGTAGGTCCTGCCATTGCAGACGATATCACCAAATCTGCTATCATTGCCGTGATTGCTGCCTTGATTGTTATCTTCCTGTATATCTTGCTGCGTTTCCGCAACCTGGCATACTCGACGGGTGCTGTTGCTGCATTGTTCCACGATGCGATTATCGTTTTGGGTAGCTATGCATTGCTATGGAAGATTATGCCTTTCTCTATGGAGATTGACCAGGCCTTTATCGCCGCTATCTTGACCGTTATTGGTTATTCAATCAACGATACGGTGGTTATTTTCGACCGTGTGCGTGAAATGAATCACCTCTATCCTAAGCGTGAAAAAGGTGTTAATATCAACGATGCGATTAACGCGACATTGTCTCGTACTTTCTCGACCTCAATGTCCACGTTAGTAGTACTATTGGCAATCTTTATCTTCGGTGGAGAATCCATCCGAGGCTTCATCTTTGCATTGCTGGTTGGTGTATTGGTAGGTACCTATTCCTCCATGTGCATAGCTCCGCAAATTGCATATGATATCCAGAAGGCGCAGGAACGCCGCCAAGCTAATAAAGACGCTAAAGCTGGAAAATAACCGGCTTGGATAAATCCCGACTATTGAGCCCGACGCGTAATTGATACTCGCCGGGTTCAATTGTTTTTATCCCCTTGGGGTTATAATAGGCGAGCATGTCGGGGGTTATGGCGAATGTTACTATTTGACTTTCACCGGCTTTCAGGCTTATTCGCTCAAATCCGCAGAGCTCAATATAGGGCCTTACACCTTCGCTGAACGGGTCACTAAGGTAAAGTTGCAATACCGTTGCACCTTCTCTATGACCGGTGTTGGTAATCGTCGTGCTAATTATGCCGATAGTGTCGCCGGCTTGCTTTGTCCATACCGGCTCGGAGACTTCAAAATCGGTGTAACTTAACCCATAACCGAAGGGATACAGCGGGTATGTGCTAACATCTTGGTAGCATGTGGAGTACTTGCCGAAAGTACCGCCCGTGTTGGGCCTTGACGTTCGATAATAGCGATAGGAGAACGGATATTGCCCCACGTGATGAGGCAGTTGAGTTGTCAAATGTCCGGAGGGGTTGATATCACCGAACAGCACATCGGCGATAGCATCAGCTCCTTCTGAACCGCTGAACCAGGTCTCTATAATAGCCGGTACATGTTTACTCTCCCATTCGAGTACGGTTGGACGACCCGCAAAATGCAGTAAGACAATCGGTTTACCTAATTTCAGTAATGCTGCCAGTAAATCCCGTTGGGCATCATATAGTTCTATATTCACGCGGCTGGCGCATTCGCCGGCCGACTCCGACCCTTCGCCCATTGCGCAGACAATTACATCTGCCTTTCTCGCTACGTTCAGTGCTTCTTCACGCATGGCGCCGGCTGAACGAGAATCCCGTATATCGTGCCCGAAGATGGAGATTATGCCCTCTTGCTCTGCATCGTACATTAGATTAGACCCCTTAGCGTATAGCAGTTCGGCTCCGGTACCTTGCAGCGCATCTGCCATTCCTTCGCGCAGGGTCTTATAGTGTTCATGAACAGCTGCCACTGACCATGTACCTGCCATATGTGTCCGGGCATCTGCTAACGGACCTATCAGCGCTATTGTACCATGCTTGGCGAGGGGTAACAGATTACCCTCGTTCTTGAGCAATACCATTGATTCAGCAGCAATCTTACGCGCCGCTTCGCGATGTTCTGCGCAACGCACTACAGCCCGACGCGCCGGATGACAATAGCGATAGGGGTCTTCAAATAACCCTAATTTATATTTGGCTTCCAATATGCGGCGACAGGCATCATCAATGGTCGCTACTGATACTTTCCCATTCCGGACAGCGCCTATAAGTGTCTGATAAGCAGATGATGCCATATCCATATCAAGACCTGCTTGGATAGCCTGAATGGCAGCGAGCTCATGGCTCGGGGTTACACCGTTGTCTTGCAAATGCTCGATGCCTGTGTAATCTGCAACTACAAAGCCCTTAAAACCCCATTGCTCACGTAATACATCCGTCAAAAGCCACTTATTGCCATGACAGGGTACGCCTTCTACCACGTTAAAAGCTGCCATAACAGAACCTGCTCCCGCTTTGACTGCCGCCTCATAGGGCGCCATATATTCGTTGAACATCCTGTAGCGCGACATATCTACGAAATTGTATTCACGACCACCTTCTACGGCACCGTATAAGGCAAAGTGTTTGACGCAAGCGAGCATGGAGGTGGAGTCGGCGAGTTGGTCCGTCTGATAACCACGTACCATAACCTCGGCTATCCGTGCTCCTAAATACGGATCTTCGCCGCTACCCTCGGATATCCTTCCCCACCGTCCATCGTGACTGATGTCAACCATCGGACTAAAGGTCCAGCAGATACCGTCTGCCGTTGCTTCAATTGCGGCTATGCGCGCCGCATGCTCTATCGCATCCATGTCCCAACTGCACGACATACCTAAAGGAATCGGGAATATCGTCTCATAACCATGTATTACATCCATTCCGAAAAGCAGGGGGATCCCCAATCGGCTCTCTTCCACCGCAATCCGTTGCACTTCACGTATTTGCTCCGCACCCTTGAGATTAAACAGCCCGCCGACATGTCCGGAACGAATATCCTCGGCGGTATTGCTCAAACGAGGTTCACCCGTTGTGATGTCTCCCCCGACCGGAAGTGAGAGTTGACCGACTTTCTCTTCAAGAGTCATCTTGTGCATCAGTGCCGAGATATAACGGTTCATTTCGCGCTCGGAGCGTGATGACTTTTGGAGATTGGGATGACAGGAAAGGAGCAGGGTTGCTGCTGCCAGGAGAATTGTAATGTGTTTAGTCATGATATTGAGTTCTAATTATTTACCAACTTATATTCGACACCAACGGATAGTGGTCTGAACCTTGCAGACGCAATACCTCTGTGCGCCGTGGCGTCAAGGAGCGGGACACTAATATGTAGTCTATCCGCACACCTATATGATGCGTGACAAAGGTATTCCCCAATCGCAGCCATGACGTGCTGAGAAACGCATCTTGTAAATCCCATCCCCGTATCTTATTATAAACATAAGAGGCGGGTAATGAGTTGAAATCGCCGACTACTATTGAAGGATAAGGACTGTCATTTATCGCTTGCCGAATGGTTGCTGCCTGAGTCTTGCGAGTGGGAAGGGCCTTGCCCATCTTGTCATTGATGCGCTGGGCGGAAGCTACGAACTCAACTCTTGATATACTGTCCGGTAGGTCGCCAACCGTTAGACGATTGGACTCTAAATGGTTGTTAAACAAACGGATGGTGTCATCATTTATAACTACATCACAATAGTCGGAGATATTCCCTACTGAGGCGTAATGAATGGTGTTTTTATTGATAAGAGGATAGCGACTGAAAATCGCCAAACCGTACTGCCGGCGCTTATTGTATATCTTGAAATCGAAATACGTATATGGGTAACTCTTTAGCGCTTTCTTCAGTTCCTGAAGGGTCAAGTACTGATGATCCTTATACACCTCTACCTCTTGTAAGCAGACTATATCGGCATTGATGTCTAATATATTATGAATCACGGCATTGTGCTGTGCCTTCTTAAACTCCCCCATACGACCCGTATTATAGGTCAACACACTTATCTGGTGGCTGTGCGCTAACCCTGATGATACACTGCCATGGCTCACATACTGACCTATGAACCACAGCGTTATCCCTATCAGGAACACAAGAATACTCCACTTGATAAGCGGCAGGACAATATGGCGTTGCCTCTTCCTCATTTTGGGGACATTGTCACAAGCGGAATAATCATTTCTTCCAAACTGATACCACCATGCTGGAAGGTGTCGCGGTAGAAGGAAGCATAGTAGTTGTAATTGTTAGGATAGGCGAAGAAATCATTGCCGGTCGCAAAAACATAACTACTGCTTATATTCGGACACGGCAAACCCACGGCTTTCGGCGCTGTTATTTCAAACGCGGACTTGTCCGTGTGCGTTAAGTTTTTACCTACCTTGTAGCGTAAGTTCGTGTTCGTGTTCTTGTCGCCTTGTATCGAAATCGCGTTCTGAACGCGAACTGTACCATGATCCGTCGTCAGGATAACGTGGTAACCCAATTGAGCTATTGTCTTGAAGAAATTATACGTCGGACTATGCTTGAACCAGGATAAGGTCAGAGAACGGTACGCCGCTTCGTCCGAACATAGCTCATGCATCATCTTCGACTCTGTACGGCTATGAGATAGCATGTCGATGAAATTAATCACCGCCACATTCAGTGGCGTGCGCAACTGACGCAACTGCTTTGTAATCTTCTCGCAGAACTCCGACTCATTGATCTTGTAATACATAAAATCATACCGCAATCGATAGCGATCCAATTGACTCTGCAGCAACTCTTTCTCATGCAGGTTCTTGCCCTCCTCTTCCTCCTCTGCTACCCAATAATCAGGGTACATCTGCTCAATCTGGAGTGGCATCAGACCACTGAAAATCGCATTACGGGCATACTGCGTTGCGGTCGGCAATATCGACATATACGGGCACTCTTCCTCGATGGTGAAGAACGCTGAAAGCATCGGCTGAATCGTCTTCCACTGGTCGTAGCGGAAATTGTCGATCACTATGAAGAATAACTTTTCGCCTTTATTCAGCCGCGGAAAAACTTTGCTCTTGAATACATCCGGAGACAATAATGGAGCATCTGCGGCTCGAAATCCGGACTCGGTAAACCAACTGACGTAGTTCTTAATCACGAACTTGGCAAAGGCCTGATTCGCACTCCGGTATTGCAGCTCCAATAACTCACTGAGAGAACTGTCTACATCCTGTAACTCCAAACTCCACTTCGTCAGCAGACGCGCTATCGCATACCATTCATGCACCGTCCGGGCTGTGTCTATCATATAACTGATATCGCTGAACTCTTCACGGTACGAACGAGTCGTATGCGCCGATACTATGGCCTTCTGGTGCAGGTGTTTCTTCAAACAAAGCAATATCTGTGACGGATTAACCGGCTTAATCAGATAATCCGCGATCTTCGAACCGATTGCCTGCTCCATAATGTCCTCCTCTTCCGATTTGGTAATCATCACGACCGGCAACTCGGGAGCAAACTCTTTTATTTGCTCCAACGTCTCAAGACCCGTTAAACCCGGCATCATCTCGTCTAAAAAAACGATGTCTATGTCCTTGTCGGCGCGGCATAACTCTACCGCTTGCTGACCATTGTTCACCGGCAAAACCTCATATCCTTTCTCGCGGAGAAACAGCATATAGGCTTGCAGCAAATCTATCTCATCATCACACCAAAGTATTTTATACATATCTTTATTGCTTTCGACTTTTGACTTTCGACTTTCGACTAATTTTTGAATTTAACGGCAGCTTGCGCTGCATTTTTGACTTGTATCTCCAAAGCCGATGGGCTTTAAATACGCTGCACAGCCGCTGGCTCCGGCGACACGCCGGCGAATGTTTTTTATGTTTATGTCCTTTAGTGTTTGCAACCTCATAGAGGTGTATATTTGGATGGTTGTGGGGCTTGGATGCTTGCATCCTAAGGCACATAACCAGCCGAATATAACTAGTCCGCAGGACTGCAAACAGTAAAGGGGTTTTATAGGTTTTTGTTATTCGACTCCCCGCTGCACAGCCGACCGACACCGGCGTCACGCCGGACCCCCATACGCTCGCCAACGGGAAATTAGATTGTACATGTCTTCCGGCATTTCGGCCTCGAAGTACATCCTCTCACCCGTACGAGGATGAACAAAACCCAAACTACGGGCATGTAACGCCTGACGGGGACATACCGCAAAGCAGTTGTGGATAAATTGTTGGTACTTTTGGGTCTTTACACCCTTCAATATCTCCATACCGCCGTACTTCTCATCGCCGAACAAGGGATGACCGATCGACTTCATGTGGACACGGATCTGATGCGTCCGACCCGTCTCAAGACGACACTCCACCAACGTCACGTACAAAAACCGTTCCAATACCTTATAGTGCGTTATCGCCTCTTTGGCATTCGGATTTTCGGAAAGATCATATATGCGGTAAGACGTCCTGTCACGATCATCACGGGCCAATGCCCCTTCTATCGTCCCCTCATCTTCCTTGAAGGTCCCCCACACTAACGCTTGGTAACTTCGCTCCGTCGTATGCTCAAAAAACTGCTGACCTAACGCACTCTTCGCCTCGGCTGTCTTCGCTACTACCAATAAACCGCTCGTGTCCTTGTCTATCCTGTGACATAAACCTATCGACGGATCATTCATATCTATCTCCTCATAACCCGCTGCACAGCCCCTACGGCTACTGCCCCCTTGCTCCGAAGCGTCGCCGGGACCGCAGCCACTGCGGAAGTGCCCTGCCAATCCATGGAGCAGCGTGTGTTCCCAATTGCCATGACCCGGATGAACCACTAAGCCTGCCGGCTTATTCACCACCAATAGATCCTCATCCTCATAGACGATGTCTAACGGCATGTCTTCCGGTGTGATCGTACAATCGTGTGGCTCATGGTCTAAGAGTATCTGTATCGTATCAAGAGGCTTAACCTTGTACGACGAGGACACCGGCTTACCGTTCACCCACAATAAACCGGCTTCCGCAGCTAACTGGATACGATTACGCGACGTACCAGACATATGCTCCGACACATACTTGTCTATACGTAGCGGAGACTGACCCTTGTCAACCTCCAAACGCATTCGCTCATATAACTCTTCCTCCATCATACAACTTCTTTCCACTTTCTGCTTTCGACTTTAGGGCTCTGCCCGGACTTTCGACTTTCGACTAATCCCGCCCACCCGGTATCCTGGTAACCCGGCCACCCGGTATCCCGGTAACCTGGTCTCCCGGAAAACACCTCCCTCCCTTTTAGGGGAGGGCCGGGGAGGGGCTTTGGCTCCGCACAGCCGCCCGACACTGCCGTCACGGCAGGCGCGAATGTTTTTTATGTTTATGTCCTTTGGTGTTTGCAACCTCATAGAGGTGTATATTTGGATGGTTGTGGGGCTTGGATGCTTGCATTCGAAGGCGCACAACCAGCCGAATATAACTAGTCCGAAGGACTGCAAACAGTAAAGGGGTTTTATAGGTTTTTGTTATTCGACTCCCCGCTGCACAGACGCCCGACACCGGCGTCACGCCGGCTGCACAGACGCCCGGGACTGCCGCCACGGCAGCGGCGGCTAAAAGAACTCCTCTTCACCTTCTTCGCTCTGTGAACCCAATAACGCTTTCTCCATATCCGTCGTCATTTGCAGATCGACACGGCTGCCTTGTAATATCATCGTCCCCACAAAAGGCTCCTGCATATATACCACAAACGAATCGCTGTTCTCACTCGTTACTTCTCGGTCATACGCTATCGCACCTACCGTCAGATAACTGCTTAGTAACAGCGCACGGGCTTCATATAAGGTCTTGCCTCGCAACTCCGGTGTCGACACTTTCTCTGTACCCTTGCCGAAACCCACGACCACCGTCACCGACGAACCCTCTTCTATACGCGCACCCTCCGGAACCGATACACCGTCTTGACGGATATCCAATACGATGTCTTTGTACTCCGACGGCTCATAAACCACCTCTTCTACACCTATACCTAACGAACGAAGCGTCCCGCTCGCCTGACGATAACTCATATCACGCAGATCCGGCAACGGTACACGCTTGCGACTACTCGCGTTCACGATGACGTACACACTCCTGCCATGCTTGCAATGACTGCCTGCACCCGGCGTCTGCTCTACTATCGTACCTAACGGCGATGTATGGCTCCACGTCGAATCGATAACCTCCAAACGCAACCCTTCACTACCTAATAACCCGCGGGCTTCCTCTATATACATACCCGTCACGGACGGTACCTCTACCTCTATTCCATGCTCCGTGTAACGACGTAACCATACAATAAGACACAATAACCCCACTGCGATTAACACTATCGCTATACTTATGTTACGCAGCACAAACACTGCATTCGACTTTAGTCCTTTCATCTTTGCCCTAAAATTAACATTTTCGCTGCAAATATATAAAAAAATTTGCATTTCTCAAAAAAAAGTTATAATTTTGCAGCCGATTTGGGCAATAACGCCTAATCTAACAACCTTTAAATAAATAAACAAATGAAAAAAGTATTGTTAATCGCTGCAATCGCTATGGCTTGCGTCGCTTGCTGCAAAAAAGCTGAAAACAAAGAGTGCGCTTGCCCGGAAGAACAAAAGTGCGAGCAAAAATGCGAGAATTGTGAGTGCAAACCCGAGTGCCAAAAAGAGTGCGAGCAAAAGACCCTCGCTGACACCATCCAATGCGCTGTTGAGGCCGTTGAGGACGCTGCACAAGCTATCCAAGAGAAAGTTGCTGAATAATCTATTATTCCACAACCAAAAGAGGAGGACAGCTATGCCCTCTTTCTTTTTATAATCAAAGACCGTTTACCGCTGTTCGTAAACTTGCGTGTTAGTCACCAACACGGCGAAGCCGTCACAAACACAAAGTAACACACTATGAATAAAATTACCACTTCCTTACTTATCCTTCTCCTTTCCCTTACCGTTAATGCCCAATCACGCCTCTACTTTGAGGAAGACTCTATGCCCAATGCACTCCTTTTCTTACCCGAGCCGCCGGCATATGGCTCTGAGGCGTTCCGCTACGACTCATGCCAATATGAGTGGGGCAAATCCATCCGCATCTCCGAGCGAGGTATCACTGCTGCTTTAGACGCCAATACGGACATGGACTATATAGCCGGTATCTTTGGACCTATCATGGGCATTACAATCACCAAACGGGAAACACCCGAGATTTGGGAACTACTTAAAGTCGCTACCAAAACCGGAGGAAAAACCGATAACCGAGCCAAAGCGCATTATATGCGCACGCGCCCTTTCGTCTACTTCAATGAGCCCTCTCTCACACCTGCTGATGAGCCTTTCTTAAGAACCAATGGGTCTTATCCTTCAGGACATACCTTGCTCGGATGGCTTTCGGCTCTCATCTTGGCGGAGATTGACCCCGCTGACCAAAATGCTATCTTTGCACGCGGATATGAGTATGGACAATCCCGCGTTATCGTCGGTGTACACTGGCAATCAGATGTCAATGCCGGACGTGTAGTCGCTGCCGCTGCTTTTGCACGGCTGCACACTTCCGAACAATATCTTAGGCAACTCCAAAAAGCGCAAGCGGAATTTAAAATCATTAAGACAAAATGAACCTCATCAAGACGTGGCTTTATAACAGCCGATCATTTGCTCTTCCACAGAGCATTATGCCGTCACTGCTCGCCATTGTACTTGCCTTGGGCGTCCCGGGTTTTAATATCTGGCTGGGGCTTCTCGCCACATTGGGCGTCTGCATGGTACATCTTGGAGGCAATCTCCTCGATGACTATTTTGACTACAAGGACGAATTACTCGAATACCGTTTAGGACTACGTCAGGAGGGCGAAAAGGCTTTCACCGATAAATATCCTTACCTCAAGGACGGCTCTACTACCCCGCGCCAATTGGCTATCGCGATTGCGGTTTTCTTTGGTATCGCTATCCTTGCCGGACTGATTATCTTCATTCTCCGGGACTTTGATTGGACACTCCTGATTCTTGCCGGCATAGCAGCTTTACTCTGCTTCTTCTACTCCGCACCCCCCTTCAAATTGGGCTTCCACGGACTCGGCGAATTGGTTATCGGTACATGCTTCGGACCGCTCTTACTCTGCGGGGTGTATGAGTCTGCGTGCGGTGCACTCTATACCCCTGAAACGGGATTTGCGTGGCATATCCTGGCTTTGGGTGTAGCTATCGGACTCTTCGTGACCAATATCCTCTATACACACTCTTTTGTAGAAAGGCATGTAGATGATATCAGCCATAAAAAGACATTGGCTGTCCTGCTCAAAACCAATACGGCAGGACTGATTGCCTATGCTATTTTCCTGTACATGCCGTTTGTATTGATGGTACTGATGGCGGCACTGGGCTATATCCATTGGGCGTATTGCGCTGTGCTTATCATGCTACCGCAGGCCTGTTGGCTTATGTGGGCGATGCTGCAATTCGCCAAGGGCAAAGAGGTCGCTACCGACAAACCCTATTGGTGGCTCGGGCCGATGGATAACTGGGACAATATAGCTGAGGATAACCGATATTACCTCCTTCGCTGGTACACCATGCGCAATATCAACACCGGATACTGCCTCATCATCATCATCGTCAAAATAGCATTACTGTTTATTTAATATGCTCTCCCGTCTCCCCTATCTGGCTTGGTGGTACATACGCTCTCTATTCGGTCGGAAAACACCGCTGCAGTCCGTTATATTTATTCTTGACCAATGTAACTTACGGTGTAAACATTGCTCTGTTTATGCGATTGCCACACCACGTATCAAAAGTTATGAACAAATCCGCGAGGAACTGCTATATTGCTATAATGCGGGATCGCGCTTTGTGGACTTTGAAGGTGGGGAATTGTACTTATGGAAAGATGGCGCATATAGGATAGATGATGTAATCGATTTGGCGCATGAGATAGGTTTTTGGTCTGCGACCATCACCACCAATGCACAACTGCCATTCGTCGGCTCACATGCCGACCAAATATGGGTGTCTATGGATGGGGTAGGACCTGTCCATGATGATATCCGGGGAACCGGTGTCTTCCGGCGCTTGGAACAACATATTGCTGACTATCGGCAACAAGGCGGAGTGAAACCCCTGGGGGTCAATATGGTCATCAATAACCAAAATGTAGATGATGTCCTCAACGCGCTGGAGTATGTGCGGCAAAATCCTTATATAGACACTATTTCCCTCAATTTCCATACGCCATTTGAGGAAACAAAGGACCTCTTCTTAGACCCTATACGCCGTAACGGGACTATAGATACGCTCATTGAGTATAAGCGTAAAGGGTATCCTATCATGAATACCATTCCCGGGTTAAAAGCAATGAAGATGGACAATGGGGTAACGCGTTGTACGGATAAATATTGTTGGATTACTAATTTTATCTTCTCTGACGGCTCTCGTGCCCCCAAATGTATGGGATTTGTTCATCAGGTCTGTGACCGATGCGGCTTCTCTATGGGAGGCGAGATGTATGCTCTCTATCATCTTGATCCCAGAACGATATTGGCGGGACTCAAACTCCGAACGTAAAATCACAGGGCGCTAAGAATGCGCTCTACAATCTCTTTGGGCTCTATTTCCAAGCAACGGTAATCACCATAGCGGCAGGGAACATTACCATAGGTGGAACATGGTCGGCAGGGTAAATCCCGACAGATGAGATCTTCATCCTTTTGACCATATGCCCTAAATCCCATGCGCACATCAGTCGCCCCCCAGATAGAGAGGCAGCGTGTGCCTGCCAATGCCGCAAGGTGCATGTTGCCGGAATCCATCGTCAGCATCAGTCTTAGGGTGGCCATCTGCCTTATATCTTCGTCCAATGGATATTTACCGACCATAGAGGTAACCCCGTTATATTTTTTAGCCCATAGTTCAAGTGTAGCTTTTTCTGCCGGACCGGCGCCAAAAAGCAACACCTCCTCGCCCCTCTTCGCCATTATATCGCCAAGAAGAGCCACAACTTGTTCCATTTTAGACAAAGGATAAATCTTACCGGTATGTGCTGCAAAGGGCGCAATGCCGATATGCTGTTTATCGGAAGGCGGCGTACAATATCGGCTATTCCACAGACTCGGCAGACTGATAGGGTAACCTAAACGACTAAAGACACGGAGATAGCGCTCTGACATTAGTATTAATGGCTTTTTCCGGTGATTGAGTCGGCTACATAGCCATAGACGGGCAAGTTTATTCTTCTGTATCCGACGCACACGGATACCGTGCAATCGCATCCGCAAGGAGATATAGTCACTGCGGAGTACACCATGTAGGTCAGCGACCTTGTCATAGGAAGTAAAATCAATCTCTTTGAGCAACAGGTCTAATCCCTCTCGCCCATAGTGTTTATGCTTTAGGTCTGCCCCGTAGAAATGGACATTAACGGGCATATCGTGAAAGAGCGGCTCGTAGTTACAGCGGCTGAGCATTGTGATATCCAAGGAAGGATATTGCTCAGCTAAAGCGCGGACAATAGGGACGGCGATAGCTACATCACCTAAAGCTGAAAAGCGTATAATCAGTAACTTAGTCACTTCTTGCCGTACAAAACAGGATTAAGGGTTGGGTCATTATACATCTTCATCTGACGATACACTTTCATAATCCGTCTTCCGGATTCGTAATCCGCCAATAATTGTTCAATAGCCAGCGTGAGATCATGTAGTTGCTCTTGAAGAACGACTAATTTAGCGGCGCATCGGTCATGCTGCTCCTGAGGCACATCCGCCCGAGCGACTTGCTCTCGCATGTGCCATAACTTGACATGCAGGATAGATAATCTATCTATCGCCCATGCGGGAGATTCTGTATTAATGGAGGCACCGACGACAGGGGTAATACGGCTAAAAAGTTCGTAGAAATAACTGTCTATCTTCTCCACGAGGTCTGTTCTGTCTTGATTAGAGGCATCTATACGATGCTTGATAAGCATCCCTTGTGATGGAGTTATATCAGGGTCGCGAATGATATCCTCGAGATGCCACTGTACCGTGTCAATCCAGTTCTTAAGGTAAAGCTCGTGTTCAATGCTTCCTTCGGGGTACGGATTCTCAATTGGGGTATCAACGCTATCAAAGCGGTGGTAGTCGCGCACCGAGGTAGCGAAAATCTCATTCGCTTGTTCGACTATATTCATAGTATTAGTGTTTGCGTTTAAGCTCAAAATTACGACCTAAATAGTTATTACGAACAATATCGTTAGCGGCGAGCTCTTCCGGAGTACCGTGGAATAGAATCTTGCCCTCAAACAGCAGATATGCACGGTCGGTAATCATCAACGTTTCATCTACATTATGGTCCGTAATGAGAATGCCGATATTCTTGGCCTTAAGTGACCAAACAACGTCTTGAATCTCTTGTACCGCTATAGGATCTACACCTGCAAAGGGCTCATCCAACATCACAAACTTAGGCTCAATCGCTAAACAACGGGCTATCTCCGTCCGACGACGCTCACCGCCCGATAGACGGTCACCTAAGTTCGCGCGCACATGGCTCAAATTAAACTCACGGATCAGGTGTTCCAATTTCTCTGCACGGTAAGACTTCGAAAAATTCGTCATCTCTAATACCGACATAATGTTATCCTCCACACTCATCTTACGAAATACCGATGCCTCTTGCGGCAGGTAACCGATTCCCATCTGAGCACGCTCGTACATCGGCAACTCCGTTATATCGATGTCGTTATAGTATATCTTACCATGATTACTAACTACCAAACCCGTTGTCATATAGAACGTCGTCGTTTTGCCCGCTCCGTTTGGACCTAATAGACCCACAATCTCGCCTTGAGAGATTTCTATCGACACATCATTAACGACAGTCCGCTTGCCGTATGTCTTAAAGAGATGTTCTGTTCGTAACTTATCCATATGATTGCTTTCGACTTTCGACTTTTGACTTTCGACTAACATGACCGGCTCCGCCTTTTTGCTTTCAACTTTCGACTCCCCGCTGCACAGACGCCGGGTCTGCCGCCACGGCAGGCGCGAATGTTTTTTATGTTTATGTCCTTTAGTGTTTGCAACCTCATAGAGGTGTATATTTGGATGTTTGTGGGGCTTGGATGCTTGCATTCTAAGGCACACAAACAGCCGAATATAACTAGTCCGCAGGACTGCAAACACTAAAGGGGTTTTATAGGTTTTTTTTATTCGACTTCCCGCTGCACAGCCGACCGGGACTGCAGCCACTGCAGCTGCCCCCTCGCTCCGCTGCGTCGCTCCCTGCTGCACAGCCGCTGGGTCTGCCGCCACGGCAGCCGGCGACGCGCCGGCCGCCCCGCTAAATAACCTCTACTCCAACCGGACAGTGGTCCGAGTGCACCGCATCCGTCAGTATAGTAGCACCCATGAGCCTCGACCGCAGCGGCTCTGATACCCAGTGGTAATCTATACGCCACCCTGCATTACGCGCACGAGCACCAAAACGCATTGACCACCATGTATAGCGCTCAGCATTACCGTCGAATAATCGGAAGGAATCTATAAGACCGCTCGCTTCCCAACGATCCATCCATGCACGCTCTTCCGGTAAAAAACCGCTCACACCTACTTGACGCTCTGGGTGATTGATATCTATCGCCTTATGGCAGATATTGTAGTCTCCGCAGATAATCACATTCGGACGCTCTATAACAAGCGACTTCTTCCACTTCAACAACACCTCCAAAAAGTCCATCTTGAACTCCTGACGTATATCGCCCGTCGTACCCGAGGGAACATACACATCTACGACCGTTATATCCCCGTAATCCGCACGCAGCACACGACCTTCACGGTCATAACGCTCTATCCCGAGACCCACTACCAAATTATCCGGCACTTGCTTACTGAATATAACGACACCCGAGTAACCTTTTTTTTCCGCGGAATGAATATACGCATGGTAACCTAACTCTGCAAATGCAAGCGTATCTATCTGCTCCGGTTGAGCCTTCGACTCCTGGATGCAGAACACATCGGGATTTTCCGCCGCAAGCCACTCAAGCAGACCCTTCTTCATCGCCGCACGAATGCCGTTTACATTATATGAGATTATCTTCATCTTTCAACTTTCTACTTTCTACTTTTTACTTTCGCTGCACAGCCCCCGCTGCACAGCCGACTGACACCGGCGTCACGCCGGCTGCCCCTTGCTCCGCAGCGTCGCTTTCGACTATCAGTCTGTACTCTGTACTCTGTCAGCGTAGCGGTCTGTACTCCGCGTTCACGCCGGCTTTATAACCGTATCCCTTGTAATGTGTACTCTTCACTGCCGCGACAGATGAGGACTTGCCCGTCCCGTATAATAAGTCGCGGCATAGCTCCCCGCTGCACAGACCCTACGGCTACTGCCCCCTCGCTCCGAGGCGTCGCTGGGTCTGCCGCCACGGCAGGCTGCACAGCCGCCGGGTCTGCCGCCACGGCAGCTGCCGTCACGGCAGTAGATGCGGGGGCTCCTAAGAAGGTGAAGCGGATTATATCTCCATCTTCCTGTATGTCCAAAATCGGGCGGGTAGGATACGGCGAATAACTATTGATCGTGTCATATGGAAAGGCGTCGCCTTGCTTACCGTCCACCTCCGTGGTGCTCTTACCGTCCGCCTCTATTATATCCAACCCCATATCCCCTTGCTCGCGGTTCACATAATTCTCATTCCATTTAGCGTGATTGAACCGATAAATCAGCAGTCCGTGACCGGGAATGAACCTGTCCCAGCCCGTCTGTTGACGATTCTCTAAGATATAACATACCTCCGGCGACGGGGACTCCGCATCTAAGTTGTGTATCTCCCCTTCATCGCAGACTATATAACTCTCCCCGCTTATATTGAGAGGCTGTAGCTCTACTTTGGATGAATCAGTCAACTGGGTCGGCGTCAGCCAACCCATGAACCACCGCTCATAAGCCGTAAAGCCTGCAGGCGTGTTCAGGTCATCTAAATAGCACCCATAGTCCATAATCGACCATGTCCCGAGCGTCTTGTAAGCACCCGGACCTGTCTTCGGATAAAAGTCCGGCAAACCCAGGGCATGACCGAACTCGTGGCACGCTAAACCAATCCCGGCACCCACAGCTACTGTGTCGTTGCTATAAAAACCATCCAACTCCGAACTCACTTCATAAGCATATATCGTTTTACCATCTAACGTGACACCGCTGTTAAAACTCCAGTAATGAGGCCAAACTAAATTATCCACATCGCTTATCCAATTACGGTCTATACCTGATTTATCGCTCATCGGCGGACCTGCATATAAAATATAAACGAGGTCAATCTTACCGTCTCCATCTGTGTCATATTGGCTGAAATCTAAGGAGTCGTCCATCAATTGACATGCCTCCGTCACCATCGTCGTGACTCTATTACCCGGATTGCCCGTGCCGTAATAGCTGTAATCTTGGCTCAGGGTCACCGGACCATAGATATCAAATTGCGGAGCATAAGCACCATAGGACTGGTCATTGAAATAGAGACTGACTTTATCAAACATCGCCTGCGCGTCCCCACGCGATGTGCGGTAACTCATGTTATTGTAATTGACGAGGATAACAGGCACTTTAGGAAGAATGGTCCGTCTGCCTATTGCCTTACGAGCCGCTACTTGTCCGCCGGGAACACCCTCCTCACGCGCAGCAGACAGACATGTACCCTGCTCGGACTCTTCCTCATAATGGTAACTCGGACACCCGACCTCCCGGCCTCCCTCTTTCCCCGCTGCACAGCCGCTGCAGCTGCACAGCCGACCGACACTGCCGTCACGGCAGCTGCCCCTTATGACACCTGTCTTGTATCTAGGCGGCACTGCCATAAGGGTCACACTGCATAGCAGCAAGGCGATCATGAGCATTAAACTATATCGTTCGTTTTTCATAATTTGTCATATTACTTTCAACTTTACGGCTCCACCCTGTTAGTGACTTTGTCTTCATTAGCCTACGGCTGTTGATACGCTCCGCTGTTAGCCCGTAGGGCGACACGTAGTAACTAACACGCAGTAATCAACACGAAGTTACCAACATGAAATTATCAACAGCCCGCAGGGCGTTTACTCCTTATTTCTTTATCCCGTGTCGTCGCAACCACCGTTTCTCGCAGCGGGTGCGGTCCTGTTCGTTATGCGCTATACGTTTAGAGGCAACTATTTCTTTACGTTTCTCGGTCGCGTAATGAATATATCCTTTGTCGTCCTCCAGGACTTGATAGCGATCAAGCGTAATGGACCAATGATGCCATTCGTCCCCGCAGAGGAGTATAGTGATATGCTCGCCGTTAGGTTGCTCTCGCTCAAACGGTGCTCTCCGTGCCGGCACCTGAACAGGCACTTCCCCCATCGCAACATGCGAGAGAACTAACAATATGATAATATATAATTTTCTCACTTATTAAAGTTCTTATTTTGTGGCGCAAAGATATATAAAAAAAGTGACATACACAAAAATATGTCACTTTTTTCTCAAAATTAGTCGGTTTTACTTGTACTTGAACCAATTGAAGTGGTAAGCCAGTTTAATACCTACATCGAAATACCCCATTCCGTTAGCGTATGTGTTGGTAGCGGATTTAACATCCACAACGGCAGGCGAGCCTGCACCCGGGACATCCGTTACGGCTACCAGTGAGCCGGTGGAGGTGTTGTTCTTATATAGGGTATAAACCGAGTAATTCGCATAAGCGCCGAGTCCCAGAGAGTGATTGTTCTTGAAATTCCACTCGTAACCGAGCTCTGCACTTAACATCACATTTAAGGTTGAGTGCTGCCAGTTACCAACAGTGTTCTTTTGGTTCTCAGTGAGTTTACCGGTGATAAGCTCATCGGGAACTACTACACCTTCAGGGAAGGTAGCGGTGATATGACCGTTAGTAATCTCTTGGTTATAGTGAGCAAAGACCGGGAACGACATGCGCGGACCGGCATTGAGGAAGAAGCCCTTATGAATCATGGAGAACATAATGGGTACTTCGAGCTGAATCTGTCCGTCGTATTCGGCTACTTTGTCGGCAGTGATCTTATAGGTCAAATCGCCTTCGGAAGTCGATACTACATAAGGATCGTCATTCACAGCACCGGCCAACGGGCTGCGGCTATATCCGGCTGCTACACCGACTAAGAGACCCAAGAACGGCTTGTCGTCTGTCTTCCGCCAATAATGGGCATATTGGAGGTCAAGGAGCACATCAAATCCGGCATTCCAGTTGAGGTTGTAACGTTGCTCGTTCGCTTTGTGCATCAGTGATGCGCAACCGCCGCGAAGACCGATAGTGAAACGGTCAATCTCGGTACGGAGCTGATTGCCTGATACATTATATACCGCCTCTTCATTGCCTTGTACGACAACGGGCTTGGCCGTCGGCAGCGGAGTCTCCTCTACAACGGGTTGCGTTGCAGGCTGTTCCTCCACAGGTTGTTGAGCCGGCTGCTCAGCGGGAGCCTCTTCTACGGGAGCCTCTTCTACGGGAGCCTCTTCGACGGGTTGCTCAACGGGAGTCTCCTCAACGGGTTTCTCAACGGGCTGCTCTTCCACGGGCTTTTCTTCCTCGAAAGGAATATTACCGGGGTGATTAGCCGCATCCTCGAGAATGCGTTGACGATCCTCTTCGGGCATGTTTTCGAACTCTTTCTGTCTCTCGTCAATACCGGGTTTATCCTCGGCTTTCTTATCTTCAGCAACTTTGTTCAAATTTGTGCTGCCGGCAAGATATAGACCTTGAGGATCTACCCATGAGTAGATACCGTTGATGAGGACACCGTTGGGGAATCGTTTACCACCAACTTGTAGTATGACGTGGCGAACATAGTAAACCCATTCGGACATTACCTCACCGGTGAGGTAATACTTTTCGCTTTTCTTGATGACGATGGTATCCCCTTTCTGGAAGAGGTAGTTAGCGTCTGGGCTAACTGCCTTTTCCTGAAGGGTTTCGTCGCGTTCCGCGAGATAGCCTACCAACTCTCCGTCTGCTTTAGCAATAGGGGAGAGCGTAATGAGAGCAATAAATAAAACTATGTATTTTTTCATTGTCGTATCCTCCTATTATTTAAGCATATATTTAAGAGTTGTCTCAACCGCACCGTTGACAACATGCAGCAGGTACATACCGCTCGTTCCGACGGTCGGAATGAGTTGTTGTTGTGCAGCATTGTAGTGCAGTTCGTTCATCATTTTACCGGAAGCGTCATAGATTCGTACATGTGTATCCTCTTCGGCGTTCAGGTCTATGAGCCACATAGGCTCGCCTGCATTGACTCTGTTCGGAGTCAGACGCGGTGTCGCTGCGGTCGGTGTAGCGCACTCCCAAATGTTCGAGCGAATAACAGAGCCGCAACCATTAGCGCCTTGGATATTGATGACTACATAGTAAGAACCTGTCAGAGCAGCTCTCTCCTTAGCGGCTATGTAGTAGCCGTTTTTGCTCTGCGCTTCAGTCTTCCAGTCGAGGATCTCATCTTCACCGTTAGCGCCGGTACCGACACGATACCATGTCACCTCTGTTCCTTCGTCGCTAAGAGTAGCGCCGGCAGGACGGGCTATGGTGGTGTCAACAAGGTTCTTATCCACGATGATGATGAAGTCTCCGAACTTACCCTTGATGATATCAAGCGAATCGGTGTGCGGAACTACATCGAAGGTCGCTTCTGCTGAAGTCAGCGATGTGCCGCATTCGTTATTGATGAGTTTATAGACGAGCTTGAGAGACTGATTCTCTGCGGATACAACATAGTTCTTTGCGGCAGTAAGATTACCGTCTGCGTCCACGATATACCACTCAATGGTGGTGTTCGGCGCAAAGAGCGGGTCAGCCGCAATGGCAGCTTCTACTGTTGCGATATCGCCGCTGAAGTCGATGGTGTCGCCGCAATAAAGGGTTACATCCGTCGGAGCAGCAATCGGCAACTCGAAGTTGTAAACATAGATGTCGTATCTGTAAATCGAGTCAGGCTCAGTAGCCGAACCGCACCATACGGTATCGCTCCATTGAGTTGAACCGGTAATTGTATGCAGACCATTGCGTGAGCTGTATTCCGAATCAACACAAACGGTGTCTTTGATATCCTTGGTTTCAACCTCCGGAATAATGACACTATAAACTACTACGGAGTCACAACCGTTCACATTCGTCAGGTTCACGGTGTCTGCCTTCGTCGTGGTGATGGTGTCACCGGCGATGAAGATAGAATCACCATAGAAGCCGCGAATATTGAGCAACTTGGTCGTATCGGACGGCATATTGACTGTGATGTTATAGACTGTGAGTGAATCATAGTCTTGTGCAGTCGTTTTAACCGTATCAACCCGTACAAGCGTTATATCATGCTCAACGGTAATGATGGAATCCGGATAGAGTTCAAATGTCTCTCCGTAGCAGAGGGTGTCCTTAATCTCTACCGGCGTAGCAGGAATAGTATCCCACGGCTCCGTGTAGAACTTATACGGGTCACTCTCGAGCTCACCACAATTCATCTTAATAGTGAATATGATACTGATAGAATCTTCGTGGCGAGCAATGTGCTCTGCTTGTTTAGCTGCTGTCCATTCAGTCCATCCACCATCTTCATACTTCAAGAACGAAATCTCTTCAATCGTAGTGGGGTGCTGTACAGTGCGACTCCAGTCGTTGAAGACAGATTGAATAGAGTCCTTGAAGCCCTTGATTAAGTCGGCATCAATAGCCTTACCTTGTTTACCGGTCAGCATAGCACCCTTATCAAGTACTTTCTGTACGGTAATGTCTGTATAGTTAGGCTCCTTGAAGATATATACCTGATACGAATGGATGGTATCTGGTGTGAATCCTGTTGTCGTATCGAAGTTCAGAATCAAGGTATCTTTGGTGAACATTTGGTTCTTTAACACTGCGATAGGCTCGTTTTTGCAAACAGGATCGAGATAGATTGTATCATACTCAAATCTATATACATGCAACTTGAGAATAGCTACGGAGTCACAGCCGTTGATAGCCGTATAAGAGCTGTCGGCAACGATAGTGTCTTGGCTCGGCTTATAAACGGTGCAACCAAAGAGGTAACTTTCACCAAGTTGAATGGTATCACGGATGGTATCGCCTAATACTGTCACGCAGGGCACAACGGGCTCCAAGACATGCAGGATGAGTGTGACGGTAGAGTCACAGCC
>DFEE01000012.1 GCA_002368645.1 Bacteroidales bacterium UBA3810
GGGCTGACAATATAATTTAGTGTTATAACACGTGCACCTCCGGCTTTTCCTTTGCCTTTGGATGTGATTTGCATACGAATTTTTCGCACCCCATTGCCCAAGTCGTCTCCTTGTAAGGGATTTTCTTTTAGGGACTTAATAAATTCGCAAAAGTCATTCTTAAAGGAGGGGTAATGCTTCGCTAATTTTTTGGCCTCATGGTCAAAATAACTGGATGACTTAATATCATAATTCATCGAATAGCTCCTCGGCAGATTTTAGTTGTATATTCCCGTCTCGATGGTCTTTTACTTCTTGCAGAGCCCCTTTCAAATCGCTCCATAGTTGCGCATCCACGCTCTTATCTGTTTTACGTTTGCGTGTACGGGTTGCAGGTAATGGGGTTATTGTGAACACCCCCAAAGATTGGATATAGTCTAATGTACGTTGCGCCAATTGATTGCGGGGGTTATAAGTCAATGTTGCATTCATAGTTTTTCTCCTTTCTCTTGAATTTAGCGATTTCAGTTAAAAAGGTGCAGTTTTATAATAATGCTTATCTTAATTTTTTATGGATATTAGACACAAAATCTGTGCCGATAACGGCACCTATAAAGCCTATTTACCAATTTCGGCGACAAAGATACTACTTTTTAATGACTTATGCAAATAAAAGTGACTTTTTTGGCAAAATAGGCAAAATAAGGCATCAAAATTCAATAATAAATTTGTTTATTCCGAATAATTTTAGTATCTTTGCCGCAGATTTCGGAGAAGTAGCATGGAAATAGTTAATCTACCGGATATATGGAAATAGTTAATCTATTGGAATATACTGAACGCATGCAGTTGCGCGATTGGTTAGGCACTCATCACAAGCAAGCCAAACAATGCTGGGTGGCTATTTATCGCGGCAGGCAAAAGCCGACCGGAGATTGTTTGCCATATATAGAAGTGGTGGAAGAGGCGTTGTGCTTCGGTTGGATAGATAGCACGCTGAAACGTATCGGTGACGGGCGGCTGGCGCAACGACTATCTCCGCGACGGAAAGGTAGTCATTGGACGGAGTTGAACGTGCGGCGTTGCCACGAACTGATTGAACAAGGCAAGATGACTGATGCGGGATTACAAGCCATGCCCGACAATATGTAATAACCTACTAATAATAACAATATAAAAAAATAGTTCTATGAAAACAAGTACTAAAATTTGGATGTGCCTTGCGGGTGTAGCACTCGTAGCACTCGGCGTACTCTGTATCATGTATCCCGGCAGTACGCTTCTGAGCCTCTCTTGGCTCTTTGGTCTGTTGTTTTTCCTTGGCGGCTGCACACAGATGGCAGCTTGGGCAGCCACACGCGGTTTCATGCCGTTAAGCGGACTCTCGTTCTTCTCTGCCTTGCTGCAAATCATCCTTGGCTGCGTGGTACTTTTTCACCCGGCTCCTGTCATGGTTGCACTACCCTTCATTTTCGCCTTTTGGCTGTTGTTCGAAGGTATTGACCTCGCTATCAGTTCATTTGACTTTAAGCGTGTCGGTTTCCGCAACTGGTGGTGTGTCGGCTGTTTCGGAGTCCTGGCAGCATGCTTCGGCGTGTACTGTCTCTTGAACCCGAATGTCAGCATTGAGACGATTGCTTGGTTTGTAGGACTCGGTATCATCATTGATGGAGTCGGAAACTGGGTTAAAGTCTTTGTTGTTAATAAGGTGGAAAAGCGCTTTGTTAAACTCCATGACCGTCTCCATGAGATAGAAGACATCACATGGGAAGATGTGAAGTAGTTTTAACTTCGCATCTCGCAAAAACGATTCTTTTTATGCCGGAGCACAGTAATTGTACTCCGGCTTTATAGACTCAGCACTTGCAGTGCTTGCCACTTATCGTCTTTGATATCTTTTTTCTCTTTGATGGCTTTGGTGAGCGGTACATAAACCACTTCGCCGTTTTGAAGTCCCACCATAATAGACCGCTGCTCATCTAATAAAGCCTGCACGGCGGCGCAACCAAAACGCGATGCCAAAATCCGGTCAAAGGCTGTAGGTGAGCCTCCGCGTTGCAGATGCCCGAGAATAGTAACACGGGTGTCGTATTCGGGATGGCTTTGTTCAATCACCTTAGCAACCGCCTGCGCTCCGCCGGGAATAGCGTGCTCCTGTACCAAAACTATTCCACTGTTCTTGTGTTTGCGCCGACCTTGTCCGATGGCGGCTTCCAATTGCTCCTCTAATGTGGCCCGTTCCGGGATGATGGCAGCTTCGGCGCCGGCAGCGATAGCGGCATTAAGTGTCAGAAAACCTGCATCACGTCCCATGATCTCAACGAGGAACAGTCGCTCATGGCTTGTGCCGGTATCGCGTAACTTATCCACACATTCCACGATGGTATTCAGTGCTGTATCATAACCTATGGTCGAATCGGTGCCCCATAGGTCATTATCAATTGTGCCCGGCACACCGATAACGGGGATATTGTATTCTTGGGCAAACAGTCGTGCACCGGTAAAAGTGCCGTCTCCGCCGATAGCAATCAAGGCGTCTATCTTTTCCCGTTGCATGGTTTTATAAGCTCTTTTGCGCCCTTCCTCTGTTTTGAACTCCTCGCTGCGAGCAGATTTGAGAATCGTTCCGCCGCGCTGAATAATACCGCTCACGTCTTGCGTTGTAAATTCCTGAACCTCACCATCCATCAGACCTTTATATCCGCGAAAAATGGCCTTGACACGGATGTCGTTAGCAATCGCTGCCCGCGTCACCGCGCGGATTGCGGCGTTCATTCCCGGAGCATCACCGCCTGAGGTAAGCACTCCGATTGTTTGAATCTTATACTCCATATTTTATATTATTATAATTATGCAAAGTGGTTTCATTTTTTTCCGGCTGCAAAGGTACGAAAAAAAACAGAAATATACAAATAAATTCGCAGATATTAAAAAAAAATCACTTTTATTTGCGTATGTCGCAATTTTTTTGTACTTTTGTGCCCGCGATTGATTGGCCGCTATGTCGGTCGGTGAACGCCTTAAAGGCTCTTCAAATAGATAATTGATATGGGACTTGCACTATCCATCATCACCCTCTTGGGTTCGGTAGCGTTACTGATGTACGGCATGAAAGTCATGTCGGAGGGTTTGCAGAAAATGGCCGGTAGCACGTTGAGTCGTGTGCTGTCCACAATGACTACCAATCGTTTTACCGGCGTGCTGACAGGCGCTTTCATCACCGCCTCTATTCAGTCTTCAACGGCGACGACGGTAATGACTGTCAGTTTTGTGTCCGCGGGGATATTGACGCTTGCGCAAGCTATATCCGTCATCATGGGTGCCAACATCGGTACGACCTTTACGGCGTGGATAATGGTTCTTGGCGGCGGTTCATTCGATATGAGGCTGGTCATCTATATGCTGATAGTGCTTGCCGTTATTTTTATCTATACCAAGAAGTACCTTAACACCGGTGAATTTATTATCGGTTTAGCACTCTTACTATTGGGTTTAACCACTCTTAAATTGAACGCCAATGAGATGCATTTGGACCAGATGGAGGCGGTTAAGAACTTCTTTGTTGCGACATCCCGATGGGGCTATGGCTCGTATTTCCTATACTTAGTGGTAGGTGGTATATTAACGACAGCGGTTCAGTCTTCGGCCGCTATCATGGCAATCACGATGACCTTGTGTTCTGCGCATGTGTTGCCTATTGATATGGGTATATCGCTTATCTTGGGTGAGAACATCGGTACGACTATTACAGCTAATGTTGTAGCGCTCTCGGCTTCAACGCAGGCACGTCGTGCCGCTTTGGCACACTTGGTATTTAACGTCTTTGGCGTTATTTGGGTGCTATGCGTATTCCAATGGTTTGTTAGTGGAATATGCCGGTTATGGGGTGTCGAATTTACTCCGGGTGAGCCTTCCGATGTTTCTCCGGATAAACTGAATGCCATATTGGCAACATTCCATACAGCGTTCAACGTGACGAACACAGTAATCCTGATAGGCTTTGTGCCCTTGATTGAGAAATTGGTTTGTGCTATCATCCAGCCCAGACCCGAAGCGAAAGAGGAAGAGGGAAAACTGAAATTTATCTCCGGCGGATTGATGTCCACTTCCGAACTTTCTATCATCCAAGCATGGCGCGAGATTGATGTCTTTGCGCAGCGAGCCCATCGAATGATCGGGATGGTCAAAGACCTCTATGAAGAACAGGATGAAACCAAGTTTAACCAAATCCACTCTCGCATTGATAAGTACGAAAATATATGCGACCACATGGAGGTCGAGATAGCCTCTTACCTCGGTCAAGTAATAGACGGTCGATTATCAGACCAGTCTAAAAAAGAGATACAAAAGATGATGCGTATCGTCTCAGAGTTAGAGTCCGTGGGAGATTCGAACTACAATTTGGCGCGTTATCTGACCTATCGGCACCGTGACCAACTGAAGTTTACCGATGAGCAGAACCGTAATGTTGAGACGATGAATATGCTACTATCGCAAGCCAGTGCGATGATGCTTAAAGCTATCGAAGCACAGCAAATAACGGAAGAGCAGTTCAATGAGATGTCGAACCTCGAGAATGAAATCAATAACTTCCGCGATGACATAAAAGCCCAAAATACTATCAACGTTACCGAGCAGAAGTATGACTACCTAACGGGTATCAACTATATGGATACTATCTCCGAGTACGAGAAAATGGGTGACTATATCATCAATGTCGAAGAGGCTATCTACGAACATAAGCACGATAAATAACGAATTAACAATAATTATAAACCATTAAAAGTTTCTAATCATGGTAAGTTACAAAGAATTAGGTTTGGTGAACACCCGCGAGATGTTTGCTAAAGCCATTAAGGGCGGATATGCTATTCCTGCCTTCAATTTCAACAACATGGAGCAACTGCAAGCTATTATCAAGGCTGCTGCAGAAACCAAATCTCCGGTTATCCTCCAAGTATCTAAAGGTGCTCGTGCTTATGCTAATCCGACGCTCTTGCGTTATATGGCACAAGGTGCAGTAGCTTATGCGAAAGAGCTCGGTTGGGAAAAACCCGAAATCGTTCTTCACCTCGATCACGGTGATTCCTTCGAACTCTGCAAAGATTGTATCGACCTCGGTTTCTCCAGCGTCATGATTGACGGTTCTGCTCTGCCTTATGAAGAGAATATCGCTTTGAGTAAGAAGGTTGCAGATTATGCCCACCAATATGATGTTACCGTTGAGGCTGAATTAGGCGTTCTTGCCGGAGTTGAAGACGAAGTACAAGCCGAGGAGAGCCACTACACTCGTCCTGAAGAGGTTATTGATTTCTCCAAACGTACCGGTTGCGACTCCCTCGCTATCTCTATCGGAACCAGCCATGGCGCATATAAGTTCAAACCCGAACAATGCACCCGTGACCCCAAGACCGGTCGTCTCGTGCCCCCGCCATTGGCATTCGATGTTCTCGATGCTATCATGGAGCAACTGCCCGGATTCCCCATCGTACTGCATGGCTCCAGCTCAGTTCCTCAAGAGTATGTAGATATGATTAACCAATATGGCGGCAAATTGCCTGATGCAGTAGGTATTCCGGAGGAGCAATTGCGTAAAGCTGCTAAATCTGCTGTCTGCAAAATCAATATCGACTCCGACAGCCGTTTAGCATTCACCGCTGCTGTACGCAAAGTATTTGCAGAGAAACCCGGAGAGTTCGACCCACGTAAATACTGCGGTCCGGCTCGTGACCTCATGGAGCAACTCTATAAGCACAAAATCATCAACGTACTTGGCTCTGACGGTAAGGCTTGCTGATATCGCTGAGGCTGTGATTCTATATTATTTATTATAGATTCTATAAAAGAAATGAGAAAGGGGACCATTCGGTTCCCTTTTTTGACCACTCAGTAGAAGACTCTTTGTCAATACAAAAAAAAGCAGTATCTTTGCAGCGTTAATTACAAATTATAAAATTGAACAAAGATGAAAAATTTACTGCAAAGTGTATTTTCTTTTGCGCTGCTGATGGGGGTTAATGTGTTGATACTTGTTAATAAGTTTAACAGAAAATTCGCATAAAACGCAAATTTATTTGCATAGACCAATTTTTTTTTGTAATTTTGCGCGCTCAATGAAACGCATAATTACAATAACGCTATTTCTACTCAGCCTTGTCTCGGGTATTCGTGCCCAATTACAGTCTATTCCATACGGAGACTTTGAGACATGGGCTGTTCATTATATTAAAGAGTCCAAAGTAGTTGGCGGGCAGACCCGTGCCATCTATATTCCTGCTCCTAAGGATACCCTTTGGGAGAATAAACCTTATATATATAAGGATGCCGATGATCCTTGGGCCACGAGCAATGACTATATCAACTTTATGGGGATTTATAAGACCTCTACCTCTGTGGAACCTGACAAAAGGGGGCATGGCACGGCAGCTAAACTATCTATCCTTCAGGAAGATATTACAGTCATTGGGCTGGACATGCATGTCATTTTAGCCGGAACTTTGTATGTCGGACGAACCCGTGAACCTTTTAATGCAACCGGGAATTATAATGCCAATGTAGATTTCGGTTGGCCTTATGAGGGAACCCCGAAAGCACTTGTTTTTGACTATAAATCCGTAATATCGCCGGATAGTTCCGTTACGCAATGCGCCGGTTTCTCAAAGCCCAAGACCATTCACCATATTTTCGATCATGCTCATGCGTATTGTTACCTTCAGCGGCGATGGGAGGATAATTTAGGTAATATCCACGCTGAACGGGTCGCTACCGCGTACATGAAAATCGATTACACCACCGATTGGGTCAATGGGCATGTTTTAACTCTTCATTATGGGGAAATCGTTAATCCTAATACTATAGAACAACTTCAGCGCACGTGGATGTTTGCCCGTAATAGCAGCGGACGAATGGTGCGTGTTCGTGAAGAAGGTTGGGCAACACCCGGCACCAAGCCGACGCATATATGTATCAGTTTTTCTGCCAGCGGGTTAGAGCAGGGCGGAGCAGGACATGTCGGTAATGCACTTTGGGTGGATAATGTGTGTCTACAGTACTGATAACCATGTCTATTAGCAAACGGACATATACCTTTCATAATGAGCATTTGACGCAAAAAGATGCCCTCTATATATCGTTGATTATATTGGGGGTAATATTGATTGCCCTTACGCTAATTACTGCCGCTCTCCATCCCGAGTATATTAATAGTTACCATTATTGGCTGTCCGTCCTCTCTGAAGCGATAATCTTACTCTCCCTTTTCCAATTCGCAACACTTTGGGCACGTAAGATGAAAACCTTGTTGCAGGTTATCGTGATGAATTCTCTAACAACAATATTGATTGTACCACTGACTGCAATGACAGTTTCGCGGTTAATCAGTATCCTTTTCACAAATTTTGCATATAGAGAGTTGCTATATTATAATCTTACGACAGGATTGCTAATGGGGGTTATCGCCGGTTTAGACGGGTCGGTTGTTTTCTTGCAGAATAAGGCGTTAGAACGAGAAAAACAAATCCAAGAACGCGAACAGGCTATTAATACCAATAAAATCAAAGCGCTCCAACAACAGTTATCTCCCCATTTTTTGTTCAATTCTCTCAATACATTGCGCGGATTGATGAGACCGGACAATAAACCTGCTCAACACTATTTGGACGAATTAAGCCAAGTCTATCGCTATACTACGCAACAGAAAGAAATTGTAGAACTTGAGGAAGAAATGGCTTTCGTAGAAGCATATGCCTATCTCATGCAAATACGGCATGGGGAAGGACTGCAGATAGAGATTAATGTGGATAAAGCCTACAATCACTATAAGGTACTGCCCATTAGTGTACAGTTGCTCCTTGAGAATGCAATCAAGCATAATCGGATAAGTAAGAAAGTGCCATTGTCTATCCGAATCTATAATGAGGATGCTTTTATCGTTGTGACGAATCCGATAAGGCCAAAAATGTCCGATGAAAACGCCTCTTCCGGTATTGGTCTTGAAAATCTCTACCAGCGTTTTATGCTTCAGTTGGGCAAACCGATCCATATCTATCAAGACGATAAAACATTTACCGTTAAAATTCCCCTTGTGCCATGAAGATAATCATCATAGAAGACGAACAAGTGGCAGCTAATGCCTTGATAAATCTCATTCACGAGGTAGAACCTCAAGCTGAAGTACTTGAAGTGTTGACTGTTGTGGAAGATGCTATTGATTATTTCCATCGGAATGATATGCCGGATGTGATATTGACCGACATCAACTTGGGAGACGGCTCAGCCTTCACCATTTTTGAGAACGTGAAAGTGACATGTCCCATCATCTTTACCACTGCATATGACGATTACGCCCTGAAAGCCTTTGAGCAAAATAGTGTCGATTATCTCCTTAAACCAATCACGGAAGAGAAATTAAAAAGAGCCTTCAATAAGATTATTCAACGTCCTGAGAAGGTTAATAATGAAGTGCTACTCAATCAATTACTAACAACTCTTCGGCAGCAAGAGAAAAAATATAAACAGACTTTACTTCTTCCCATAGCTGATCATTTTGTGCCCCTCTCCGTATATCAGATTACTTACATAATGGCAGAGGACCATGGTGCCAAAATAGTGACGCGTAAGAATGTCTATAGCGTAGCGCAGTCTCTTGATAAACTCTTTGAAGAACTGAACCCTGAGGACTTCTTCCGTGTATCACGACAGGTGATAGTGGCGCATGATGCCATCAAGGATATGGTTGTTTGGTTTAACGGGGCATTGGCGTTGGAGATAGAAGGTAATGAGGAGAAAATAACTATACCGCGACGAACAGTTAAAGAATTTAAGGACTGGTACACCGCTAAATGAAAATGGTGGTGCCCCGATAAATAATATTGATTATGAGAAAATTATTATTGATACTTACTTTTTTTACATCCCTGATGGTCAACGCGCAACTGAAGCCTATCCCGTATGGGGATTTTGAGACTTGGGCAGTACATTACATCTTGGAATCCCGTGCAGTTGGCGGGCAAATGGCACCTATCTATATTCCGGCTCCGACAGATACCATTGTTTCGAATAAAGCCTACACCTATGCCGACCCTAAAGATATGTGGACGACCAGTAACGGTTATGTAGATTTTATGGGACTTTGTAAGACTTCCTTATCTGTGACTCCTGATCCGCAAGGAGATGAGCATGGTACTGCCTGTAAATTGGAGGTAAAGCAACAAGATGTCGTTGTGCTTGGCCTGGATGTCCACTTTATTATGGCAGGAACGCTCTTTATGGGTAGGACTCGAGAGCCGTTTATTCCATTCGGGGATAACGATATGAATATAGAAATTGGGGTTCCTATAGAGGGCTGTCCTAAGGCAGTAGTTTTTGATTATAAAACCAATGTATCGCCTGATTCCGTCCTTACTCAGTGTAAGGCATTAGGGAAAGCAAAATATGTCAAGGGCTTTGATTGTCCGGAAGTATATTGTATCTTACAACGTCGGTGGGAGGATTCAAAAGGCAATATCTATGCCGAGCGTGTTGGTACCGTACAAATGCTCTTTCCGGAAACGACCGATTGGGTGAATGGTTTTGAACTGCCGATTCATTTTGGGCCGATTGAAAATCCCACGCGTATGGAACTCTTGCAACAATGGATGCACCAACGAAACAGTAAAGGCAAGAATGTGCCAATTAAAGAAATCGGTTGGGCAGCCCCGGGCGTACAGCCGACACATATATGTCTATCGTTTGCCTCCAGCTGCTTAGATCAAGGCGGTACCGGACATATCGGAAATTCTTTTTGGATTGATAATGTAGGATTGTTGTATTAAGATGAAAAAGTATATTCTATCTATTATTGCTCTTTGGCTATTCCCATTTGCTTTGATGGCGAAAGGCCATATCGAATATGTTGAAATGCCGACTAAATCGGCGCTTAATAACCGACCGCTGATGGTCTATGTCCCGCAAGACTATTACGACGACGATGATCAAGACATAACCTATCCCGTCCTTTTCCTATTACATGGTCTTCATGGCGATGAAACATCATGGACGCGGAAAGGGGATCTCTTTACAAGTATAGATTCCGTTATAGACAATGACATTATACGTCCCTGTATAATCATTATGCCTAACACCAATGGAGGAAAATATATCTGGCGTGCCGAGGAGCACTCGCTCTTCTACTGCGTTATGCATTATGGAGAGACTAAACGCAATAATTTTGTCGATTACTTCTCGGAAATCATGAATTATGCAACTAAGCATTACCGCATTTCTGACCGTTGTGAGGATCACGCGTTGGCTGGACTTAGTAATGGCGGCCGCAAGGCGGCGGAATTAGCAATTCTCAATCCGATGTATTTTGGTTATGTCGGACTTTTCAGTCCGGTGTTAAGTAAACAGCAAGTTCCGGATAGACCTATCTCCGATTACTATATCAGTATAGGCGTTTCAGATTTATTGGCCGCTAATGGTCGACGTTTCCATAAGAACATGGATAAAAAGGGCATCCCCCATACCTTCTGTGAACTGGAAGGCGGACATGACTGGCCAAGGTGGAAACAAGATATCTTAGACTTTTTAGAATACGCGTTCCCTAAGTAAGAGAAATCTGCAATAATTTTTGGGCTTCAACGGCAAACTCCATAGGTAGTTTGTCCATTACTTCTTTGGCATAACCATTGACAATCAACCCTACAGCATCTTCCTCGCTGATTCCGCGTTGACGGCAGTAGAAAAGTTGGTCTTCCGATATTTTAGAGGTTGTCGCTTCATGCTCCACAATAGCCGTGGGATTGGCAACCTGTATATCAGGAAACGTGTGAGCACCGCATAGGTCGCCTAAAAGCAGGGAGTCACACTGGCTATAGTTCCTAACATCTTCTGCCCCGGGAACAACTTTGACTAATCCCCGATAGCTATTCTCCGAGTGACCGGCAGATATGCCCTTGCTGATTATGCGTGAGCGCGTGTGTGAACCGATGTGAATCATCTTCGTTCCCGTATCGGCTTGCTGATAATTATTAGTGAGTGCAACGGAGTTAAATTCTGCCGATGAATACTCGCCTTTTAAGATGCAAGACGGATATTTCCATGTAATAGCAGAACCGGTTTCTACTTGCGTCCATGATAGGCGGGCGTGGGCGTGAATAAGTCCCCTTTTAGTCACGAAATTATAGATGCCGCCGTTACCGTTTTTATCTCCGGGATACCAGTTTTGTACCGTTGAATACTTAACTTCAGCGTGGTCATGGACAATGATTTCAACAATAGCTGCATGTAGTTGGTTCTCATCGCGCATAGGAGCCGTACAACCTTCAAGGTAACTGAGATATGCCCCTTCGTCGGCAATCAGCAGTGTACGTTCAAACTGTCCGGTGTTACCGGCATTGATTCGGAAATAGGTACTAAGTTCCATGGGACAGCGTACGCCTTTAGGTATATAGACGAAAGAGCCGTCTGAGAATACGGCGCTATTCAGTGCTGCGTAGAAATTATCGGTATATGGGACAACGGAACCTAAATATTGTTTGACCAAATCAGGATATTCGCGAACGGCTTCTGATATGGAGCAAAAGATAATCCCTTTTTCTGCTAAAGTGTCTTTGAATGTGGTTTTTACAGAGACGGAGTCCATCACGGCGTCGAAGGCGATGTTGCCTGCCAAGGCCTGCCGTTCCTCAAGTGGGATTCCTAATTTATCAAAGGTTTTTTGAATCTCGGGGTCTAACTCTTTGGGCTCGGTACTCTTCTTTTTTGGTGCAGCGTAGTAACTTATGTTTTGGAAATCAATGTCCGGAATCTTCAGATACGCCCATGTCGGAGGTGTCATCGTGAGCCATTTATGGTAGGCTTTTAGCCGAAACTCCAAAAGCCATTCGGGCTCTTGTTTTTTAGCCGAGATGAAGCGTATAACTTCTTCGTTCAGTCCTTTGGGGATAGTTTCTGTTTCGACTTCTGTTACAAAGCCGTATTCATACTCCTTGTTGACAATATCTTTTATATTTTCGTCCATAGAATAATAAAACCGCCGTGTCGGCGGTTTAGAGGTCGGTAGCAGATTCGAACCGCTGTCCCCGGTTTTGCAGACCGGTCCCTAACCACTCGGGCAACCGACCAAATAATACGCTTTACTTAAACGCGACTGCAAAAGTACAATAAAAATATGTAATATGCAAATTTATTTTACTTTTTTATTGATTTTGGCTCTTTTCCGTACTTTTATCTTTCTCTTGTCGTTCTGCCCGTTTGGCTAACATATGCTGTAACTGTGCCTCATGCTCCGCTATTTTGAGTGCTATTACCTCTTCTTGAGGAAGGGGTTTTGTTGCCATCAAGTCTTTGTAGATGAGTAGGGTAGCCCAAGCGTCCGTTGAGGCATAGCGCGCTTGCTCCGGAGTGAGATTAGGTGCCTCCCAGTTGGTTAGCTGCTGTGCTTTTGAGATTCTCTTGCCAAAACATATACCGAATATCTTTTGCAGCCCTAAATCAAAAATGCCGTACAAGGCGACAATTTTCTGCAAATCAATGCAGTTCTTTGGGTTGAAATTGTGCCTGCGTCTAAGTCCGATAATGTCATCCTTAAATGCTAAACCGACTTTGCGAATCTTCGGGTCTGCAAAAATATCAGTCAATTCATCCGGCATGCCTATATGGCTCAGTCTAAAAAGATAGCAGCGCTCTTCCGTCGCTATCTGAACTAAGGCGGTAGGATGATGGATCCCGTGCTTAAACGACGGACGTGACTCTGTGTCAACACCTATAATACTTTGTTGTCTCAGATATGAGACAGCATCGCTTACTTGTTCAGGCTTATCTACAATAATCACTTGCCCATCAAATTGTGCGGTCGGGTAGAACTGAAGAATGTCCTTGTTGATATGGGGAATATAATGATTTGCCTTCATTCTGTTAAAAAAACGCGCAAAGATACATTTTTTTTTGCAAATATCCAAAATATTTTATATTTTTGCAGGCAAAAAGTACCAAAATGAAATCACATGTCTCTTCTTACATGTACTCAAAAGGCAGTATTGGGCTCTTAATTGCGTCAACATCTGTTTTTATTGAGATATTCATTTTGATTTTTCAGCCTTTTCAGTCTCGTGCCTGGGTCAATAACGATTGGCAGTATTTAGGATGGTCAATTGCGATGGTTACTGTTGCGGCTATCATTATGTTTATCAGCCGATTTGTTATGTATGCCTATGGTAAGAAACACGATATTCCTTATTGGCTTTTCGCGATATGGGTAGCTATAGAGATGCTTATTATGACACTTGTGTATTGCTTGGCGTTATCGCTTGGTTTTCCAGAATTCGTCGCTGAGCGCAATATGGCATTCATGCACCTCTATAAAGAGGTATTCATCGGGGTAATTTTTATGTTTTTCATTCCTTATATCATCACCTTTTTAGCGCTTGAGTTAAAAGAGAAAAGCAATGAGATAAAACTTCTAAAGGGGGAGATAGCAGTCCAAAATGCCATTCCGGAGATGTTTAATTTCTATGATGAAAAGGGTGAACTCAGACTTTCCGTACGCCCTGACTTGGTTTTCTATCTCGAAGGTGCAGATAATTACGTCATAATACACTATCGCAATAGTGGAAAAATGACGAAGGAAATAATTCGTAATACCCTGAAGAATGTTGCCTGGAGTTTTCGAGAACAAGGGCTTGTCCGGTGTTCAAGATCCTATATCGTAAATATTACAAAAGTCAAAGTTCTACGTAAGGTTGAAGGCGAGGTTGTAGTGGATTTCGGAGATGAAAAACTTCCGTCTATTACTGTAAGTAAAACCTATGTTAATGATGTTTTGGAACAAGTTATATAACATAAAATCATCCGGTCATGCAAGTTATCAATTTATCAGAAAAACCGTCTTTATTGACGCAGTATCTAAAAGAAATCCGAAGTATTAAAATCCAGCACGACCCGTTGCGTTTCCGGCGCAATATAGAGCGTATTGGAGAAATAATGGCATATGAGCTCAGTAAGTCCTTGAGTTATCAAGTAGAAGATGTCGAGACTCCTTTAGCTGTTGCTAAAGTCCCTACTATTGCGGAGCCGATTGTTCTTGGCACAGTACTTCGAGCCGGATTGCCCATGCATCAAGGTTTTCTCAATATGTATGATAGGGCAGAGAATGCTTTTCTAAGCGCCTATCGTAAAATGGGCGATACGGGGTTAGAGATTGTCTCTGAATATCTTGCAGCACCCAATTTGGAAGGAAAGACCTTGCTTTTAGTTGATCCGATGTTGGCAACGGGAATGTCCATGGAGGTTGCTTACAAAGCCTTACTGAGTCATGGTACGCCCGCACATGTACATGTTTGCTGCATTATAGGGACAAATCAAGCAGTAGCACATCTAAAAAGCACCATGCCCCAAAATACAACACTCTGGTGTGCAGCAATTGACCCGGAGCTCAACGAAAAGAAATATATTGTCCCGGGTCTTGGTGATGCCGGCGATTTGTGTTTCGGAGACAAATTGTAAGTCGCTATCCTCTGTTTCTTATGCCGCAAGAGGAACTACTCTATACCATTGCTCTCAATCTCCTTTATCGTAATAAAATTACAAAGGAGTTAGTCTTGTTAGACAACTATGGCTCGGCGTTTGATGTTTGCCGTCACGAAAACTTAACCGGACTGGATGAAGCATTGGTACTCGCTAAAAAAGAACTGGCATGGATAAAGGAACATAAAATAGACTGCCTCTACTATAAAGACACGGAAAAGTACCCCTATCGTTTGTCGCAATGTCCGGATTTGCCTGTTACCCTTTATACAAAGGGAAAAGTCGAACTTAATAAAGGGCATTTCATATCGGTGGTTGGAACACGTAGCGCGACGGCATATGGTAAGGACATGGCAGAACGGATTGTAAAGGATTTGGCGGCTGCAGTTCCTAATTTGACTATTGTCAGCGGGTTGGCTTATGGTATTGACATAACGGCACAGAAGGCTGCTTTAGAAGCCGGAATCCCGACTATAGCGGTGCTCGGACATGGTTTAGACCGTATTTATCCGGCGCTACACCGCAACTATGCTATTGCTACGCTTGAAAAGGGAGGACTTGTCACAGAATACTGTTCCGGTACCACACCCGATGCCGTCAATTTTATAGCGAGAGATAGAATAATCGCCGGTTTAAGTGACTGCACGTTGGTTGTGGAGTCTGCAAAGCGAGGAGGAAGTCTCCTTACTGCTCATATGGCTTTAGATTATAATCGGGATGTTTTTGCCGTTCCCGGGAGACTGACCGATGAACATAGTCAAGGGTGTAATAATTTAATCAAATCCAATAAAGCCTGCTTAGTTACTTCTGCCGAGGATATTATTGATTATATGAATTGGGAGGCGCAAACGCCACAGCCGGTACAGACTGAAATAGAGGATTTTATTGCAGATTTGAATGATACTGAGAAGAAAATTATTCATTACCTCCGCTCAGCGGAAGATGGTGCACATATCAATCAAATAATAATAGATACGCAACTTGATTATGCTACGGTATCTTCTGCTCTTATGATGCTTGAACTCAAGGATTTACTAAAAGGACTTCCCGGCGGGATGTACCGCGCGGTGCGGTGATTGGATGTAACCGGTAAAGTTAATCTGTCTTATGATTTGCAATGTCTAAGTAGCAGATATCCTGCAAAGTGGAGTTTTCAAAAAAAAGATATTTTGCATTTTTTTCGTTAAAAATTTGCATATATCAAAAATTAGCAGTACTTTTGCACCGTGTTTTTCATGGTATTAGATTTAAGGTTAAGTAAAGATTGTGGTTGTCGAGATGACAACCCTTCTTTTTTTATGTCCGAATGGTAGCCTGTTCGGATTTTTTTTATCCATAAGTTAGTAGGGAAGTTAGAAGAGATGTTTGAGGAGGGGTAGGAGTGGGTTAGAGTTCATCGTCTTCTTCCTCTTCTTCAAAGAAAGCCATAATTTCGCGGCGATCTTTTTTGGTTGGTCTGCCGGCGTTCTTTTCCCGGTAATTGGTTTCCCGCTTTGCGGCCGATGAAGAGAGTCGAATAATCTCGAGCCGTTCCAGTTCAGCGGGGTCGGTGATGTCGCGAATATATTCCGGCACCAATTTAGCACCTAAACGGTGCTCTACTACTTGAAGAATTTCAAATGAATAGGTGATAGGTCCTTTGCGGACATTGATTTTGTCGCCAACGGAGACAGTGGCAGATGGTTTGAGCGTTCGTCCTCCGGCCATAATGCGCCCCATCTTACAAGCATCAGCAGCCAGAGAGCGTGTCTTGTAGATACGCATTGACCATAGAAATTTGTCAATTCGTGCTCCCATCTTACTTGCCGTTATAGAGAGACATTGTTTTTTCGATGCCCTGAAGACAGAATGAGCGGATAATCTCATTCGTTATTTCAAAGCGCTCCTGCAATTTATTTTCCTCTTCATCTGTCCAGTTGCTAAGGACAAAATTGATTTGTGCGCCGCGCTGGTAATCATTGCCGATACCGAAACGCAAGCGGGCATAATTGGGTGTTCCAAGCACTGATTCGATATTGCCGAGACCGTTGTGTCCTCCGTTCGAACCCTGTTTGCGGATACGAAGGGCGCCGAACGGAATATTGAGGTCATCGACCAGGACAAAGAGATTCTCGACAGGAATCTTCTCTTGTTGGAGCCAATAACGCACCGCATTCCCGCTGAGGTTCATATACGTAGATGGTTTGAGCAGAACCAACTCAGCGTTCTTTACACGCCCATGGCCGACAAATCCATAGCGTTTGTCTTCAAAAGAGATGTTGGATACCTTAGCAAAGGAATCCAACATTCTAAATCCTATGTTATGTCGGGTGTATTGATACTCGTCACCGATATTGCCAAGCCCGACAATGAGGAATTTACCCATGTGCTTATGCTTCAGCTTCAGCTGTAGCGGATGCGCGAGTCGCCTTAACTTGGGCTACGCAAGCGTCAGCTACGTTCATGAGTTTGCATTTCTCTACTTGGATGTCGCTTACGGCTAACTTCTTACCGAGTCCCAATGCCGTAACGTCAACAACAACGCGTTCAGGGATATCGGTATAGATACCGTTAACTTTCAGTTTGCGCATTTCCAAAGAGAGTTTACCACCGGCTTTCACACCTTCAGCGTGACCTTCGAGTTGTACGGGAATCTCAACGGTAACGGCTTTCTTGTCTGTTACCTCAAGAAAATCGATGTGCAGCAAAGCTCCGCTTACGGGGTGGAATTGAAGTTCCTTGATAACAGCAACTTTCTTAACGTCACCAATGGTCAAGTTAACCACCAATGTGTCAGGTGTATAGATGAGTTTACGTACATCTTCTACTTGAACTGTGAAGGTGCAGTTTTCACCATTACCATAAAGATTGCAGGGAACTAAGTTTTCCTTACGAAAGGCCTTAGCGGCTTTCTTACCGAACTCCAGACGAGGAGTTCCTACGAGATCAAAAGATTTCATTTGTTAAAAATGTTAGTGTTACTCAATATTGGGACAAAAAAATAAGTGCTTTGGCTGTCCCTTATCCCATCACACTTTTTGTTGCCTAACGAGGAGTCGAACCTCGCCCCTCAGAACCAAAATCTGATGTACTACCGATATACGATTAGGCAATGCTATGCACTATTGAGCGCAAAAGCGACTGCAAAATTACAACTTTATTTTGACTCTACCAAATTTTTGGGTAAAAAACTTTCATTTTTTTTGCATTTTGCCATTTTTTCGTCAAAAGAATGCGTATTTACTTTAATCTTCTCCCCATCATATCATATTTTTCGGTGTCAATCATGATGACGGGATGCCCGTTGCGAAGAATTTTTTGTACGCGCTTGCCGTTATCCGTCAGCTCTGCTTCCTCTATTGCCGCCGGTGCATCAACATGGAGAAATGTGATGTTCCGTATATCGGCAATAGCGTAACTAACTTGCGGGGAAGCGGTTAAGTGGATAATCATATCGTCTGTAACGGTGTCAAACGTAATTTTACGAATATCCGATAGCGTAAAATTCCGCACGACGGAAGCACTATTGACCTCCATCGTGGGAACTTGGGCTATCACAGTACCGCTACACGCCAATATAAGAGCAATTAGCAGCCTTTTCATAGGGATTATAATGCCTTAATTATATAATAAGCTTTTTTACCCTTTTGGAACAGGAGGTACTTATTGTTGAGCAAATCACCGGTATTAATTACCCGTTGTGGGTCGGTGAGTTTCTCCTTGTTCATTGAGAAGCCGTTAGCCTGAATCATTTTGCGGGCTTCGCCTTTGGACGGGAAAACTTGGGTCTTTTCGGCGAGCAAATCCAAGACTCCAATACCGGCTTCTAACTCATTGCGGCTTACTTCAAACGTGTCAACGCCCTCAAAAACCTGTAGGAACATATCCTCGCTGAGTGCTTTGAGTTGTTCGCCGGTGTTATTGCCAAACAAGATAGCGGATGCCGCTACGGCTGCCTCGTAATCCTCACGGCTGTGGACCATTACGGTCACTTCCTCAGCCAGTTTCTTCTGTAGTAATCGTAAATGCGGCTCTGCCTCATGTGCGGCAATCAGACTTTCAATTTCTTCACGCTCTAAAGAGGTGAAAATCTTGATATATCGTTTGGCATCTTCGTCAGATACGTTCATCCAGAACTGGTAGAACTTATATGGACTGGTGTATTCGCGCGAAAGCCAGATATTGCCGGATTCGGTTTTGCCGAACTTGGTGCCATCCGCTTTGGTTACTAACGGACAAGTTAGCGCGAATGCCTCATTGCCGGTAATCTTTTTGATAAGGTCAGTACCGGTTGTGATATTCCCCCATTGGTCGGAGCCGCCCATTTGCATTTTGCAGTTCTTATGGCTGTTGAGATACACGAAGTCATAGCCCTGCAGAAGTTGGTATGTAAACTCGGTGAAGGACATGCCCTCCCGGAACTCGCCGTTAAAACGTTTTTTGACCGAGTCTTTCGCCATCATGTAGTTAACGGTGATTAACTTGCCGATATCGCGTGTAAAGGCGAGGAAGGTATAGTCCTTCATCCAGTCATAGTTATTGACCAATTCCGCCGCATTAACGGCATCGGAGTTGAAGTCCAGGAAATGCTCCAATTGGGCACGAATAGCTGCTACGTTGTGGCGCAACGTTTCTTCCGTGAGCAGATTGCGCTCGGCACTTTTTCCGGATGGATCGCCAATCATACCGGTTGCGCCACCCAATAAAGCGATAGGTTTGTGACCGCAACGTTGAAAATGCCTCAACATCATGATTCCGCAAAGGTGACCGATATGGAGACTGTCCGCTGTCGGGTCAATGCCCACATAAGCGGTTGTCATTTCTTTGAGCAATTGTTCTTCGGTTCCCGGCATGATGTCTTGAAGCATGCCACGCCAACGCAGTTCTTCTACAAAATTCTTCATAGCAGTTGAGTATTAGTCTTTGATGAGACAGTGTCCGGTCATTTCTTTGGGTTGTTCGAGACCAAGAATATGTAGGATAGACGGGGCAACATCAGCTAAGATACCATCTTCTACTTTAGCGTCCTTATTATCACTGATATAGATAAATGGTACAGGATTGAGCGAGTGTGCAGTGTTTGGTGTGCCGTCTTCATTAACGGCGTGGTCTGCATTCCCGTGATCCGCTATGATAATAACCTCATAACCGTTCTTTCGTGCATTGGTCACAACCCGATCTACACAGATATCCAAAGTCACTACGGCTTGTCGGATGGATTCGTAGACGCCGGTGTGCCCTACCATATCGCCATTGGCGAAATTGAGCATGATGCAGTCATAGATATCTTTATCCATGGCGTCGCAGAGTGCAGCCGCCACTTCGGGTGCGGACATTTCGGGTTGCAAATCATAGGTAGCCACTTTCGGGCTGGGAATGAGGATGCGGTCTTCCCCTTCGAATTTGTCGTCTCTACCGCCGCTGAAAAAGAATGTTACATGTGCAAACTTCTCGGTTTCGGCTATACGGAGTTGCCTTAATCCGGCTTTGCTGACCACTTCACCCAAGGTATTTTGTACATTCTCTTTAGGGAAGAGGATATGTACCCCGGTGAAAGAAGACTCGTAGGGAGTCATGCAGTAGTAGTCAAGGTCCTTAATGCGCATCATTCCTTGTTCCGGCATGTCTTGTTGGGTCAGGACGATGGTCATTTCGCGGGCACGGTCGTTGCGGTAATTGAAGAAAATAACGACATCCCCTTCCTCAATAGTTGCTAAGGGCTTTCCGTTACGAACATGCACTATGGGCTTGATGAACTCGTCCGTCACATCGGCGGCGTAGGAAGCTTCCATAGCTTCGTGCATATTCTCAAATGCAGCGCCCTTACCATTCACCAGGCAGTCGTATGCAATCTTCACACGTTCCCAACGTTTATCACGATCCATTGCGTAAAAACGTCCTTGAATAGAGGCAATCTCACCGGCAGAGTGAGCCATGTGCTCTTCAAGTTCAGCAATGAAACCGATTCCGCTACGCGGGTCAGTGTCACGACCGTCCATGAAGCAGTGCACGAAAGTGTGCCCGTCAAGACCATACTCCTTGGCGATGTCCAAAAGGTAGAAAAGGTGATCGAGGGAAGAGTGAACACCGCCGTTGGAGGTTAACCCCATGATATGGAGGTTTTTGCCGCGCTCTTTTGCGGTTGAGAAAGCCGAGATAATTTCGGGATTTTGCTTGATAGAACCGTCTTTGCATGCGCGGTTAATTTTGACAAGGTCTTGATATACAACGCGTCCGCCACCGATATTGAGGTGTCCAACTTCGCTATTGCCCATTTGCCCGTCCGGAAGTCCGACATTTTCGCCGCTGGCTTGAAGTTGGCTGTTGGGATACTCTGCTAACAGCTTGGTAATGTGAGGAGTGTTTGTGGAATAGATGGCGTTGGAAGCATCTTTAGGACCGATGCCGAAACCATCCAAAATCATCAATAAAGCTTTCTTTTTCATACTAATATATTATTTTTCAAATTTTCAATTTTTGAATAGCCGTTCTAATGCGCGTTTGTCATCCTTTTCTTTTAGGGCTGCGCGTTTGTCGTAATTCTTTTTACCCTGACAGAGTCCAATTTCCATTTTAGCAATTCCTTTTTCGTTGATGTAGAGCCGAAGTGGAATAATTGTTTTGCCGCTTTCAAGGGTTTGCCGGTGCAGTTTGCGCAGTTCGCGTCGGGTCAGAAGGAGTTTGCGGTCTCGTTTAATTTCATGGTTACTGTACGAGCCGAATCGGTAGAGACTGATATTCATCTGTTTCACCCACAGTTCCTCCCCGATGAACTGGCAATACGTATCTGCTAAAGAGGCGTGCTCTTCGCGAATGGATTTGATTTCCGTTCCGTAAAGCACAATGCCCGCGGTGTAGCGGTCGAGAATCTCATAATCGAAACTCGCCCGACGGTTTTTAATATTTACAGAACTACTCAGTCGCATAATTAGCCTGCAAAGGTACAAAAATAATCAAATATATGCAAATATTTGTTGGATTTTAGGTGAAAACGCCGTGATTTTGCGTAAAAAATCCAAAAAAATTTGTTTCTTTACAAAAAAATGCGTACTTTTGCATAAGCAAATTGAACTACCCAATCAGTCTATCAACCCATCAATAGCCCTTGGCGCATTCATATACCCATGTCCCCTTTATCTTCCAAGACGATACAGTTCATGCGATTGCCGTTAGCGATGGCGATTATTTTTCAGCACTCATATAGTCATATCGGAAGTGCCAAGACTGCAGAGGTGGCAGATACACTCACCTGGCATGCTTTAGATTGGATGAGGGGATTTTTCTCATGGACAATCAATGGCTCTGCCTTAATGGCATTCGGACTAATTGCAGGCTATTTGTTTTTTCAACATTGGAATGAACACGATTCTATCGGACCGATAGAATGGAGTTGGAAACGCTACGGCGAAAAAATGTATAGAAGGCTCTTTAGTCTGTTGCTTCCTTATATTGTGTGGAATTTATTGACTGCGTGGTATAAGCACGTGCCCCTTAGTCTTCATACCTTTTGGGACTATCATGTATGGGGTCAGGATGCAGTCAATGTTTTTGGTTTGCCGTTATGTGCGACCTATGCCCCGATAGACTCTCCGTTTTGGTTTGTACGGGACTTGTTCTTAATATCGTTGTGTGCACTAATCATTTATCCTATCGTGCGGTATGGCAAAATCTGGTCGGTGGTACTTGCGCTCTTGATGTTTGTGTTCAAGATGCCGCACTTTGTCCCCTCGCTAACCCTCCTGCCGATGTATATAATCGGTGCGTATCTCAGTGTTCATCGTATGGACTTGGGGGTGGTAGCCCGAAAGATTTGGCACCCTGTGATGTGGATAGTGGTACTCTGCTCATGGATTGTACTCAAAATAGACGGATTAGCCTTTGACTTGATTAATCCGGTTGTTCGAGTGGTACTCTGTATTTTCTACTTCTATTCAGCCACTCTCATTGCGGAGAAGAAGCCTTGGAATACACCGGTTTGGGTCGCAGAAGCGTCTATTGTCATTTATGCCGGTCATGTCGGTTTAGGTGTCCTGAATCAATGTGCGCAATGGGCGAAAATGCTTATTCCCGATAGCGCATCTGGAGGGATGCTTGCCTTAAGGTATTTTTTAGCTCCGATGCTGTGTATAGGTCTTTTCCTTATCGCCTATAGATTGATTTATCCATCTTTTCTTGCCAAGGTTCTTTCCGGCAAATGTCCTCCAATTAAGATGCCATGTATTCCTGCCAATACATGAGTAGCACAAAGACAGAATAGAGCAAACAAATTGAGATCAAAATTTGTGATGTTAAGTTTATTTTACCGCATTCAACACAAGTTCGGGATTCCAATCCATACGCATGATGGCCGAAAGTTTCTTTCCTAAATCTTTTACTGAATGACCGCAATGGTAGAGCGTATCATCACTGATGATCCAACGGTCGTGCGAGGCGTTAGACCATTTATGCGTATTGATTGGTTGTTTGCCTTTTGAGGTGTTATGAGCATCACGAAGGGATTTGTATTCACTATCGGAATAGATGTCTGCCGTTACTCCATTGGCACGTGCGTCAAGCATATCGAAAGTAGCGGCATCAATATAGCCATCAATGATTATGACGCGCTTGGTAGCAGTCTTGATAATCTTTTCCAGTAGCACTCGTGCCTCAAAGAACTCGCCATCGAAGAAGATTTGCTCGACTGGTGGTAGCGATGTGCGGACGAAGAAATCTACTTTATCCTGCAATTCGTGAATTTGGTCGGTGTGTTCTTGCAGTCTGCGGTCGATGCGATCTTCCATCGCTAATAAACGCTGATTGACAGCATAACCATGAAGCGTGTAGTCTTTTATTATATTTAAAGCCCATTGACGAAAACGCGTACCAATAACTGATTTAACACGATAGCCAACTGAAATTATGACATCTAAATTATAAAATTTAGTCCTATACGTTTTCCCATCTGCGGCAGTTAGTAAGGATTCCTTACATACTGAATCCGGCTCTAATTCATGCTCTTTGAAAATATTGCCAATATGGAGCGTAATGTTATTACGCGACGTATTGAATAGTTGTCTATTATTAAGAATTTAGGACGGTATCTCGTCGGTATATTGTGTCGTCAGCGTCCCGTCAGCGTGTCGTACCTGGCAACTAAGCGCACAAAGTTGCCGATTATTATTGGTGCGAAAAGTTAACCTCCGCCTAACCTCCGCTTAAGGTCCGCACGAGAAGCGCTGTTTGTACCCGGATTCTTTGTCCCGCTCTTTGCCGGTGAACTTAAACCGTTCCCGGTAGTTTGTTAACCGCGTGTCTGCAATCAGTTCTCCGAATGGCGCGTAGTGAATATACTGTATCGGTCGTCCGGCAGCATCCGTAATCCAATTGGCAGAGCCAAGATGGTCACCGTGGTAGAAGTATATATCCGGTTCCTTACACTGTATGTCGGAAGCCCATTTCAATTGATTCAGTAAGAGGTCATGCTCATAATGCAGGGTGAGTGTATTCAGCACTATTGGCTCGCATTTGTATTGAACTCTTTCGTCTTGCTTACCTTTGATGGTCTCGTTAAGTTGAGATGCACCAAAGGACTTATAGCCCAAGGGGTATTGTGACTCGTATCGTTTAAAGGCCTTCGTGCACAAATCCTCTTCGGGAGCGGACAAATGACTTATACATGTGTCCATGAGATTAAAGCCACCTTGTCCGATTACGGTAGCCAATCGTTCCGTTCCGGCATAGTAATGCTTGGTATAACCGTTCCGCGCGATGGTCACATACGGATTAGGATAGAGTACGGCATCATCAAAGATTGCTTGTGCTTTCGTTGAACCGGAATTAATCTGACCTATGCTGCTTGTGCCCGTCAGTTTATAGACCCGCTCGCCATTAGCATCATGGATTACACTCATAGCACCAAGCCTTGTTGAGATGACGAGTAGTGCAAAACATAATATTTTATGAATATTGTTTAACATTTTTGTACAAACGCGTGGCACTAATAGGCGCGTGGAAAAGACAATGATAAACTGCTAATCACCAAAGCTCTTCTTGATAATTCTCATGTCTGTTCTGTATACATACACGCCTTTCTGCAAAGAACACGGATACCATAATTGATAGCAGAATTCAAAAGAAAGGCTATCTCTTCGTACATTAGATACGGTAGCAAAATCATACTGACGCTCCCAATCTCCTCGTTTCCTATAGCCTATATATTCATCACTACTTTTGATATTGTCAATGCCACATACTCTGATAGGTTGAGTGCACCATATTCCTATGATTGAATCTTGCGTTATTGTGAAACTTATATCATAAAACTCTTCTTTGTCGTTGTCAACATAAATATATTTTTTTTTAGGATAAAACGGATACCAATACCTATCAAATATGATATAATTATTCCACACCGTAATAATTTCCTTCTTTTCTAACTCGATATAATTGCGTTCTATTTTACAATAATAGAAGATATATCCTATGAACAATATGGGAAGAACAATTAAGGCCAAGATGATTGTCTTACAACCTTTTTTTTTAATGATACTTTTTTTCATTTTAATGGTAAGCATTATAAATATTTGGTTGACAAACTCTATTTGCGAAACGTGCTGCTCTACCGTAATCATGTCCTAATTGTTGTGCCCACCACGACACTGGAGGCTCGCCCGTAGTACAACCTGGAGTCGTAAGATTTTGGAACACATCAAATACTTTCCTTGTAGTTTTGCCCGTAAAACCTTTCGATGCAGCAAGAAATCCAGCAGCAAAGTTGCCAATATCACGAGCCGTTCCAATTTTACCTCCAAGAATTGTTAATGGCATTCCTCGATTCGCATCATCACCATACTTAAAATCACTCCCCCCGCCTGGCCATCCACTTACATTACTTAGAATAGGAGGTAAAACATAGCCTGCCAAAGGGACTTCATCGTTTTGGAATCGCGCAATAAACGAATCGCCAGATTTGTCATTCATATTAATAATCGAACCGATGGCAAATTCATCTCTTCTTGTCTCTTTATTATATGAACTAAACGAATAGGGAGTAACTGTTTGGCCTAATACAGTTGCACCTTGTGGTTTGCCATCTCTATCCATATCGTAATCATTCCCCACGACATATACATTGCAATCACCAACATCAACGGTTCCTCCCACGATTTTATAGGATGTTCCAGAATCATCATTACTCGTAACTGCGATCCATTCTCCAGTTGGATCAACAAACTTAACCGGATTCCATGCTGCATATGCGTAAGGAGATATATTCGGGTACTTATGCGCTAATGGATCTACGGATAGCCAATGCATCAACAAAGCCGAATAGTACCGTGCTCCGAAGTAGTCGTACCCAGACTCCTCGTCCCGCTCCTTGCCGGTGAACTTAAATCGTTCCCGGTAGTTTGTTAACCGCGTGTCTGCAATCAGTTCTCCGAATGGTGCATAATGGATATATTGTATCGGCTGTCCGGCAGCATCCGTAATCCAATTGGCAGAGCCAAGATGGTCACCGTGGTAGAAGTATATATCCGGTTCCTTACACTGTATGTCGGAAGCCCATTTCAATTGATTCAGTAAGAGGTCATGCTCATAATGCAGGGTGAGTGTATTCAGCACTATTGGCTCGCATTTGTATTGAACTCTTTCGTCTTGCTTACCTTTGATGGTCTCGTTAAGTTGAGATGCACCAAAGGACTTATATCTCAAGGGGTATTGTGACTCGTATCGTTTAAAGGCCTTCGTGCACAAATTCTCTTCGGGAGCGGACAAATGACTTATACATGTGTCCATGAGATTAAAGCCACCTTGTCCGATCACCGTCGCCAATCGTTCCGTTCCGGCATAGTAATGTTTGGTATAACTTTTGGGTGTAATGACGATATACGGATTGGGGTAGAGTACTGCATTATCCAACAAAGCGTCAGCGTTTATCTCATCGCCGATATGACTTAAGACATTGCAACGGCCGGTTAGTTTATAGACTCTCTCTCCGTTACCGTCATAGCCGTAATATGCGACTACTTTCGGGTCCAACATGAGACGCAGTCTATTCTCGTCATCCCAGTCATGGAGACGGAATGATTCGCGTGCACAATCAACCACCTGTGCCAGATTACCGTTGGCATCCCAGAAGAGACTAATGGGTTTCCCAATGGAGTTGTCAAAGATCGTTCGGGGTTGGTGGGTCATACGTTTGGCATCATAGCCAAACAACAAGTCCATCGGTTTCCGGTTTATAATATGCCGATGAATTGGAACCATCTTATTCCCTTATTTTCCATCTTCCGTATCGTTTGCCACCTTCGCGTTCGATAATCCCGGCCTTTGTTAGGTTATCTATGTGCTTTAGAACCTGACGATACGAAATACCAAGTTCTTCGGCTAACATCTCTGCATTTATGTCCGAGAAGGCAGCAATGCGTTCTACTATATAGCGCGCCGTTTTGCCTAACTTGACTTCCTTATGTGAACTTTCTATGGGAACATTTTCGTTCTTATGTGAACTTTCTAAGGGAACTTTTTCGCTCTTATGTGAACTTTTCGCGTGTCCAGGGAAAGCACCGTAGTTCACATTCTCTACTATGGTATAAAACATCTGATTGTCCGACTCAAAGAAAGGTTGCTTGCCCTCGGAATAGGTTGGCAAAGACGCTGTGAGCGTTTGAATACGGCGCAAACCACTACCTCGTTTTTCCATGTAATTAAGTTGCGCAAACACATCTGCAATGATAGGATTACGGCGATAAGACGACACCGTTTTGAGATCGCGCTCCTGAATCTTCGTTCCATCAAACATGCCGCCGGGAGAAGAAACGACGAGGCGGTCATCATAGATGTCTATATGCACCTCGCTTCCCATGACCGTATAATCACGATGAATAAGGTGGTTGACTATCACCTCAAAGATGGCGCGTTCGGAGTAGTCGGGATTATTTTGGCGGTAGGTCGGCTGAGTAGTCCAAGACATAGCCGTATTGGCACGCACGAAAGACATAGCCATATCCAACAGGTACAACAAATTACCGCTGTATTCAGTATCATTCAATGCGTTGGTTTTCTCCAAACCATTCCACCGCGTGCAGAAGATCCGAGACTGATAAACGGGACAATCATCTACAAAAAGTAATCCGGCGTTCGTCAGGTGAGTTGCAGCATCCACTAATCCCCATGATTTTAACAATTTATCCTCGAATGTTAGGTCGGTTTGCTTGCGATAAGTATTAGCCAACATGATAAAAGAGTGCTGTCCTTTTTCTTCATTCGAAGACAAACTGTCCCACGTGCGGTTACTACCTTTCAGGACAAGAGATAATAATTGCTGAGAGGTCGCCACCACGGATTCATTGCCGTAGCGGACAAAAGCCGTGCGCGTGCCGTCTTGACAGTAATAGTACGGAGTAAAGAGACCTTTTTTTATGCGGAGTTCCAGAATGGTATGTCCTTTTTCCTCTTTGGGAATTAAGTCATATTCCGGAATCGGATCCAAGCGGTCATTGATACATTCGGATATAAATTCAGCATCAGCTTGCGCGTCTTGTAATCCGATGACAGAGTGATTATCGGCAATGCCAAAGAACAAGCTGCCGCCTTCTGTGTTCGCAAAAGCAGAAACAGATTTCAGCCAACTCTTTACTTTTTTACGCTCAAGCATCTGCTTCAAGTCGTAATAAGTACATTCTGCCAAGAAATTTGCTGCCATATAAGATTCTAAATTTTCGTCTAACATTTATTTTTCCGCTGCAAAATTACAACAAAAATTGCACATACGCAAGTCTTTCGAGTATTTTTTAATCATTTTCACTCATCAGACAAACATTTTCCATATTGGATTGCATCTGCTTTGCTCTCGTTTAGCAGTCATTCTCTACCATCACGTGACCATCTCGCGACCATCGTGTACGTCCTAATACGGTGATTTGACTCCGAATTGCCTCTTACTTTAGCCTTACTTGCCTCTTACTTGCTACCGAGGATGCGCAGTGAACTTGTACTTGCTCAACCTGTAGTTCTGCATTCCCGCGCGATTGGTTACTCTCAAGGTTTGAAATGTTTGTATCGGGCTATTTCATTACAATAATGGCCAGTATGGTGCCTCTTCTTTTTTCATTCTCTCGCCTTTTAAGATAGAATGTATCTTCTCTGTAGAGATAGCCCGTTTGTAAACAATTCGATATTTAACAATCTCCAGAACCACCTCTTGCAACTCTTGATCCGGGACACATGACTTTCCATCAATAGTGAGCGAATTTTCCAAATCCCAACCAGAACTAAGATTGATCGTATAATAACAATATTTGTCTTTAATATATACTATTTGAATCATTGCTGACGGCTTATGAGTAGCATCCCAACTACAATCGCCTTCATTAACACACTCTTTTGCAGATACTATTTTTGCATCCAAAAATGCCAAAAAGATAGAATCGGTAATTACCGTATTGCAATAACTCTCATTATCGCTTTTAGATAATAACTGGAATTGATATGCATAGTATTCAATTGGATACTCTATAACTCCACCTTCATAATAAATAATGGCTTTTTGTGCATATGTTTGCATACATATCATGTATAGCAACGCAATAATAAAGAAACGTTTCATATTGTATTTTTATTATTCGATTGGTTTGTTTGAAGTAGGTCCATCTACGCGGATATAACTTCCGCTATGATCAGTTCTTGTAACTTTCCCATGTTCTACCTCCCCCAATGCCTGTGCTGTTGTTTGTTCTACACCTGTAATAACCCTCTCCTCTTCTTTCTTTCCATAGGCTGTAGATGTTCCAGACTTAGTAGTAACTGCATATTCATTCCATGCTTTTACATTTCCCCTATCTAATTGCTTCTTTGCTTTATCAAAAGCGCAGCCATGATCCATCTCGTGGTCTAGTACAGTTGATGGAGACAGCACAGTTCCATTCTTTGTTTTAATTCCTTTCTCTGGATTCCAATGGATGACTGGATTATTACATTCTGTGCCATCAAATTGACTTTTTCCAGAATCATCAATGATGATAGTATATGTATATTCTGAGCCCTCTAATTGAGCATATCTATCACCACAACCATGACTATTCAAGTAGTCAACGGCCTGATTAAATAGATTCTTTTGATCGTTTGTAGTGCCTGGTGCAAAAACGACAACTTTCCCATCCGGGTCAACGTACTTGACCGGATTCCATGCTGCGTATGCATAAGGCGATATGCCAGGATACTTATCAGCTAACGGATCTACGGATAGCCAATGCATCAATAAAGACCAATAATACCTTGCTCCGAAGTAGTCGTACCCAGACTCCTCGTCCCGCTCTTTGCCGGTGAACTTAAATCGTTCCCGGTAGTTTGTTAACCGCGTGTCTGCAATCAGTTCTCCGAATGGTGCATAATGGAGATATTGTATCGGTCGTCCGGCAGCATCCGTAATCCAATTGGCGGAACCCAAATGGTCACCGTGGTAGAAGTATATTAAAGATCAAAATTCGCTACAAAGATACACATTATTTTGCAGATACGCAAATAATTTTGCCTTTTTATGTTATTTTGTAATCTGTTGAGAAAATAATGGAATTTTTCTCATTACAAACTTGCCGATTGATAAGATTGGAGCGGATTGCAATGAAGTGATATTTATTCATTCCTCTGAGTTTGGGCGGCGTTGAGAATGGAGTCGTTAATGAGGCATTGGAATGTGTGGTGCCCTTTCTGTGGAGTTTCTTCTTCACTGACAATGCAATCCCACCGTAGGGGTAATTCTTGTTGGTATTCAATATCAGGAATCGGAAAATCAAAAAGGTCCTGTTTCCACTCATAACTTGCTTGTGTACGAGTATTGGTTATTCTTGAATATGCTTTAGGCGTACATTCTCTATAATAATAATTTACTGTTCCAATATACCCCCAATAATAACCTTCCTCATGTAATAAGAAATACATACTTGTAGAATCCTCGTTTGATGAGGGGATTGTTATCGTGGCGGAATCCCTGAAATTATTATGCCCCGACCACCTAACAGCAATATCTATTATCCACTCATCATTTGTTTGATTAATGATTTTAAAAGTCTGTGTATCTTCTGCTTTTCCGTGGAATCCACAGGAACAGAACATTATTAGTGTTGAAAAGACTAAAAAAGTTGAATAAAAAGAGTGTTTCATATATTCTCGTTTTTGCCAACAAAAATACAAAAAGTATTTGGATTATGCAAATAAAAGATGCATTTCCTGCCATTTTGGGTTGTAATGCTTTGCACTATCCGGCACCTGCACATGATTTATATGCAGGTGCCAAGTCGGTTGAGGCTATTCTTTAGAGGGAATGGCATACATTGTGCGGATTGTATCTCGTTGTCCGGGAGAGAATAGATGTACGTCATCCGTCCAATTTGGGACAAATCCGAGGCAGCCTTCTCCCTTGCGAAACAATAGAACACTTGGTGTACCATAATTATCCGGCACATCAGGATAATCAGCAGGAAGTGTTCTTTGTATAAAACGATCAAACTTATTGCATTCCCCTTTTCCTTTATGACCAAAAGAAACGATAAAACGTTCTGTAACGGGCTTCATATTCTTAAAACGCTCTTCGTATAAATCGTCCGTAATGATGCAGAAATGCCTTTCGTCGCGTCTTTGTTTAATGACCTGATTTAGTGCTATCTTAGTTCCTGTAGTATCCCGAGCCATATTTAATAGGAGGATTTGATACGCACAATTAGTTTCTCTGCAAACATCAATAAACTCCGCGATATACTCCTCGCA
>DFEE01000001.1 GCA_002368645.1 Bacteroidales bacterium UBA3810
GCAGACGCATTACCACGATAGGCACTATTGTCACCCATGAACATCTCAGCATAGTTAGGCGAAAGCTCATAGGCGTCCATCACCTGTTGCGCATAGTAAGCAGCAGAGTCCCATTGAGCAGTACCGGTATATACCTCCGCATTGAGGAAAGTACGCATCAGCAAGAAATCAGCAGCCGTTTTATCCACGCGATATTCATTGGCCTTGGTAGCAGGAAGTAATGTCTTCAACTCATTCAACTCACCACAGAGCCAAGCATAAAGGTCTTTACGGGCAATCTGCTTCGGCAGGTCATTCGACAGCTCAATGCTGAAAGGCACATCTTGGAACATATCCAAGAGGTAATAATAGTTCAGCGCCCTTAACCAACGTACTTCTGCAACTTGTTGTTTCCAATTCTCTACATCTTGATAAGAATCTATAAATAGGTTATAGATACGGATATTGATATACAGGCGGTAATAGAGTGCCTCTACCATATCATTATCCGGCGTCCAAGAGAGGTTGTACAACTGGTTAACACCCGGGTCATTATACCAGATCCACCAGCAACCATCGGATGTAAACTCATTCAGATTCAATACCATACGGAATAGCGAAGAGAAACCTTCATCAACTCCGGCTACATCACCATTGCCGGCAGGACCTTGCTGACCGGTCAAACCAAGGGTGGCATAGCACTTGTTGAACAGTGCTGCGGTATCAGCCTTAGTCGAAGTATTGGGGTCAATAGGAGTAACATCCAAACTTTGCACACAAGCGGTAAGCCCGACAAAAGCCACTCCTAAAATAATGGATTTAAAAATATTGGTTTTCATAATTTATTAATCTCCTATAATTTAGAATGATACACTCGCACCAACGATAGTCGTCAAGCAACGCGGATAGATATTGTTATCTACACCGCTGAAGATTTCGGGGTCAAGTCCGGAATAACCGGAGATAACAAACGGGTTTTGCACCGTAGCGTAAATACGCGCCTTGACACTCGGATTCTTGGTAAAGCTATAACCCAAAGTGATGTTATCGCAGCGGAGGAACGAAGCATTCTCAACAAAGCGATCAGACCACGGATAGGTTGCCGAAGTGATATTGCTGGCAGGATTGTTGTTCGTAAAGCCGTCATTATACCAGAGATTAAAGCTATTAATCATCACATTGCGATACGTACCGGAAAGGTCGGTAATAGAAGTGACATTGTTAATAGCATTACTCATTAAGACACTATTATAAACATAGTTACCAATAGAAGCACGGAGGTTGAAACCGATATCGAAGTTGTAGAATTGGAACTTCATATTGAGACCCATCGTTACATCCGGACTGGATTTGTGGTAGATATACTTATCGCCTTCATCGATTTTGCTATCCCCATTACGATCGCGGAACTGATAAACACCGTTCGCGTCTCTATAGGTCTCATACACATAGAAAGAATAAGCTGCTTCATTAATCTTATGTACTTGAACATTATTACCGGTACCATAAGCAATTCCTTCACCCGTCGGAACAGGGATAGAGTCATACGCACCGGTATTGAGTTTGGTAATCCTATTTTGGTTCCAACCTACGTTGTAGCCAATATCCCAGCGGAAGTGTTTGCGGTCAATTGCAACTGCATTAACCGAGAATTCAACACCTTGGTTGGTAAGAGAACCGATATTGGAAACAACCTTATTACTAAAGTTAGTACCTACCGCGATATAGGTCTCGTTATTAATCAGGTCATTGGTGATACGGTAGTAGTAATCAAATGCACCGGTAATTCGACCCTTTAAGAATCCATAATCAAGACCGACATTATAGGTCGTAGTCTTCTCCCAAGTCAGTTTTTCGTTATAAGCATTAGGTCTAATTGTGCCGGTAGGCGTCCCATTTACTGCGGGATAGTAAGCATGCGTATTACCTTGGTTATCCACATACGTAGCGAGGAAAGGATAGTCACCTTGCTTAATGTCTTGCTGACCGGTAATACCATAACCGGCACGGAGCTTCAACTCGGAAATCCAGTGAGCCTCTTGCATCCAAGGCTCTTCCTTAATCTTCCAACCTAAAGCAACAGATGGGAATACGCCCCAACGGTGATCCTTAGCGAAACGTGAAGAACCGTCACCGCGGACAGTAGCGGTAATCATATAGCGGTTAAGGGCGATATAATTAGCACGACCATAGAAAGATACAAGATAGTTCTCGGTCTTGAAGCTTGTCTCAGAGTGCCAGTTTGCATAAGGTTTACCGGCGAGAGAAACACCGTTCTCATCAACCAACGTCGTCGTTGGGCGATAGAAACCATCACTGTAGGACTGCTCGTCTCTTCTGAAATGCTGCCAGTCATAACCTGCCATAATATCGAAGTGATGATTCTCATTAAAGTCTTTATAGTATTGGATATATGCCGTAAAGAGGATATTGTACTTGGACTGATCGGACCAACTCTCAGTGCCATAATAATATGAACCCGGGAGCCAAGGCTGGATAGTAGTCCATTGCTTACCATAAGAGTAGTTAGCACCGAAATTAGCATGCAGGCGGAGGTCCTCAAAACCATGAATCTTATAATCAGCCTCCAAGTTACCTACAAAAGAACCGGAATGAGCACGGTCATTTTTGCCCATCAACTGTGCCAAGGGGTTACCGGTCGTATTGGTGGAACTGGTCGTCCATTCGGGATCAAAATATTCTGCCGAGCCGATGCCACCTTGCCAATAACCACCATAGGTACGATTGGCTTGCTCAAGAGCGGTGAGAGTAGCGGTGCCCAAACCTGCTTGAGCAGCACTGGCTTCGTTGAAATAAACATCGTGAGTCGGGTCAATAGCTAAAGCAGAGCCGACTACATCAGCACTATAACGGTTGTAGCTATACATACCCTTCGCATTGAGGTTAAAACTCAAATGCTTGTCCAAGAAGGTCGGGCTTAAGCTGACAGCAGCGGTTACACGTTGCATATTAGAGGTCTTAATAGTACCGTCTTGATAGGTATAACCGAGTGAGAAACGGTAAGGCATATGCTTCGTACCACCGGTGATAGAGAAGTTATGGTCTGTACCGGGGGCTACTTGGAAAATATAGTCTTGCCAGTTCGTATTGGCAGTACCGATTTTAGAGAGTTGCGCTGCGTTATGCCCGAGCGCAGTAGCATACATACGGAGTTGGTCACCGGTCATCACTTGCATGCGATTGGTGAGCGTACCGATAGAGACATTACCATCGTATTGGAACTTGGGTTTTGAACCGGTAGCACCTTTTTTGGTCGTAATGATAATAACACCGTTGGATGCACGAGAACCATAGATGGCAGTCGCAGAAGCGTCTTTCAAAACAGTCATGGACTCAATATCGTTCGGGTTAACCATTGCGAAACCGTTGGAAGCACCCTTAACGCCATCATTATCCATAGCCAAACCATCAATAATAATCAACGGGTCATTGGATGCTGACAGAGACGATCCACCACGGATACGGATAGTCGGCGCCGAACCAGGAGTACCACCACTGGAGGTCAGGTTAACACCGGCAATCTTACCGGACAACATGTCCTGCATGGAGGTGTTCAAACCTTTGTTCATTTCATCGGGCTTAATAGCCGTTACAGAACCGGTAGCATCATTTTTCTTAACGACGCCATAACCGACTACTACAACTTCGTCCAATTGCTCGGTGTCTTCACCCAATTTCACTTTCATAGTAGCGGAAGCAGGCAAAATCTGAGTCTTATAACCCATATAAGAGAACTCCAATTGGGCACCGGACTGAACATCTAATTCGAAATTACCGTCAAAATCGGTAATCGTACCATTGGATGTGCCTACTTCGACAACGTTAGCACCAATAATGGTTTCACCATTGGCAGCGTCAATAATAACACCTGTCACATGAACCTGCGCAAAAGCTATCATCCCTACGAATAGGAAGGCTGAGGCTAATGCTGTACGTAAAAAGTTTGTATTCGTTTTCATTGTAATATAGATTTAGCCGTTAAGTTAGTTAAGAACCTCCTGATATTTGTAATCACCTATCTTAAGCGTTCCTTTGACGAGATCCAAATCACTGATAGAAATCGATGATGGTTTATTATCATCGGTCATGTAAACGAGTGAGAAGGACTTCTTGTTAAATAACGTACCATTGTAACCAAAGGTCCATTTAGAGAAAGAATATGCGGTATCTGACACAACCTCTTTCTTACTAAGGTCGCCTTCATAATAAGCACGTTCGTATTTACAATCAGAGAACTCATAATATCCTGTCGTAGGAGTATTTGCGTTACTTTCAACAATTAAAGAAGAGGTTACTACTTCACCTGCACCAAGGGTATCTTGAATAAGACGAATAATCGTATCGTTGTACGAACGCATATACACACAGTTATAGGTCGTATCCCCGCCGGTGAGGGGAATATTTATTTTCCTAACCTGAACAGTATCATATGTAACCTTACTTAAAGAAGCATCATGCTCTTTAACGATGTCAAAATTATCGTTAAACCATGCTATAGCCTCCTGTATCTCAGCTGATTGGAGCACAGCATTGACGGAATCGACAAATTCTCGACTCACTTTGACACCGGTTTTCTGCACAAAGGCGATGTAGGGAATGGTATCATACGTGGTGTCGATGTACAAATCTGTCAATTTGCTATATTTCCACGTATGGTTCGGGAACTCCTGCGCGAGAGCATACACGACATCAGCACGTGCGCCGGAAGGATGGGCTAAACCTTCAGGATCAACAATGGAATTGGCACTCCATTTCATCTTAGCTTGCTCACCATCCTCATACGTAATTGTGAGGTCAATAGCCAAATTTTGGTCGGTAAACTCGCCACGAGTCCACGTAAAATTCCGGGTTGACATGGTATAAGTTCCGTCAGCGCCATTAAAAACAACAACCCTGTAGGTACCGGTATTGTCAGCACCTTCGGTACCGCGTTTCAACGTGTACTCATACACAGTCGTTACAGAATTAACCGTATCAACAACGGTATACGAATAGGCAGTGGTATTTGATTGTTTGTTTACCAAATTGCCTTCCGCGATATCCATCATCGTTCCGGACAAATCCGTCTTGTCTTTACAAGAAACAAGAGCAACAGTAACACCCATAAGAAGGAAGAATACTGTTTTACATTTCTTAAGTAAATTCATGTTAGTTAGTTTAAAGTTGTTAATTATGTTAGTTATAAATATTCGCATCAAAATGCCGGCACAGGCTCATGATAAATCTCCACAAACAAGTCACGGGCAGGCACTTCCTTCATGCCGCCACGGCCATCGCCTTGAGTAACCATTTCATTCTTCATCGCCTTCTCTTTGAGCCAACGGTATTCGGCAAGTTTTAAGCCTTTCTGCAGCTCTTGTTGATATCTTTCATTATCGGGCATACCTTATTATATATTTATTGTACATTATTAAACTTCACCGCCACTTGATTCATGATACGGTCATACGTCACTTGGTCGTAAATAGCCTTATTATCCGCTACCACCCAACGCGGGTTCATCGAGTTATCCACTAAAGTCCAACTATCCACACGATCTTTATAGAGCTCCTTAAAATTCTTTATTCCGGCATAATAACGTCTTATTATCACATCAGTATCAATGCCATGCCCGCCACCGGCTTTGCGTGCCGCTACACGCTGAATCGCCATCTCGGGACTTGAGAGCCAGAAGAACAGAAGCGTCACCACATAACCTTTTTCATGAGCACGATCTACCAATCTTACATATGAGCGGGTAGAAAGTGTCGTCTCTATACTGAAACTGCTATTCTGCTCCAATAACTCCTCTATCCGCATCAACATAATCTTACCCGCAGCGATTGACATCTCCTCCCTATTGTAAGGGCTGAGTCCAAAAGCAATCGCATCGGCATTGACATATTCCTTACAATCCCATATCTCCGGCAAAAGTGTTTTGGAAGCCGTAGTCTTACCGGCTCCATTACAACCTGCTATGATATAGAGAGTCTTCACCTACTCTTTTCCTTCTTTAATAAAGAACACAGCAGCAGCACCGACTATCAACAGGCAACC